>NZ_JBFAOH010000005.1:0-338615 GCF_040675175.1 Nonomuraea sp. NPDC049649
GGCCCGATCCGAGCACGAACAGTAGTCAACGACAACATCAGGGGGTCAAGATTCAACCGTCGTCAGGGGGTCAGAATTCGGCCGTCGTTGACAGCCGTCGGCTGATGCTTCCTTCCCACCGCACGCCCGGCTTGGACGGCATCATCTGCCTGAGCTTGATGACCAGCCAGAGGGCCAAGACCGTGGTCGGGCTGCAGGGAATCCTCTCGCTCGCGGGCGCTCACACGGGCTTTCCGTGAAGATCGCGGGCCGCTACGCCCGACGCGAGTTCCCGGCAGAACCCGCTCCGCCGTGCCTGGCGGCCAGGGATTGCCGCGCCGCCATGTCTTCGCGCGGCGGGGGAGAACCATGGCGTCGCCCCGAATGTTGAGGTCGTCATGGCTGCCCCGAGACGCGCCGTCACGCCTTGGCGCAGGGGGTCGTCGCGCTGCCACGCCTTAGCGCCGGGGAGAACTCCCGGAATCGCCCGACACGTCGGGGGCGTCATGATTCCGCAAGAGCACGCACACGCAGCTAACCGCAGGGGGGGAAGGCCGTGGAGCCGGTGCTCGTCGCCATGGGGGACAGCTCCGCCGCCGGCCCCACTACCCCTGTGTGGTGGGAACCCCTGTTGGCGCCCAGGCCCCCGCGGCGCAGGCCACGAACGGCATGCGCGCCGAACCCATGCCGCGGCGCTCAGCATCAAGGGACCACTGCGCCTTGCCGCTTTGACGCCGGGGTTCCCGCGTCACGATGTCGAGGGAGTCACGTCCTCGCTCACCCGAGGCTCATCCTCGTAGCGTCGGGAAACCGCCCGGAGGTCACGTGCGCACGCTCGTACATCTGCACCGAGCCGCGTCTACGGAGGTGCTGTGCCCGTGCTCGTACATCTGCATCGAGCCGTGGCTACGAGGTGCTGTTTGGAGTGTTCATGACGGGTTGGGGCGAGGGAGGTTGACAGGAGAAGGGGGAAGTGCAGGGGTTTGTTGAATGGTCAAAGGTTTCATTCG
The DNA here is from genome assembly GCF_040675175.1 of Nonomuraea sp. NPDC049649. Lineage (NCBI taxonomy): Bacteria > Bacillati > Actinomycetota > Actinomycetes > Streptosporangiales > Streptosporangiaceae > Nonomuraea > Nonomuraea sp. NPDC049649. Next base: position 990 of record NZ_JBFAOH010000005.1, read on the forward strand.
GGAATGGCTGATTTTCGAGGGTGGTGAAATGTCGGGATGTGGGGGAGTTTTGAGGTTTTGTCAGGAACGCGATGAGGGGCGCGCCCTGGGATGGGCGCGCCCCTCATCGGCGGCTGTGCGGAGCCGGGTCGGTCAGAACGTCTCGACGGCCCGCCGGGCCTCGGCGTCGAGGACGCCCCAGCTGATCAGCTCCTCGGTGAGCTCACTGGGCGACTTGTCATATATGACGGCGAGGGAGCGCAGGTCCTCCTGCCTTATGGACAGCACCTTGCCGTTGTAGTCGCCCCGCTGGCTCTGGATGGTGGCGGCGTAGCGGGCCAGCGCCCCCGCCTTCTCCTTGGGCAGCGCGGCCAGCCTCTCCAGGTCGATCACAAGCTTGGGGGTCGGGCCGAGCGGGCTCGGCGCGGCACCGCCGGGCAGCAGCTCGGAGACGGGCACCCCGTAGAAGTCGGCAAGTTCGGCAAGCTTCTGCACCGTGACCGCACGGTCGCCCCGCTCGTACGATCCCACCACCACGGCCTTCCACCTGCCGCGCGACTTCTCCTCGACTCCATGCAGGGACAGGCCCTGCTGGGTGCGGATCGCGCGGAGTTTTGCACCCAGCGACTTAGCGTACTCAGACGGCATCGTGTGGCCCCCCGGCTCCTCGTTCTAATAGCTCTCAGTAGATTGTGCTCCCTCGCGGCGAAGGCCGCTGCTACCGGGGGTCCGGTGCCTGTCGGGCACTCATCGGTAGCGATGGCCCTGGGTTCACCCCAGAACGCCGCGCGGTGCTGGTTACGCACAGTGACGGTAAAGGGGCCGACGCCTAAGGTCAAGCTGATTGGAAAAAAGATGCCGAATCCGATCAGGCATAGAACGACGCATAAGCCCCTCTTGTCCCCGTACTAACTGTACTTCGTCCTAGTTTGCCGAGTAACCACAGCGGTTTTCGCACCGGGCCCGGACAAGTCAGGGCTGCCGTGTCAGGATCATGACCGGGCAGGTGGCCGCCCGCACGATCTTGATGCTGGTGTCGCCCAGGAACACCCGCCTGAGCGGCCCGGCGGAGCTGGAGGCGCAGATGATTAGCTCGCTCCGCTCCCAGTCGCCCATCCGCATGGCCGCGCCGACGGTCCTGCCCTCCAGCACCTCCAGGTCCACCTGGTGCCGCCGCCGGGGGCCGCGGGCGGCGGCGGTCAGGTCCATCATCGCCTGCTCGCGCATCCCCGCCATCATCTCCCCGCCCAGCGGATGCCGCCGGTAGGTCGCCATGACCAGCGTGACCAGCCGCAGCGGCAGGTCCAGCGCGGCCGCGATCCTGGCCGCCGCCTTGACCGTCTCGTCGGCACCGGGCCCGCGGCGGTAGGCGACGGTCAGGCGGGTCAGCGCGGGCGGGACGTCGTCGGCGTACCCGCGCGGGGCCAGCAGCACGGGCACCGGCGAGGAGTGCAGGAGCTGGTCGGCCGTGCTGCCCAGGGAGATGCGCCCGCGCCTGCCGCGCGGCGCCGAGCCGATCACCACCACGTCGGCGCCGCGCTTGCGCGCCAGTTCCACCAGTCCGCGCCCGCTGCCCCGCTGGGTGTACGTGAGCAGGTCCGCGTCCTCGCCGGCCAGTTCGCGGGCCTGCGCCAGCGTGGCCTCGGCCTGCTCGTCCAGGAAGGCCGCCCAGGCGCCCGCCTCCGCCCGTGCCGGACCCGGCGCGGGCCAGGCCGGCGCCTTGACGTACGCCACCTGCAGGCGGGCGCCGCTCTGCCCGGCCAGCAGCCTGGCCAGGGTCAGGCCGTCGCGGCCCCGCGGCTCCGGGACGAACCCGCTCAGCACCGTCTCGATCTTCACAGGGACACCTCCTCGGTGCTCAGCCGCGAGTGGCGGTAGCCGTACAGGAAGTAACAGAGCAGCCCGGCCAGCATCCACAGCGCGAACGCCACCCAGGTGACCCCGGCCAGACCGGCCATGACCAGGACGCAGAACACCACCCCGAGCACCGGGGTGACGGGGAAGAACGGCGTGCGGAACTTCCGCGGCAGGTCGGGCCGGCGACGGCGGAGCACCAGCACCCCGGCGTTCACGATCGCGAACGCGAACAGCGTGCCGATGCTGGTCGCCTCGGCGAGGTGGCCGAGCGGGACGAGCCCGGCCAGCACGCAGACGAACGCGGTGACGATGAGGGTGTTGGCCGCGGGCACCTGCCGGCTCGGGCTCACCCGCTGGAACACCCGGGGGACGAGCTCGTCGCGGGACATGGCGAACAGGATGCGGGTCTGCCCGTACATGACCGTGAGCACCACGCTCGCGATCGCGACGACCGCGCCGAACGAGATGATCAGGCCCGCCCAGGTGGAGCCGGTGGCCAGATCGGCGATGAAGGACAGGCTCGCCTCGGTGTGGGCGGGGTCGAACGCGGTCCACGGCATCGCGCCGATCGAGGCCACCGCCACCAGCACGTAGACGACGGTCACGATGAGCAGCGACAGCACGATGGCCCGCGGCAGGTCGCGCCGCGGGTTCCTGGCCTCCTCGCCGGCCGTGGAGGCGGCGTCGAAGCCGATGTAGGAGAAGAACACCTGCGAGGCCGCCGCCGTCACCCCGGCCACCCCCATCGGCGCGAACGGCGAGAAGTTGCCCGCGCTGAAACCGGTGAACGCCACCGCGCAGAAGAACAGCAGCACGGCCACCTTGATGGCCACGAACACCACGTTGGCCGTGGCGCTCTCGGAGGCCCCCCGCAGCAGCAGCCAGGTCGCCAGCAGCACGATGAGGATGGCGGTGACGTTCACCACGCCGCCGTCCTGGCCGGGGGAGCGGGTGATCGCGTCGGGCAGGCGCCAGCCGGCCAGGCTCTCCAGGAACGCGTTCAGGTACTCGCCCCAGCCGACCGCCACGGCCGCCACCGACACCGCGTACTCCAGCATCAGGCACCACCCGCACACCCAGGCGACCAGCTCGCCCATCGTCGCGTACGCGTAGGAGTAGGACGATCCGGACACCGGGATGGTCCCGGCGAGCTCCGCGTACGAGAGCGCGGAGAACAGCGCCGTGACCGCCGCCAGCACGAACGCCACCGTGACCGCCGGGCCCGCCTTGGGCACGGCCTGGCTCAGGATCACGAAGATGCCGGTGCCGAGGGTGGCGCCGACGCTGAAGAGCGTCAGCTGCCACAGCCCCATGGTGCGGCGCAGCTCGCCGCCCTCGCCGTGGCCGCTCTCCGCGACCAGCCGCTCGGTGGGCTTGGTACGGAGGAGCCGCCGCACGACTGTCATCACCGGCTCCCTTGGGCGCACTGGCGACGATGACAGGTCATTGTGTCTCTATCCCCCAGCTCGTCCCCGGTTCACCCGCCAGGGGGCGCCCGGTTCGGGCGGATCCCCCCTGGTACTCTGTGACCCGACCAACACCCTTTAAGCCCCGTCCTGTGAGGCGGGAAAGGTGGTGAGATTTCGGCATGTCCGAATCCAGGGCCGTGCTCGAAGGCCCGGACATCCATCGGGCGCTGACCCGTATCGCCCACGAGATCCTCGAACGGAACAAGGGCGCCGACGAGGTCGTCCTCATCGGCATTCCCACCCGCGGCGTGACCCTCGCCCACCGGCTCGGCGAGCGCATCGAGCGGTTCGAAGGCGTCAAGGTCCCGGTCGGCTCGATCGACATCACGATGTACCGCGACGACCTGCGTCACGGCCCCGCCCGGCCGCTGGGCCGCACCGAACTGCCGCCCGACGGGGTCGACGGCAAGACCGTGGTGCTCGTCGACGACGTCCTCTACTCCGGCCGCACGGTCCGCGCGGCGCTCGACGCGCTCAGCGAGTTCGGCCGCCCGGCCGCCGTGCAGCTCGCCATCCTGGTCGACCGCGGCCACCGCGAGCTGCCCATCCGCGCCGACTTCGTCGGCAAGAACCTTCCCACGGCCAAGAGCGAGAAGGTGAAGGTGTTCCTGCGGGAGATCGACGGGCGCGACGCCGTCATCCTCAGGAAGGAGGACGCCAGGTGAAACGGGACCTCATCTCGGCCGGTGACCTCACCCGCGACGACGCGCTGCTCATCCTCGACACCGCCGAGGAGCTGGCGAGGATCTCGGAACGTTCCATCAAGAAGCTGCCCACACTCCGCGGCCGCACGGTCGTCAACCTGTTCTTCGAGGACTCCACCCGGACCCGCATCTCGTTCGAGGCGGCGGCCAAGCGGCTCTCCGCCGACGTGATCAACTTCTCGGCGAAGGGGTCCAGCGTCTCCAAAGGGGAGTCGCTGAAGGACACCGCGCTGACCCTGGAGGCGATGGGCGCCGACGCGGTCGTCATCCGCCACGCCGCCTCCGGCGCTCCGTACCGGCTGGCCAGCTGGGTCCACGGCAGCGTGGTCAACGCCGGCGACGGCACCCACGAGCACCCGACCCAGGCGCTGCTCGACGCCTTCTCGATGCGCCGGCGCCTCGGCAATCTCGACGGCCGCCGCATCACCATCGTGGGCGACGTGCTCCACAGCCGGGTCGCCCGCTCCAACGTGCTGCTGCTGCACCTGCTCGGGGCCGAGGTCACGCTGGTGGCCCCGCCGACCCTGCTGCCCGTCTCGGTCGACACCTGGCCGTGCGCGGTCTCGTACGACCTCGACGCGGTGCTGCCGAAGTCCGACGCGGTCATGATGCTGCGGGTCCAGAAGGAGCGGATGAGCGCCGCCTACTTCCCGAGCGAGCGCGAGTACTCGCGCCGCTACGGGCTGGACCGCGACCGGTTCGCCAAGATGCCCGACGACGCCATCGTGATGCACCCCGGCCCGATGAACCGGGGCATGGAGATCGCCGCCGAGGTGGCCGACTCCCCGCGCTCGACGATCGTCGAACAGGTCGCCAACGGGGTGACCATCCGCATGGCCGTCCTCTATCTGCTACTCGGGGGAGAAACAGCGTGATCATCCGTAACGTACGGATTCTAGGAGAGGAACCGGTCGACATCCGCGTCGACGGCGTCGAGATCGCCGAGGTCGGCCCCGGCCTCACGGGCGACGACGAGGAGGTCGACGGCGGCGGCGCGATCGCCCTGCCCGGCCTCGTCGACCTCCACACCCACCTGCGCGAGCCCGGCCGCGAGGACGCCGAGACCGTCGAGACCGGCACCCGCTCGGCCGCCCGCGGCGGCTACACCGCCGTACACGCCATGGCCAACACCTCCCCGGTCGCCGACACGGCGGGCGTGGTCGAGCAGGTGTGGCGGCTCGGCCGCGAGTACGGCCACTGCGACGTGCAGCCCGTCGGCGCGGTCACCGTCGGCCTGGAGGGCCGCCAGCTCGCCGAGCTGGGCGCGATGGCCGAGTCCGCCGCCCGCGTCCGGGTCTTCTCCGACGACGGCATGTGCGTCTCCGACGCGGTGCTCATGCGCCGGGCCCTGGAGTACGTGAAGGCGTTCGACGGCGTCGTGGCCCAGCACGCCCAGGAGCCCAGGCTCACCGAGGGCGCGCAGATGAACGAGGGCATCGTCTCCGGACGGCTCGGCCTCACCGGCTGGCCCGCCGTCGCCGAGGAGGCGATCATCGCCCGCGACTGCCTGCTGGCCGCGCACGTCGGCTCCCGGCTGCACGTCTGCCACGTCTCCACCGCCGGGTCGGTCGAGATCCTGCGCTGGGCCAAGTCCAAGGGCTGGAACGTCACCGCCGAGGTGACCCCCCACCACCTGCTGCTCACCGACGACCTGGTGGAGGACTCGCCGGTCGGCGCCTACAACCCCATCTACAAGGTCAACCCGCCGCTGCGCACCGCCGCCGACGTGGAGGCGCTGCGCGAGGCGCTCGCCGACGGCACCATCGACATCGTCGCCACCGACCACGCCCCCCACCCGGTGGAGGACAAGGAGAGCGAGTGGTCGGCCGCCGCGATGGGCATGATCGGCCTGGAGACCGCGCTCAGCGTGGTGCAGGAGGCGATGGTCGACACCGGCCTGCTCGACTGGGCGGGCGTGGCCGACCGCATGTCGTACGCTCCCGCCCGGATCGGCCGGCTGACCGGCCACGGCCACCCGATCGCGCCCGGCGCCCCCGCCAACCTCACCCTCTACGATCCCGGCCACCGCGCCCCCGTGGACTCCTCGTCCTTCGCGTCGAGGAGCCGCAACACCCCCTACGTCGGGATGACCCTCCCCGGCCGGGTGGTGGCGACGTTCCTGCGCGGCAAGCCCACCGTCCTCGAAGGGAAACTGGTGTGAGCGGAGCCCTGCTCGTCCTGGAGGACGGCCGCGTCTTCCACGGAACCCCCTACGGCGCCGAAGGCGAGACGTTCGGCGAGATCGTCTTCAACACCGCGATGACCGGCTACCAGGAGACCCTCACCGACCCCTCCTACCACCGCCAGATCGTCGCCATGACCGCCCCCCACATCGGCAACACCGGCGTCAACGACGAGGACCCGGAGTCGGCCCGCGTCTGGGTCGCCGGATACGTCGTGCGCGAGCCCTCCCGGGTGGTGTCGAGCTGGCGGGCCACCCGCTCCCTCGACGACTACCTGAAGGACCAGGGCGTCGTCGGCATCGCCCTGCGCGGCACCCGCGCCCTCACCCGCCACCTGCGCGAACGCGGCGCCATGCGGGCCGGAGTCTTCTCCAGCCCGAAAGAGCCGGTCGAGGCGCTGGTCGAACGGGTGCGTCAGACGCCCTCCATGGTGGGCGCCGACCTGACCGCCGAGGTCGCCACCGCCGAGCCGTACGTCGTGCCCGCCGTCGGCGCCAAGCGCCACACCGTGGCCGCCATCGACCTCGGCATGAAGGACATGACCCCGCGCCGGATGGCCGAACGCGGCTGCGAGGTGCACGTGCTGCCCGCCACCGCCACGTTCGCCGACATCGAGGCGGTCCGCCCCGACGGCGTGTTCTTCTCCAACGGCCCCGGCGACCCCGCCACCGCCGACATCACCGCGCTGCGCGAGGTGCTGGCCGCGCGGATCCCGTTCTTCGGCATCTGCTTCGGCAACCAGCTCTTCGGCCGGGCGCTCGGCCTGCCCACCTACAAGCTGCGCTACGGCCATCGCGGCGTCAACCAGCCCGTCCAGGACGTACGGACCGGCAAAGTGGAGATCTCCTCCCACAACCACGGGTTCGCCGTCGAGGCGCCGCTCGACGGCCCGTTCGACACCCCGTACGGGCCGGCCGAAGTCACCCACGTCAACCTCAACGACCGCTGCGTGGAAGGACTGCGCCTGCTCGACGGGCGCGCCTTCAGCGTCCAGTACCACCCCGAGGCCGCCGCCGGCCCCCACGACGCCGCTTACCTGTTCGACGAGTTCTGCGAGGTCATGAGCCGTGCCCAAGCGTGAGGACATCAAGTCCGTGCTGGTGATCGGCTCCGGGCCGATCGTGATCGGGCAGGCGTGCGAATTCGACTACTCCGGCACCCAGGCGTGCCGGGTGCTGCGCGACGAGGGCTTCCGCGTCGTCCTGGTCAACAGCAACCCGGCCACCATCATGACGGACCCCGAGTTCGCCGACGCCACCTACGTCGAGCCGATCACCCCCGAGTTCGTCGAGAAGATCATCGCCAAGGAGCGGCCCGACGCGCTGCTGCCCACCCTCGGCGGCCAGACCGCGCTCAACACCGCGGTCGCGCTGCACGAGGCGGGCGTGCTGGAGCAGTACGGGGTCGAACTGATCGGCGCCGACTTCGACGCCATCCAGGCGGGCGAGAACCGCGAGCGGTTCAAGGAGATCGTCGCCAAGGTCGCCGCCGAGCGCGGGCTGAACGCCGAGTCGGCCCGCTCGGCCATCTGCCACAGCATGGACGAGGTGCTGGCCGCGGCCGGCGAGCTGGGCTACCCGGTGGTGGTGCGGCCGTCGTTCACCATGGGCGGGGTCGGGTCCGGGTTCGCCCACGACGAGGACGAGCTGCGGCGCATCGCCGGGGCGGGGCTCGACGCCTCCCCGACCACCGAGGTGCTCCTGGAGGAGTCCATCCTCGGCTGGAAGGAGTACGAGCTGGAGGTGATGCGCGACAAGAACGACAACGTGGTCATCGTCTGCTCGATCGAGAACCTCGACCCGATGGGCGTCCACACCGGCGACAGCATCACCGTCGCGCCCGCGCTCACCCTCACCGACCGCGAATACCAGAACATGCGCGACGTGGCCATCGCGGTCATCCGCGAGGTCGGCGTCGACACCGGCGGCTGCAACATCCAGTTCGCGGTCGACCCGCGCACCGGCCGGATGATCGTCATCGAGATGAACCCGCGGGTGTCGCGGTCCAGTGCGCTGGCCTCCAAGGCCACCGGCTTCCCGATCGCGAAGATCGCCGCCAAGCTGGCCGTCGGCTACACGCTCGACGAGATCCCCAACGACATCACCCAGGAGACCCCGGCCTCCTTCGAGCCGACCCTCGACTACATCGTGGTCAAGGTGCCGCGCTTCGCCTTCGAGAAGTTCCGCGGCGCCGACCGCACCCTCACCACCCACATGAAGTCGGTCGGCGAGGCGATGGCCATCGGCCGCTCCTTCACCGAGGCGCTGCAGAAGGCGATGCGCTCCCTGGAGCGGAAAGGCTCCTCCTTCTCCTGGGCCGGCGACCCCGGCGACAAGGACGAGCTGCTGGCCGCCGTCCGCACCCCGCACGACGGCCGGCTCCGCGCCGTCCAGCAGGCCATCCGGGCCGGCGCCACCCCCGGCGAGCTGTACGAGGCGACCGGCATCGACCCGTGGTTCCTCGACCAGCTCTTCCAGCTCGACGAGGAGGCCCGCGCCGTCGCCGCCGCGCCCGAGCTGACCGCCGAGGTGCTGGCCGCCGCCAAACGCCACGGCTTCAGCGACGCCCAGATCGGCGAGATCCGCGGCATCGGCGAGGCCCGCGTCCGCGACCTGCGCCACGCGCTCGGCCTGCGGCCGGTCTACAACACCGTCGACACCTGCGCCGCCGAGTTCGCCGCCAAGACGCCCTACCTCTACTCCACCTACGACGAGGAGGACGAGGTCCCCGCCGGCACCCGCCAGAAGGTGATCATCCTCGGCTCGGGGCCGAACCGGATCGGGCAGGGCATCGAGTTCGACTACGCGTGCGTGCACGCCTCCTTCGAGCTGTCCAGGGCCGGCTACGAGACGGTCATGGTCAACTGCAACCCGGAGACCGTCTCCACCGACTACGACACCTCCGACCGGCTCTACTTCGAGCCGCTCACGTTAGAGGACGTCCTGGAGGTGGTCCACGCCGAGCAGCGGACCGGCCCCGTCGCCGGCGTCATCGTGCAGCTCGGCGGGCAGACGCCGCTCGGCCTGGCCCAGGCGCTCAAGGACGCGGGCGTGCCCGTCGTCGGCACCTCGCCCGAGTCCATCCACCTGGCCGAGGAACGCGGCGCGTTCGGGCGGGTGCTGGCCGAGGCGGGGCTGCCCGCGCCCCGGCACGGCACCGCCACCACCGTCGCCGAGGCCGTCGCCGTCGCCGGGGAGATCGGCTATCCGGTGCTCGTGCGTCCCTCGTACGTACTCGGCGGCGCCGGCATGGCGATCGTGCACGACGACGAGACCCTCACCCGCTACATGGCCGCCCAGGAGGGCGGCCACCCGGTGCTCGTCGACAAGTTCCTGGACGAGGCCGTCGAGATCGACGTCGACGCCCTCTACGACGGCGAGGAGCTCTACCTCGGCGGCGTCATGGAGCACATAGAGGAAGCCGGCATACACTCCGGCGACTCGGCGTGCGCGCTGCCGCCCATCACGCTGGGCGGCGCCGACATCAAGCGCGTCCGCGCCGCCACCGAGGCCATCGCCCGCGGCGTCGGCGTGCGCGGGCTGCTGAACGTCCAGTACGCGATCTCCTCCGGGACGCTGTACGTGCTGGAGGCCAACCCGCGGGCCAGCCGGACAGTGCCGTTCGTGTCCAAGGCGACCGCGGTGCCGCTGGCCAAGGCGGCCGCCCGGATCATGCTCGGCGCCACCCTGCGCGAGCTGCGCGCCGAGGGCATGCTCCCGGCCGAGGGCGACGGCGGCACGCTGCCCCTGGACGCCTCCATCGCGGTCAAGGAGGCGGTGCTGCCGTTCAACCGGTTCCGCGGCGTCGACATCGTGCTCGGGCCCGAGATGCGCTCCACCGGCGAGGTCATGGGCATCGACGCGTTCTTCGGCATCGCCTTCGCCAAGTCGCAGGCGGCCAGCTACGGCGAACTTCCGACCAAGGGACGCGCGTTCGTATCCGTGGCCAACAGGGACAAGCGTGCCATGATCTTCCCTGTGAAGGCGCTGGCAGACCTGGGCTTCGAGATCCTCGCCACCGAGGGGACCGCCGAGGTGCTGCGGCGCAACGGCGTCCATGCCAAGATCGTGCGCAAGCACAGCGAAGGGACCGGTCCAGGAGGTGAACCGACCAGCGTGCAGGCCATCCTCGACGGGGAGATCGACCTGATCGTCAACACCCCGTTCGACAGCCCCGGCCAGCCCGGGTCGCGGCTCGACGGCTACGAGATCCGCACCGCCGCCGTGCTGCGCGGCATACCGTGCATCACCACGGTGGCCGGGCTCGCCGCCGCCGCGGCCGGCATCCAGGCCATCGTGCGGGGGGACGTCGGCGTACGGTCCCTCCAGGAGCACGCACAGGCACTACGGGGCTGACCCCAGGAGGTGAAGCAGACTGGCCGGCACTCCGGTGCAGGTGACGGGCACGGTGCTGACGACGCGCCGGGTCGACGCCTACCATGCGCTGACCGTGGTGGCACCCGGCATCGCCGAACGCCACCGCCCCGGCCACTTCGTCTCCGTCGCGGTCGGGGGCGCGCACACGTCCATGGTGACGCGGCGCGCCCTGACGATCCACGACGTCAAGGCCGACTACGGCGGCACGGTCGAGCTGGTCTTCACCGTGCGCGGCCCCGGCACCGCCTGGCTGGCCGAGCGCCGCGCCCGCGACACGCTCGACCTGGTCGGCCCGCTCGGCCGGCCCTTCCCGCTGCCGCGCGACCCCGTCCACTGCGTGCTGGTCGGCACCGAGTACGGGTCGGCCGTGCTGTTCCCGCTGGCCGACATGCTGCTGCAACGGGGCTGCCGGGTCGACTTCGTGCTCGGCGCGGCCAGCGCCGACCGGGTGTTCGGCGCCATGCGGGCCCGCCGCCTGGCCGAGACCACCACGCTCACCACCGAGGACGGCTCGCTCGGGCTGCGCGGCCGGGTCACCGACGCGCTCCCGTCCGTGATCGCCGACACCCGGGCCGACGCCGTCTACGCCTGCGGGCCGATGGAGTCGCTGCGCGCCGTCACCGCGGTCGCGATGGAGTTCGACATCCCCGTCCAGGTGGCGGTCGAGGAGGCGATGGCGTGCGGCATCGGCGTCTGCATGACCTGCGTCCTGCCGGTCATCGGCGACGACGGCACCACCCGGATGGTCCGCGCCTGCGCCGAGGGCCCGGTGTTCCGCGGTGAGCGGGTGCGCTTCGAGGACGTCGGAACGATCCCGTTCGACGCACTCGGCGCCCCCGGAGGCGGTGCCCGCCATGCCGGATAGCGGGTGAACGCGATGTCCGTCGACATGCGCACCTTCCTCGCCCACGTGGAGCTCGCCACCCCGATCACCACGGCCGCCGGCTGCGCCTCCTCCGGGCGCGAGCTGGCCCAGTTCTTCGACCTGCACCGGCTTGGCGCGCTGACCACCCGCTCGGTCACCATGGCGCCGCGCGCCGGGCGGCCCACGCCCCGGATGGCCGAGACGCCCTCCGGCATGCTCAACGCCGTCGGCCTCCAGGGGCCGGGCATCGACACCTTCCTGGACCGTGAGCTGCCCTGGCTGGCCCAGCGCGGCATCAAGACCATCGTGTCCATCGGCGGCGGCACCGTCGCCGAATACTCCGAGCTGGCCCGCAGGCTCGCCGACGCGCCCGGGGTGACCGCGCTGGAGGTCAACCTGTCCTGCCCCAACATGGAGGACCGCGGGCGGGTCTTCGCCCGCGAGGGCGGCACCGCCGCCGAGGTGATCGCCTCGGTCCGGTCCATCATGCGCTACGACGTCCCCGTGGTCGCCAAGCTGGCGCCCGACGTGGCCGACATCGTGGCCGTCGCCCGCGCCTGCGTGGACGCCGGGGCCGACGCCCTCTGCATGATCAACAACCCGCTGGGTATGGCCATCGACACCGAGACGCTCCGGCCGTCGCTGGCCGCCGTCACCGGGGGCCTGTCCGGGCCCGCCATCCTGCCGCTCGCCGTCCGCTGCGTCTGGCAGGTGCACGCCGCGCTGCCCGGCGTGCCGCTCATCGGCGTCGGCGGCGTCATGACCGGCAGGGACGCCTTCCAGCTCATCCTGGCGGGCGCCTGCGCCGTCGGGGTCGGCACGGCCCTGTTCCACGACCCGTACGCGTGCCTGCGCATCGAGCGCGAGCTCGAAGACCTGCTCCAGGCGCGCGGCTTCCAGCGGCTGGCCGACGCGGTCGGCCTGGCCCACCGGCCGCCGGGCAGCGCCGCCCGGCACCTGCTCGTCGACACCGAGGAGAGCACCTCTTGACTCCCGCACCCATAGCCGTCGCCCTCGACGCCCCCGACCTGGAGACCGCCGCCCGCTGGGCCGCGCTGGTGACCCCGCACGTCACCACGGTCAAGGTCGGCCTGGAGCTCTACCTGCGCTACGGGCCCGACGTGATCGACTCCGTGCGCGGGGCCAGCGGCGTGGAGGTCTTCCTCGACCTCAAGCTGCACGACATCCCCAACACCGTCTCAGGCGCCGCCGGCGCCGTCGCCCGGCTGCGGCCCTCCATCCTCACCGTCCACGCCGCGGGCGGCCCCGCCATGATCAGGGCGGCCGTGGAGGCGGCCCCGCACACCCGCATCGCCGCCGTCACCGTGCTCACCTCGCTCTCCGACGACGACCTGGAGCGCATCGGGCTCGCCGGCCCCGCGCCCGACGCCGTCCGCCGCCTGGCGGCCCTGTCCGTGTCGGCGGGCGCCACCGCGCTCGTCTGCTCGCCGCACGAACTCCGCGCCGTCCGGGCCGAGGTGGGCGACGACATCACCCTCATCACCCCGGGCGTCCGCCCGGCAGGCTCGGCCACCCAGGACCAGGCCCGCGTGGCCACCCCCGAACAGGCCCTCGCCGACGGCGCCGACCTCCTGGTGATCGGCCGGCCCATCACCGCCTCCCCGGACCCGGGCGCGGCGGCCGCGGCCATCGCCGCCTCCCTCCGCCGCACCAGCCACGCCTGACAGCCGTTCTTCCGGCAGCGCGCCCCCTGCCGCCCGACGGCCGTCGGCAGGGCGGGGGTGAGCGACCGCCCCAGCACGCCGTTGATCGCCCCGCGGTGGTCGGCGGATCAGGAAAACAGCCTGTGACCCTCGTGAGCCCCAGCCAGAGCTCGGAGACCCGCCCAAGTCAGGAGGGCGCCCCGCCCAGAGCTGGAGGGCACCTCGGCAAGAGCCGGAGGGCGCCGCGCACAAGGCAGGAGGGCACCCCGGCCAGCGCGGGAGGGCGGCCCGGCAAGAAGGGGGAAGGCGACGGCCAGAGCTGGAGGGCGGCCCGGCCAAAAGGGGGGAAGGCGACGGCCAGAGCCGGAGGATGGCCCGGCCAGGGGGAAGCGACCCACCCAGGGCTGGAGGGCGGACGGTGCCAAGGCGTCGTGGTGATACCGGCGCTCACCCACCCGCCCGACGCGGAAGGTCCGACTCTGCGACATCCGGCGCGTCGGAGGCCGCGCCGTGCGGGCGGTTCCGACGGGGTCTGCCATGGCCGGCCGTGCCGGGCGCGGGCAGGTCGGACACGAGGTGCCTGGCGCGGTGGGCTCCGGCGTGGTCGGTTCCGACCCGGTTGGCTGCGCCGCGGCCGGTCGGTCGCGGCGCGTGGCTTGTGAGGGGCCAGCCTGTGGAGGCCGTGAGCGATGGGCCTCCGCGGTTTAAGCCGGCCCGGGCGCGGCCCGGTGGCTCCTAGGTGCCGGGGGCTAGCCGGCGTGGGCTTCACCGAACCGCTCTGGGGGTGCGGTGTCGGTGCGGTCGTTCGTACGAGAAATCTTGACACGAGGCTCCACAGCGGGAGGTTCCCGTGGCGGCGGGACGGGCGCGAGAGGGGGCGGCGGCCTGAGATCGCCGACGCCGGCGCGCGGCCGGGCCGGGCGCCACTCCGGCACGGCGCGGCCAGGTTTCGGACACAGGTCAGCCCCGCTTTCGGACACGCCCCGCATGTCCGTACGTGATCATCGTAGCGCCCCTCGCCGCGTCCGCGTGCGCGGTTGAAACCCGGAAGTGAGGGCGATTTGATCAGCAGTCAGTGATTTTACGAACACGGAATGTGATGAAGTGGATTTTGTGGCGAGAGAAACCGCCCTTGGCGTTGCCTAGGGGGCAATGACCAGCTAGTTTCCCTTCCCGTCCGAGTACATCGACAGAAATTCGAGGTGACCCGGCGTGGCTCTTCCTCCCCTGACCCCCGAGCAGCGCGCCGCAGCCCTGGAGAAGGCTGCAAAGGCCCGTAAAGAGCGTGCCGAGGTCAAGAACCGGCTCAAGCATGGCGCGGTTTCTCTGGCTGAGGTGCTCAAGGATGGGCAGACCGACGACGTCATCGGCAAGATGAAGGTGTCGGCATTGTTGGAGTCGCTCCCTGGCGTGGGCAAGGTCCGCGCCAAGCAGTTGATGGAGAAGCTTGCCATCGCCGAGTCCCGCCGCGTGCGGGGCCTCGGCGCGAACCAGAGGGCCGCCCTCGAGCGCGAGTTCGGTGGCGGCGAGAGCTAATCTCGGTTCCACACGGAGCTTCTGGTTCGACGGGGGGTAGGAAGTGACCGACAGGTCCTGGTCCGGCGGTGTGATGGCCTACGAGGCGTCCGGCGTCGGCAGAGTCGGGGGCTTCCACCCCTCGGAGAGGCGGCTGACGGTCCTGTCCGGGCCGTCGGGCGTCGGCAAGTCGACGGTCGTGGCCGAGCTCCGGCGGGCGCACCCTGAGGTGTGGCTGTCGGTCTCGGTGACCACCAGGCGGCCCCGGCCCGGCGAGGTGCACGGGGTCCACTATTACTTCGTCGACGGCGAGGAGTTCGACCGGCTCGTGGAGCGGGGCGAGCTGCTCGAGTGGGCGGAGTTCGCGGGCAACCGCTACGGCACGCCGCGGCAGCCTGTGCTCGACAAGCTGGCCGCCGGCGTGCCAACCCTGCTGGAGATCGACCTGGAAGGCGCCCGGCAGGTGCGGCGGAGCATGCCCGACGCGCTGCTCGTCTTCCTGGCTCCGCCCAGCTGGGCGGAGCTGGAGAAGCGTCTGCGCGGGCGGGGCACCGAACCCGAGGACGTCATCGCCCGCCGGCTGGAGGCCGGGCGGATCGAGATGGCGGCGGAGAAGGAGTTCGACCTCACGCTGGTGAACACGGACGTCAAAGACGTGTGCCACCGGCTGATAGCCTTGATGACCGACCCTCAGGGGGTCACCGCAACCACCAACCGAGAGGTCTGATCAATCGTGGCAGGAATTGCCCCGGTCGCTGAGGGCATCACCAACCCGCCGATCGACGCGCTGCTCGACATCGTCGACAGCAAGTACTCCCTGGTGATCATGGGGGCCAAGCGGGCCCGCCAGATCAACGCCTACTACTCCCAGCTCGGCGAGGGCCTGCTTGAGTACGTCGGGCCGCTGGTCGAGACGCACGCCCAGGAGAAGCCGCTCTCCATCGCGCTGCGCGAGGTCTCCGAGGGCCTGCTCAACGCCGAGCCCATCGAAGGCGCGGCCTGACGCCTCGATGAACGTCGTTCTGGGCGTCAGCGGCGGCATCGCCGCCTACAAGGCGTGTGAGCTGCTGCGCCTGTTCACCGAGTCCGGTCACGACGTGCGGGTGGTGCCCACCCGCGACGCGCTGCGTTTCGTCGGCGAGCCCACCTGGGCGGCCCTGTCGGGCAACCCGGTGACGACCGACGTGTGGGACTCGGTCCACGAGGTGCCCCACGTGCGCATCGGCCAGGCGGCCGACCTCGTCGTGGTCGCCCCCGCCACCGCCGACGTGCTGGCCAAGGCCGCCCACGGGCTGGCCGGCGACCTGCTGACCAACACGCTGCTGACCGCGCGCTGCCCGGTGGTGTTCGCGCCCGCGATGCACACCGAGATGTGGCAGCACCCGGCCACCGAGGCCAACGTCGCCACGCTGCGCGAGCGCGGCGCCATCGTGATCGACCCGGCCGTCGGCCGGCTCACCGGCGCCGACACCGGCCCCGGGCGCCTGCCGGACCCCGCCGAGATCTTCCAGGTGTGCCTGCGCGTGCTGCGCGGCGCGCCGCGCGACCTCGCCGGCCGCAGGGTCGTCGTCTCCGCGGGCGGCACCCGCGAGGCCATCGACCCGGTCCGCTTCATCGGCAACCGCTCCTCCGGCCTGCAGGGCTACGCGCTCGCCCGCACGGCCGCCGCCCGCGGCGCCGAGGTGACGCTGGTGGCCGCGAACGTGTCGCTGCCCGACCCGGCCGGTGCCACGGTCGTGCGCGTGGAGTCGGCCGTCGAGCTGCGGGAGGCGGTGCTGGCCGCGTCCGAGGGCGCCGACGCGGTGGTGATGGCCGCCGCGGTCGCCGACTTCCGGCCCGCCGACCGCCAGGACGTCAAGATCAAGAAGACGGACGCCGGACCCGCGCCCATCCACCTGGTCGAGAACCCCGACATCCTGGCCGAGATCGGCACCCTCCGCAAGGAGCGCGACGACGGCTCGCCCGCGGTGCTCGTCGGATTCGCCGCCGAGACCCACGACGTGCTCGCCAACGGCCAGGCCAAGCTCGCCCGCAAGGGCTGCGACCTGCTCGTGGTCAACCAGGTCGGCGAGAACCTCGCCTTCGGCACCCCCGACAACGCGGCGACCATCCTGGTGGCGGGCGGCGACCCGATCGAGGTCCCGCGCGGCCCCAAGGACGACGTCGCCGACGCCGTCTGGGACGCCGTCGCGCCCCGCCTTTCCTGACTCCGGCCCCCGCTCTTCCCGGTAAATGCTTGGACGTTCTTCCGGGACGTGCGCGACCGTCTTCCCTTGACTCCGGTTCTCGCCCTCTCCGGTAGGCGCTCGGACGTTCTTTCGGGATGTACGGGACGAAGCGCCCTGTCTTTCTTCGCTCCCTCCGGTAGGTGCTCGAACATCCTTCCGGGACGTACGGGACGAACGGGTTGGAATGATTACCCGATCGCCTGTTGCAGCGCCCGGAATGCCCGCTGATACTGGGGCGAAGGAGGGCGGCATGCCGGTGAATTCTGCTGTCAGGGACCGCTGCAGGACGGTGCTGGGAAACAAGGGCGCGATCCGCTACGTGTTCCCCGCGCTGTCCGTCGGGCCGGGCGGGTCGGCCAACTTCCTCATCGTGGTCACGGACCTGGCCGTGGCCGTGCTGGCCACGCGGATGTTCCGCGGGGACCGGCCGGTCTCGGTGTACGCCACGTTCCCGCGCGACACGCGGCTCGGCCCGATCACGCGGGCGCCCGGGCCCGTCATCGAGCTCGGCGACATGACGTTCGAGATCGACGAGGAGTACGCCGCGGTGGTCGCCGCCGCCGACGTGGAGGCGTTCGCTCCGGAGAGGCTTCCTCTGGATCCTCTGCCCCACCTTTGACCATTTCGATCGTGGTCTGTTTCGCGGCGGAGTGCCGGGTAGGGCTAGACTTCGGCGAGGCTCTGGCGTGTCAACTCGCGCTGAGCCCTTGATTTGTCAGCAGCCGCTGCATGAGGAGCCACTGAGTTGTCACGTCGCCTGTTCACCTCCGAGTCGGTCACCGAGGGCCACCCGGACAAGATCGCCGACCAGATCAGTGACGCGATTCTGGACGCCATGCTCAAAGACGACCCGAAGAGCCGGGTCGCGGTCGAGACGTTGATCACCACCGGTCAGGTCCACGTCGCGGGTGAGGTGACGACCGAGACCTATGTCGACATCCCGGGCGTCATCCGGGAGAAGATCCTTGAGATCGGTTACGACGCCTCCCACAAGGGCTTCGACGGCGCCTCCTGCGGCGTGTCGGTGTCCATCGGCGCGCAGTCGCCCGACATCGCCCAGGGCGTCGACGACGCCTACGAGTACCGCGTCGAGGGCGACGCCGACGAGCTCGACCGCCAGGGCGCCGGCGACCAGGGCCTGATGTTCGGCTACGCGTGCCGCGAGACGCCCGAGCTGATGCCGCTGCCCATCACGCTCGCCCACCGCCTGGCCATGCAGCTCACCCAGGTCCGCAAGTCCGGCACCGTCCCGTACCTGCGCCCCGACGGCAAGACTCAGGTCACGATCGAGTACGACGGCGACAAGCCGGTCCGGCTCGACACTGTGGTGGTCTCCACGCAGCACGCCGCCGAGATCGACCTGCAGGAGATGCTGACCCCCGACATCAAGGAGCACGTCGTCGACGTCGTGCTCAAGGACCTCACCGACATCGAGACCGACGGCTACCGCCTGCTGGTCAACCCCACCGGCCGCTTCGAGATCGGCGGCCCGATGGGCGACGCCGGCCTCACCGGCCGCAAGATCATCATCGACACCTACGGCGGCATGGCCCGCCACGGAGGCGGCGCCTTCTCCGGAAAGGACCCGTCCAAGGTCGACCGCTCGGCCGCCTACGCCATGCGCTGGGTCGCCAAGAACGTCGTGGCCGCCGGGCTCGCCGACCGCTGCGAGGTCCAGGTCGCCTACGCGATCGGCAAGGCCCAGCCGGTCGGGCTGTTCGTCGAGTGCTTCGGCACCGAGAAGCTGCCGGTGGAGAAGATCCAGGCGGCCGTGCTGGACGTGTTCGACCTGCGTCCCGCCGCGATCATCCGCGACCTCGACCTGCTGCGGCCGATCTACACCGAGACCGCCGCGTACGGGCACTTCGGGCGTGAGGGCTTCTCCTGGGAGTCCACCGACCGCGCCGAGTCCCTCCGCACGGCCGCGGGTCTCTGACGACGCTTTCCGAAGGGTCACGGGCCGCATGTGCCCGTGGCCCTTCTGGGTTTTCCTCCCGTCCCTGGCCCTGTGGCTTCGCGCCGCTGTCTGTGGGACGGACCCTGCCGGGGTTGTCGGACGTGACGTTTTCCGGAGAGGTCGTCTGCTCTCCTGGAGAGCTTCCGCGGTCGTTTCGCCGTGCCCGGGAAGGGGCGTCCCCGGCTCCGGGTGAGGTGGGCTTTCCAGGTCGGCGGGTCTGGTAGACGTAGTTCGTGACCGACTCCGACGACGCCCTCCTGCCGCTCGACGCCGTGCGGCCCGCGCCGTCGCCGAAGGACGTCAAGGGAGCCGTCGTCCCCGCCCCCGAGCTGCCCGTCGCCCGGGTGGCCGTGGACAACCCGCTGCCCCACCTCGACCGGGCGTTCGACTATCTGGTGCCCGAGCGCCTGCACGAGACGGCTCGGCCGGGGGTGCGGGTCCGGGTGCGGTTCGCCGGCAAGCTGGTGGACGGGTTCCTGCTGGAGCGCGTGGAGCAGAGCGACCATGTGGGCAAGCTGACGCCGCTGGAACGGGTCATCTCGCCCGAGCGGGTGCTGACGCCTGAGATCGCCGGGCTGGCCAGGGCGGTGGCCGACCGTTACGCGGGCACGCTGGCCGACGTCCTCCGGCTCGCCATCCCGCCCCGCCACGCCAGAACCGAGAACGCCACCCGGCCGTCTCCTGAGCCGGAGGCTGTGCCCGTACGAAAAGATCTCCCCGCACGGGATGCCGCCGCCCGGGAAGTCGTGTCCGCACGTGCGGAGACACCCGTGCGGGGGAGCGAAGGCGGGGGAGAGGCGTACGCACAGGCGCGGGAGACCGGCCCCGTGCAGGGAAAGACGCCCTGGCAGGAAGCCTCGTCCAGGCGGGAGGACTCTCCCGGAGAGGTGCCCTCGGCGGGTGAGGGTGCGCACGAGGCGGCTTTCCCGGAGCGAGGTGTGCCCGGATCGGAGAACCCGGTGTCTTCGCGGGAGGGCGTGGGCGACCCAGGTGCGGGGTCGTGGGCGGATTATCCGGTGGGGCCGTCGTTTGTGGAGGCGTTGCGGGAGGGGAGGGCGCCGCGGGCGGTGTGGACGGCGCTGCCCGGTGGGGGCGGGTGGGCGACGGGGTTCGCCGAGGCTGTGCGGGCGACGCTGGAGGGCGGCAGGGGCGCGCTGGCCGTGGTGCCCGACGGCAAGGATGTGGCGTTGCTGGATGCCGAGCTGGGGCGGGTGCTGGGGCCGGGGCGGCACGTGGCGCTCACGTCGGATCTGGGGCCTGCGGAGCGGTACCGGCGATGGCTGAGCGTGCTGCGGGGGCAGGTGCGGGCGGTGGTGGGGACGCGGGCGGCGATGTTCGCGCCTGTGGCCGGGCTCGGGCTGGTGGCCATCTGGGACGACGGCGACGATCTGCACGCCGAGCGGCTGGCTCCGTACCCGCATGCCCGCGAGGTGCTGGGGCTGCGCGCGCATCGGACTGGGGCGGGGATGCTGATCGGCGGGTACGCGCGTACGGCCGAGGCCACGCAGCTGATCGCCGCCGGGTGGGCGCGGCCGATCGTGGCGGCCAGGAAGGAGATCAGGCGCAGGGCTCCTCGGGTGAGGGCCGCTGGGGAGGATGCCGAGCTGGCGCGGGACCAGGCGGCGCGGGCGGCGCGGCTGCCCAGTGTGGCGTGGCGGGCGCTGCGTCAGGGGCTGGAGCATGGGCCGGTGCTGGTGCAGGTTCCGCGGCGGGGGTATCTGCCTGCTCTCGCCTGCGCTCATTGCCGGGCCCCCGCCCGGTGTGCCCATCCGCCGACGAGGGTCAGCCTGCCCGTGCCGGGTTCCGGCCGGTTCCCCGATGACGGGCGGATCCCGTACGAGGAAGCCGCCGGGCGTGGCCCGGGGGCAGGCGATGCAGGCGGGGGGAGGGCGCGTGGCCGCTCCGACGCCGTTGGGGGCCCAGCGCAGGGTGTGGGGTCCGAGGCGTACGGAGGAGTTCCGTCAGGCGATGTGCCGGGTGGGGGCGGCGAGGAGTTCTGTCATGGGCCGCTGGCGTTGCGCGGCGGGCATGCGGCGCCCTTCTGCCGGTGGTGCGGCAGGGTCGACGCCGGGTGGAAGTGCCCGGGGTGCGGGAGCCGCCGGATGCGGGCCGTGGTGGTGGGGGCCAGGCGGACGGCGGAGGAGCTGGGCAGGGCGTTCCCGTCGGTGCCGGTGCGGACGTCGGGGCGGGACGGGGTGTTGACCCAGGTGAACGGCAAGCCCGCGCTGGTGGTGGCGACGCCGGGGGCGGAGCCGGTGGCCGAGGGCGGGTACGCGGCGGCCGTGCTGCTCGACGGGTGGGCGCTGCTGGGGCGGGCCGATCTGCGGGCGGGGGAGGAGGCGGTGCGGCGGTGGCTGAACGCCGCCGCTCTGCTCCGCCCGGGGGGCGAGCTGGTGGTGCTGGCCGACGCGGCGCTGCCCGCCGTGCAGGCGGTGGTGCGCTGGGATCCGGTGACGTTCGCCGAGCGGGAGCTGGCCGACCGGGCGGAGCTGGGGTTCCCGCCGGCGGTGCGGATGGCCACGCTGACCGGCGCCGCCTCGGCGGTGCGGCAGCTGCTGGAGGAGACGCGGCTGCCCGCGGGGGCGCAGGTGCTGGGCCCGGTGCCGGTGGACGACGGGGGTCAGGAACGGGCCATGGTACGGGTGCCGCGCCCGGCGGGGGCTGCTCTGGCGGCTGCGCTTAAAGGGGCGAATGGGGTGCGTGCTGCCCGGAAAGCACCAGAGGTAGTGAAGGTGTGTGTTGACCCGCTCGACCTGATTTAGACGGTTTCCCCGATTCGCTCATCTGTAAGCAAGCCGTTAGCGTGCCTGTGTGTCGATCGAATGGGTGAACTCGGCCATCGACGACCTGCGCGCGTGGGGGCGTGCTCAGGGCGTCGAGGTGGATGCGGACGAGGTCCGCCTGCTCTGCGATTACGCCAGCGACTATCTGAACGTCAACAAGCTCGCTGACTTCACGCCCGCGACCTTCGACGAGCTGTTGCTGTCCATCTATCCGCGCAAGGTCATCGCACCGCCGGAGAGCGCCCAGGAGACCGTGGCCGCCGGGCGCACCCTCGTCCGCTATCTGCAGGAGTCGGGCGAGGTGGGCGACGAGACCGCCGCCGCCATGCGCGAGCGGCTGGACGACATCGAGACCCGGATGCCGCAGGCCCTGGCCGACCCGGCCAACTTCGGCATGGCCAAGAGCCTGTTCAGCTCCATCGGGCCGGAGGCGCTCGAACAGTCCATCGCCATCCCGTCCGGTGAGGTGCCCGACCTGGGGGAGGCGCCCTGCGACTGCCCCGGCTGCATGCCGCGCCCCGCCGTCCGGCTCGCCGCGCCCGAGGCGTTGGAGGAGGAGCTGCGCGGCGTCCCGCTCCTGGCCGAGCTCGACCGGGGAGCCGTCCCGTACCTCGAAGGGCTGTCCGCGCCCGGCGACCCGCTGGGCCGGTGGGCGGCCGTCGTCGCCCACCTGGTCGAGGGCGACACAAAGGGCGAGGTCACCGGCTCCGCAGAGCTCGACGAGGAGCTCCACGACCTGTTCGACATGTTCTACCGGGTGCAGGCGCCGGTGCCCGCCGAGGTGATCGGCGAATACCTGGACGAGCTCGTCGACCACGAGGTCGACGTGCCCGCCGTGCTCGACCGGCTCGCCTGGTGCGGCCTCGTCCGCGTCACCGGCGACGAGGCCGAGCTCACCCCGGCGGCCGTGTGGGCGCTGCGCGAGCACTACCTGGCGCTGGGCCTCGACGCGCCGCAGGCGCCCGACCTGGCCGAGGCCGACGCGCGCGGGCTCATCGAGGGGCTGCTCGACGGCGTGCCGGCCGAGCTGGCCGAGGACGACATCGATCGGTGGCTGGCGGCCAGGAGCCCCGGAGAGGCCGCCGCGGAGCTGCTCGGCGCCGCCTCGGGGGCGCCCGCCGTGGCCCGGGGGATCGCCGTCACCATCGTCGACCGGCTCGGCGCCGAGGCCGAGCCGGCGCTGCGTGGCGTGCTCGACGACGCCGAGCTGCGCCCGCACGCCATCCACTGGCTCACCGCCCGCGGCCTGCCCGCCCCGCAGCTCACCCACGACGAGCTGCTGTGGGTCAGCGTCGACATGCTGGCGCTGGCGCTGCCCGCCGCCGAGGAGGCCCCCGACATGTTCGCCGAGAACATGGCCGCCTCCGGCCCGACCGCCCAGATGATCGAGGAGATGTGGCAGGTCGACCACCCCGACGTGGTCGAGGTCCTGGAACTGCTCGGACGCTCGCTGCCCGACACCGCCACGGCCAAGGCCGCGCGCAAGGCCGCGTTCAAGGCGCGGTCACGGGCGATCCGCTGAGGTTGGCGTGGTGTGGAGTTCGCGGTCAAGGCTGCGCGTGAGGCGCGGTCGCGCGGGATTCGCTGAGGTTCGCTTCTGTGACTGGTGTGGAGTTCGTGGCGAAGGCTGCGGTCAAGGCACGCTCGGGCGCGATCCGTTGAAGTACGCTTCTGTGACGGACGTGCAGTAAGTTTCGTGGGTGGCCAACAACGTCTTCGACCTCGCCGAGCTGCGCAAGCTGATCGATGATCAGGCCGCCGTGCCGTCCCGGCCGCCGGAGGAGACGCCCGCGGAGCGCGAGGCGCTGACCTTCCCGCCCGTCACCCTCGCCGGTGACGCCGAGCTGGCGCGGGAGGTCCCTCGGGTGCCGCTGGTGGCCGACGCCGTGCGGCTGGCCGGCTGGACCGGCGAGCGCCCCGTCACCGCCGAGGGGCTGCTCATCGAGGCCGACGCCCGCGCCGCCGTCGCCGAGCTCGGTCTCGACGCCTCCCGCCTGCGCCTCATCTGGATCGTCGCGGTCAACACCGGCCTGCTCCAGATCCTCGGCGGGCGCGCCTCGCGCGGGCCGCTGCCGCAGCGGCTCACCGTCGAGGCCACGCTGGAGTTCTGGGACGGCGTCGTCATGGACGTGCTCGACCGCGCCGACGAGGGCCTGACCGGGTCACGTGTCGTCGACGACCACCTGGCCGAGATGCTCGCCACGATCTATTCCGTACGAAGCGGCGTCGCCGTCGCCAACCTGGCCCGCGGCATCCTGCAGTCCCACGAGGTGGCCTGCGCGCCCGGCCCGGCCGGGATGCGCCGCCTGGCCGCCGCGCTGCCCGGCGACCTGCTGCAGGCGCTGTCGCTGCTCGCCTACTGCGGCATCGTCGAGCAGACCGCCGCCGGCCGCACCGCGCTCACCCCGCTCGGCGTCTGGGCCGTCCGGCGCGACCTGCTGCGCGAGGGCCACGACGCGCCGACCACGGCCGAGGTCGAGGTGTTCGCCGACCTGACCGCCACCGAGCTGGTCGAGGCCCTGGTCAGCGGGACCGCCACGCAGAGCGCGGTGGCCGGATGGCTGGAGCGCCGCCCGGCCGAGCAGGCCGCCCGCGAGCTGATCGCCATCGCCGCCGAAGGCACCGCCGGCAGCCGCGGCGCCGTCGGAGCCGTCCTGGAGGAGCTGGGCCCAGAGGCCGAGAAGCCCCTGCGCGAGGCGCTCGACCTGCCGCTCATGCGCCGCTACGCCGCCTCCTGGCTGCACATCCGCGACCTCGACGCGCCGCCGCTCAGCCCCGAGGACCACACCTGGATCGCCGTCGACTCGCTGGCCGCCCTCATGCACCTGTCCGGCGACGCGACCGAACGGCTCGACACGCCCGAGCCGAGTGAGGACCTGATCCGCCTCGTCGCCGAGATGCCCGCCGTCGGCCATCCCGACACGGTCGCCGTGCTCGACATGATCGCCCGCGCCCACGACGACGAGGCCGTCGTCAAGGCCGCCCGCAAAGCGGCGATGAAGGCGCGCTCGGCGGCCCATTAGACTGAGTCGATCCCTCGAAGAAACGGAGTGACCCTTGGCGATCCAGGCGATTCGGCTGTTCGGAGACCCGGTGCTGCGCACCCCGGCGGCTCCGGTGGTCGACTTCGACAAGGAGCTCCGCAAGCTCGTCCAAGACCTCACCGACACGATGATGGACGCGCCGGGCGCCGGCCTGGCCGCGCCGCAGATCGGGGTCGGGCTGCGGGTGTTCACCTACTACGTCGACGACCAGCTCGGCCACCTCGTCAACCCCGACCTCGACCTGTCGGGCGACATCGACGAGGAGGGCGAGGAGGGCTGCCTGTCCTTCCCCGGCCTGTCCTTCCCGACGCCGCGCTCGGTGCGCGCCGTCGCCAAGGGCTTCAACATGTACGGGGAGCCGGTCGTGGTGGAGGGCACCGACCTGATGGCGCGCTGCCTCCAGCACGAGACCGACCACCTCGACGGCATCCTGTTCATCGACCGGATGGACCCGCAGCAGCGCAAGCTCGCCATGAAGGCCGTCCGCGAGGCCGAGTGGAGCGGGATGCAGCCGCCCACGGTCAAGTTCTCGCCTCACCCGACCGGCGGAAAGGCCCTCTGACGATGCGCCTGGTCTTCGCCGGCACCCCGGAGACGGCGCTGCCGTCGCTGCGGGCCCTCATCGACTCACCGCGCCACGAGGTCGTCGCGGTCGTCACCCGGCCCGACGCCCAGTCCGGGCGCGGCCGCAAGGTCCACCCCTCGCCGGTGGCCGAGCTGGCCGAGGAGGCGGGCATCGAGGTGCTGCGCCCGGCGAAGGCCGGCGACCCGGACTTCCTCGACCGGCTGCGCGCCCTGGAACCCGACTGCTGCCCCGTCGTCGCGTACGGGGCGCTGCTGCCGCAGGCGGCGCTCGACATCCCGCGCCACGGCTGGGTCAACCTCCACTTCTCGATCCTGCCCGCCTGGCGGGGCGCCGCCCCCGTGCAGCACGCCGTGCTGCACGGCGACGAGATCACCGGCGCGACCACGTTCCGCATCGTCAAGGAGCTCGACGCCGGCCCGGTCTTCGGCGTGGTCACCGAGCCGATCCGGCCCGACGACACCAGCGGCGCCCTCCTGGAGCGGCTGTCGGTCTCCGGCGCCGGGCTGCTCGCCGCCACCCTCGACGGCATCGAGGACGGCACGCTCGAAGCCCGGCCGCAGCCGTCCGAGGGGGTGAGCCTCGCCCCCAAGATCACTGTCTCGGACGCCCGGGTCGACTGGTCCGCGCCCGCCATGCGTGTCGACCGGCTCATCCGTGCCTGCACCCCCAACCCGGGGGCGTGGGCCGAGTTCCGCGGGCAGCGGGTCAAGCTGGGCCCCGTGCGCGTCGCCGCCGGTGAGGAGCGCCTGGCCCCCGGCGAGCTGGCCGCCGGCAAGCACCGCGTCCTGGCCGGCACCGCCACCGACCCGGTCGAGCTGGTCGAGGTCCAGCCGCAGGGCAAGCGAGTGATGACCGCGGTCGAGTGGGCGCGCGGCGTGCGCCCGGCCGACGGGGAGCGTCTTACGTGAGCGCCCGGGCCGGTGGGTCCGGCGGGCGGGGAGCGTCTTGTGTGAGTGCCTGGGCCGGTCGGTCCGGCGGCGCGATGGGAAGTCGGGGGGCATGAGACCACGGGGGTCCGCGGGCAAGGGCAGGCCGCGCCGACCGGTGCGCGATCAGGCGCGCAACGCCGCCTTCGACGTGGTGCGCGCCGTCGCCGAGCGCGACGCGTACGCCAACCTGCTGCTGCCGAAGCTCCTGCGCGAGCGCGGCATCACCGGGCGCGACGCGGCGCTCGCCACCGAGCTGACCTACGGGACGTTGCGCGGGCTCGGCACCTACGACGCGATCATCGACGTGTGCGGCGACCGGGCGCCCGATCCGGTGGTGCGCGACGCGCTCCGGCTCGGCGCCCACCAGTTGCTCAAGATGCGCGTCCCGCCGCACGCCGCCGTCGGCACCACGGTCGATCTGGTACGGCTGCGCGTCGGGCAGGGGCCGGCCAAGTTCGTCAACGCGGTGCTGCGCAAGATCGCCGGGCGGACGCTGGAGGAGTGGGTGGCGATCGTCGCGCCCGATCCTGAGCGCGACCCTGCCGGCCATCTGTCCGTCGCCCACAGCCATCCGCGCTGGGTGGTGACCGCCTTCCGCGACGCGCTCGGCCCGGACGCCGGCGAGACCGTCGAGGTGCTGGCGGCCGACAACGAGCGGCCGCTGGTGACGCTGGTGGCCCGGCCCGGGCGCTCCTCGGTGAAGGAGCTGCGTGACGCGGGCGCCGAACCCGCGCGTTACTCCCCGTACGGGGCCTACCTGCCCGAGGGCGACCCCGGCCAGATCCCGGCTGTGGCCGAGGCCCGGGCGGCGGTGCAGGACGAGGCCAGCCAGTTGGTGGCGCTCGCCCTCACCCGCGTCCCGATCGACGGGCGTGACGAACGCTGGCTCGACCTGTGCGCGGGGCCCGGCGGCAAGGCGGGCCTGCTCGACGCCATCGCCACCCACGGCGACCTGGAGGGCGCTACACCGTCCATCCAGGACGGTGGGAGTGGCGGCACGCCCGTCGGCGAGGCCGGTGAGGTCAGTGGTCCCGGCGGGAGCGGACGTATTCCGGCAGAAGAGATCGGTGCGGCAGCTGGAGGTGCCTCGCTCATCGGCGAGTCCGGTGTGTCCGGTGTGTCCGGTGTGTCTGGGGCCGGTGGGGCCGGGGGCCGGGGTTCTGTGCGGGTGTTCCGGGGTGGGGCGCGGCTGGTGGCCGCTGATGTGCAGCAGCATCGGGCGCGGCTGGTGCGGCAGGCCGTGGGTGAGGCCGGGGTGGTCACGGCGGATGGGACCGAGCCGGCTTGGCGGCCTGGGACGTTCGACCGGGTCATGCTGGACGCGCCCTGTACCGGGCTGGGGGCGCTGCGGCGCAGGCCCGAGGCGCGGTGGCGGCGGGATCCGTCGGGGATCGCGGAGCTGAGCGGGTTGCAGCGGCGGCTGCTCGTCACCGCTCTGGAGGCGGTCAGGCCGGGGGGTGTCGTCGCGTACGTCACCTGTTCGCCGCATCTGGCCGAGACGCGGGTGGTCGTCGGCGACGTGCTGGCGCGCAGGGACGACGTGGAGCAGCTCGACGCGCGCGACTACCTGCCGGAGGTCGGCGGGCTGGGCGACGGGCCGCACGCGCAGTTCTGGCCGCACCGGCACGGGACCGACGCGATGTTCCTGGCCCTGCTCCGGAAGCGTCCGTAACACGCGGGCCTCCCGGGGGATGGCGGGGAGAGGCGACCAATAGACTCGGGGCATCATGGCCGTACAGATCTCTCCCAGCATCCTCTCCGCGGACTTCGCCCGCCTCGCCGACGAGGCCGCCGCGGTGCCTAACGCCGACTGGCTGCACGTGGATGTCATGGACTACCACTTCGTGCCCAACCTGACCCTCGGGCTGCCCGTGGTCGAGGCGTTGCGCAAGGCGACCTCGATCCCGCTCGACTGCCACCTCATGATCAGCGACCCCGACCGGTGGGCGCCGTCGTACGCGGAGGCGGGGGCGGGGAGCGTGACCATCCACGCGGAGGCGGCGTCGGCGCCCGTGCGCACGCTGCGGGAGATCCGGGCGCAGGGGGCCAGGGCGGGGCTCGCGCTCAATCCGGCGACGCCCGTGGAGCCGTACGAGGACCTGCTCGGCGAGCTCGACATGCTGCTGCTGATGACGGTCGAGCCCGGGTTCGGCGGGCAGAAGTTCCTCGACATGGTGCTGCCGAAGATCCGGCGGGCGCGGGCGCTCATCGAACGCCACGGCGGCCAGGTGTGGCTCCAGGTCGACGGCGGGGTCGCGGCCGACACCATCGAGCGGTGCGCCGAGGCGGGGGCCGACGTGTTCGTCGCGGGCAGCGCCGTCTACGGGGCCGACGACCGGCAGGCGGCGATCGACAAGCTGCGCGCCCTGGCCGAACAGGCGTCCTGACCGGCTGAAGGGGCCCCGCCCTGCGGGCAGGGCCCCGGGTAAGTGCCGGAAGGCCAGGTTGAGGACGGGTCAGTCCTTGAGGGCCGGGTCGAGGACGATGTCCCTGCCCGCCGTCGCCTGGTCCTCCGGGAAGTGGCAGGCGGTGAGGTGGCCGTCGCGGTTGCCGTCCAGGCGCACCAGCGGCGGTTCCTCGGTCGCGCACTTGTCCTGCGCCTTCCAGCAGCGGGTGCGGAAGCGGCAGCCGGACGGCGGGTTGATCGGCGAGGGCACGTCGCCCGCCAGGCGGATGCGCTCGCGGGGCGGCGCGTCCAGGTCGGGGTCGGGGACGGCCGACAGCAGGGCGTGCGTGTACGGGTGGCGGGGCTGCTCGTACAGCGACTCCCGGTCGGCGATCTCCACGATCTTGCCGAGGTACATCACGGCGACCCGCTGCGAGAAGTGCCGGACCACGGCCAGGTCGTGCGCGATGAACAGGAACGCGATGCCCAGCTCCCGCTGCAGCTGCTGCAGCAGGTTGATCACCTGGGCCTGGATCGACACGTCCAGCGCCGACACCGGCTCGTCCGCGATGATCAGCTTCGGGTTGACCGACAGCGCCCGGGCGACGCCGATGCGCTGGCGCTGGCCGCCGGAGAACTCGTGCGGGAAGCGGTTGTAGTGCTCGGGGTTGAGCCCGACGATCTCCAGCAGCTCGCGGACCCTGGCCTCCCGGCCGCCCGGCGGGTCGATGCCGTTGATCTCCATCGGGCCCTTGATGATCGACCCGACGGTGTGGCGCGGGTTGAGCGACGAGTACGGGTCCTGGAAGATCATCTGGATCTCGGAGCGGATCGGCTTCAGCGCCCGCCGGGAGGCGTGGCTGATGTCGGCGCCCCGGTAGCTGATCGTGCCCCCGGTGGGCTCCAGCAGCCGGGCGGCCAGCCTGCCCGTGGTGGACTTGCCGCACCCCGACTCGCCGACCAGGCCGAGCGTCTCGCCCTCGTGCACCACCAGGTCGAGCCCGTCCACCGCGTGCACGGCGCCGACCTGGCGCTTGATGAACGAGCCGCCTCTGACGGGGAAGTGCTTCTCCAGGCCGGACAGCTCCAGCAGCTTCTCCGTCACGTCGTCTCCTTACCGGCGGCCCGCGCGCGGATCTCCGCCTTCTGCTTCAGCGGCAGGTAGCAGGCGTCGCCGTGGCCGCGGTGCGGCGACAGCTCCGGCCGCTCGCCGGTGCACACCTCGCGCCCCAGCAGCTCCATGTAGTCGCAGCGGGGGTGGAACGGGCAGCCCGGCGGAACGTTGATCAGGCTGGGTGGGGTGCCGCGGACCGGGCGCAGCGGCACGTCCACCGGGTGGGCCAGGCTCGGCATGGACCCGAGCAGCCCCCAGGTGTAGGGGTGGCGGGGCTCGCGCAGCACCTCGCGCATGGTGCCGCGCTCCACGGCGCGTCCCGCGTACATGACCAGCACGTCGTGCGCGGTGCTGGCCACCACGCCCAGGTCGTGCGTGACCAGGATGATCGCGCTGCCGGACTGTTCTTGCAGGTCGCGCAGCAGGTCGAGGATCTGCGCCTGGACGGTGACGTCCAGCGCGGTGGTCGGCTCGTCGGCGATGAGCAGGCCGGGGTCGCAGACCAGCGCCATCGCGATCATGGCGCGCTGCCGCATGCCGCCGGAGAACTGGTGCGGGTAGTGGTCGACGCGGACCTTGGGCTGCGGGATGCCGACCCGGTCGAGCATCTCGATCGCCCGGTCCCACGCCGCCGACTTGGACGCGCCCTTGTGCTTGCGGTACACCTCGGCGATCTGCGCGCCGATGCTGTGGAACGGGGACAGCGAGGTCAGCGGGTCCTGGAAGATCATCGCGATCTCGTTGCCCCGCAGCCGCTCCATCGTGGAGCGGGACGCGCCCAGCAGCTCCTTGCCGTCGAGCTTGATGCTGCCGGAGATCTTCGAGGTCTCCGGGTTGTGCAGGCCGAGCACGGCCAGGTTCGTCACCGACTTGCCGGAGCCGGACTCGCCCACGATGCCCAGGGTGCTGCCCCGTTCGACCTCGAAGGAGAGCCCGTCCACGGCGTGCACGACGCCGTCCTCGGTGTGGAAGTCGACGGTGAGGTCGTTGACTTCGAGAAACATCAGCTCAGCCTCACGCGGGGGTCGATGACGGCGTACAGGGAATCGACGACCACGTTCATCACCACGATCGCGGCGGCGGCGAGCAGCACCGTGGCCATCAGCGTCGGCAGGTCGGAGTAGTCGACCGCGCGGACCGCGAGCCGGCCGATGCCCTGCAGGCCGAACGTGGTCTCGGTGATGATAGCGCCGCCGATCAGGGTGCCCAGGTCCACGCCGAAGATCGTGACGATCGGCGTGAGCGTGCCGCGCAGCGCGAACCGCAGCACCACGCTCCGTTCCCGCATGCCCTTGGCCCTGGCCGTGCGGACGAAGTCCTCGTTGAGGTTCTCCACCATGGTGGAGCGGGTGATACGGGTGTAGTTGGCGGTGAAGATGATCGCCAGCACCAGCCAGGGCAGCAGCAGGCCGTTGAACCAGCCGAGCGGATCCTCGGTGATCGGCACGTACTTGGGCTGGTGGAACACCTGGGTCTGGTACACGAAGAAATACATGGCCAGGGTGCCGACGAAGTAGATCTGCACCGACGCGCCGATCAGCGACGACACGCTGGCGATCTTGTCGAGCGGCTTGCCCTGGCGCAGCGCGGCGACGATGCCGGTGGCCACGCCGAAGATCAGGAAGATCACCGCGGCGCCGAGCGTGAGCGCGATCGTGACCGGCATCCGGTCCATGATCGTCTCGAACACCGGGGCCTTGTTGACGAACGAGAAGCCGAGACAGGGCGCCGGGCAGTTGCCGAGGCCCTCGTAGTCGCGGCCGACGAAGATCCCGGACAGCCATGACACGAACTGCACCAGGAGCGGCTGGTCGATGCCCAGGTTGCGGCGGGCCTGCTCCAGCGTCTCCGGCGGGCACACCTTGCCGCAGGCGAGCCGGGCCGGGTCGGCGGGGATCGCGTAGAACAGGAAGAAGGTCACCGCCGAGATGACCAGCAGGATGACCGCCGCTCCCAGCACGCGGCGGATGAGGAATCGCAGCACGAGATCTCCAAGAGGGTGCCCCGGGCGCCCGCGCGGACGCCCGGGGCGGGGGCAC
This sequence comes from Nonomuraea sp. NPDC049649, assembly GCF_040675175.1. Taxonomy (NCBI): domain Bacteria; kingdom Bacillati; phylum Actinomycetota; class Actinomycetes; order Streptosporangiales; family Streptosporangiaceae; genus Nonomuraea; species Nonomuraea sp. NPDC049649. The sequence continues at coordinate 32,668 of NZ_JBFAOH010000005.1, forward strand.
TACGGCTTCACGAAGATGGTGTTCGGGGAGATGATCCACATCTGCGGATCGACCTCCGCACCACCGATCTTGGAACCGCGCAGCCAGGTCCCGATCCGGTTCTCGGCGACGACCAGCGGCGCGTGCTTCTCCTGGACCTCCCGGTCCAGGGCCATCCAGGCGGCGTTGGCCGCGTCGATGTCCGGGTTCTCGGAGATCTCCTTCATCTTCGCGTCCAGCTCGGGGTCGCGCAGGTGCGTCAGGTTGTAGCCGCCGTCGCGGACCGGGCCGAAGATGAGCGGCATCACGGTCGAGCCGGACGGCCAGTCGGCGCCCCAGCCGCCCCAGTACAGGTCGAACCCGTTCTCGACCTGGCTGATCGAGTCGTAGTACGTCTTGCGGTCCAGCGGCTTGGTCACGACCTTGATGCCGGCCTTCTCCAGGGCGTTCTTGATCACGACGGTGATCTGCTCCTGGACCGGCGTCTGGTTGTAGGCGTAGACGATGGTCGGGTTCGGGTCGCTCGACTCGGCCAGCAGCTCCTTGGCCTTCTCGATGTCGCCCTCGGGCTTCTCGGTCTTGCCGTACAGGTCGTACGCCTCGTACCCGACCGTGGTGTTCTCGTTCAGGATCGTCGTCGGCAGCGCCGCGGCGGCCGGGCCGCCCATCGTCTGCTGGATCTGCTTCGACGGCCACGCGTAGTTGATCGCCTGGCGGATCTTGATGTCCTTCACCCGGTCGAGGTTGAAGTAGTAGTAGTTGCCGTACGGCGAGGGGCTGATCATGCGCCGCTCGGCGAGGCTGTCGTCCTGGAGCACCTGCTGCAGACGCTCCGGCGGCACGGACGCGTAGAAGGTGAACGCCTGCTGGTCAGGGCCGTTGTCCGCGACGAGGCGGTCGGTGATCTGCAGGTTCTCCTGGCCGAACTCCAGCTTCCACACGTCCGGGTAGGCGCCGCGGATGGGGTCGGTGGCGGGGTCCCAGTGCGGGTTGCGCTCCAGCTCCATCGACTTGTCGACGGTGTGGGACTTGATCATGTACGGGCCGGAGGAGACGGGCTCCTTGTCGTACTTCTCCTTGGTGTCCTTGTCCTTGGGCACGATGGAGTAGCCGGCCATGGCGAAGGCGTAGTTGGCGTCGGCGTGCGGCGTCTTGAACTTGAAGACGACGGTCTTCTCGTCCGGCGTCTCGATGGCGTCGAGCCGCTTGCCGTCGTACGGGCCCTCGTACGCCTTGCGGTAGTCCTCCTCGGTCAGCCACTGCTGGATGTACGCGGGACCGAAGGTGATGAACGGGGCGAACATCCGCTCGATCGACCACTTCACGTCCTCGGACGTGATCGGCGAGCCGTCCTGCCACTTCACCCCGTCCTTGAGGGTGAAGGTCCAGGTCTTGCCGCCGTCGGACACCGTGCCCGCGTCGGTGGCCAGGTCGCCCACCAGCTTGTACTCGCCCTCGGCGACCCGCTTGTAGCCGGTCAGGCCGCGGTGGATGAGCAGGCTGAAGTTGGCCTCGGTGTTGGTGTAGATCTGGGCCGGGTCCAGGTGGGCGAAGTCGTCACGGTCGATCATGGTGACGGTGCCGCCCTTGACCACGCCCTCCGGCTCGATGGCCGGGCCCACGGAGTCCTCGGCGGTGCCGAGGCTGATCACGGGGACCTTGTACTCCGCCTGTGGCGGCGCGGCGGTCTCTCCGGAACTGGGGGCCGCCGACGGCGCGCCCTGGTTGCCCGGCGCGCACGCGCCGACCAACGCCAGGGACGCCGCGGCGAGCACCGCGAGCACCGACCTCGTACGGTGGTTCATCTCTCTCCTCTAGCGCTTGATCTTGGGGTCGAAAGCGTCGCGTACGGAGTCGCCGAGCAGGTTGAAGGCGACCACGAAGATCAGCAGAGCGACGCCGGGGAAGATCAGGTACGTGATGTCGTTCTGGTAGACCTGGGTCGCCCGCAGGAACATCCGCCCCCAGTCGGGCACCAGTTCGCCCATCCCGACCCCGAGGAACGACAGCCCCGCCTCGGCCGTCACCATCGCCGGCAGCAGCAGCGTCGACTGGATGAGGATCGGCGTCCACAGGTTGGGCAGCAGTTCCTTGAAGACGATCCGGGCCGGGGACGCCCCGGTGACCTTGGCGGCCTCGACGAACTCCCGCTCGCGCAGCGACAGCACGTAGCCGCGGAGCAGCCGGGCCAGGCCCGCCCAGCCGAAGGCGCTGAGCATGATCGTCAGTGAGACCGCGCGCAGCATGACCGGCGTCTCCTCGTCGGGCGCGACCAGGAGGCTCTCCACCACCGGCATGAACGCGATGATGAAGATCGTCGACGGGAAGGACAGCGTCAGGTCGATGATCCGCCCGACGAAGTAGTCGGTCCTGCCGCCGAGGTAGCCGGCCACGACGCCGATCACGATGCCGAGCGTGGTGATGATCAGCGTGGCGGCCACGGCGATGCCGAGCGACGTCCTGATGCCGTACACGAGTTGCGTGAACACGTCGCGCCCCAGGCTGGGCTCCAGCCCGAACCAGTACTCGGAGCTGATGCCGCCGTTGGGCAGGATCGGATAGCCGTAGTCGTTCAGCAGTCCGGGGATGTCCTGCCCGTACAGCGTGTACGGGTCCTTGCCGTACAGCCACGAGATCACGGGGGCGAAGAGCGCGACCAGGAAGAAGAAGAGGACGATCACCGCGGAGGCGATGCCGACGCGGTCGCGGCGGAAGCGCATCCACATGAGCTGGCCGGGTGAGCGGCCGGCGGTCTCCTGGGGTTCGGTCACGGACGCCGCGTCGGGGGTGATCGTGGTGGACGTCGGTGTCGTCATGAAGTCGGGGTCCCTCAAGCACGTACGAAATCCGGAAATTCCGGGCCAGAGGTGACGTTTCCAGTCCTGTCGGGAAATGACAATGGCCCGGCGGCTTCTTGTAAATTTGTTGTAAAAATTACATTCGGTCGTGCTCGCAAAGTCGTTGACCCTGCGTAGTGAAAGATGCCAGCATAGTGACCCGGATAAACCCTCCTTATTCACGGAATCACGGCACAATCAGGACACATCTGTGACATAACCCCGGCCCTGGCTGGGTACCCCGTCGGCATGGAAGACCACGGGCTGTTCGGGCCGGAGTCCGTGACGTGGCGGGTGATGGGCGAGCCGATTCTGCTGGTCGGCGGCTTCCGGGCGCTTCTCATGCAGGGCCTCCATCCCCGTGCGATGCGCGGCGTCCTGCAGAACTCCGCACTTATGGATCCCGCCGAAGCCTGGGCGCGTTTCGTCCGGACCACCGAATTCGTCCGCGTCCGCACGTACGGGACGCGCGCCGAGGTCGAGCGGGCGGGCCGCCGGGTCCGCAGGATCCACGCCACGCTCACCGCGTGCGACCCCGACACCGGCGAGCGCTACCGCCTCGACGAGCCCGAGTCGCTGCGCTGGGTGCACGTCGGCGAGGTCGACTCCTACCTGACCGTGGCCCGCCGCGCCGGGGTGCGGCTGAGCGACGCCGACGCGGACGCCTTCGTGGCCGAGTGGCGCCGCGCCGCCGAGGTCGTCGGCCTGGACCCGGGGAGCGTGCCCGGCTCCGTCGCCGAGCTGCACGCCTACATCGAGTCCGCCCGCCCGTGGCTGCGCCTCGTCCCGGAGGCGGCGCATCCGCTCCGCTCCTCACTCAGCACGCCGCTGCCGGGCCTGCTCGCCACCCTGCGGCCCGTGGTGCCGGCCCTGACCGTGCTCGCCTTCGCCACCCTGCCGCGCTGGGCCAGACGCCTGTACGGGGTGCCCGCGACGCCGTTCGGCGACCTGTGGGCGACAGGAGTCCTGCGGACCCTGCAGACCGGCATCGGCCTGGTCCCGGCGAACGTCCGCTACAGCCCGGACGCCCGCCGCGCCCGCAGGCTCATGACCGCCTGACCCCTAAGATCCCCGGCCCTGGTCGCACGCATGATTTCCGGCATGGCACACTGGTAGAGACAGAGCTAGCGTGCTCCGGGGTCGGTGAAAGTCCGAACCGGCGGTGACAGTCCGCGACCCGGCCGAGGCCATCGGCCGGTTGACCCGGTGAAATTCCGGGACCGACGGTGAAAGTCCGGATGGGAGGAAGCGCGCGGGTGCCCGGCGTCTCGCCGGGTGCCGAGAAGGTGCGTTCGCGCACCCGTCATACCCCCCGGGGCCCGCCACGGCTTGGAGCTACTGGCGAGTAGGAGGCCCCGGTGGCGGGATCCCCGCAGGACGCGGTCCACATGGCCCGCGCCGTCGAACTGGCCGCCCGCGGGCACGGCCGCACCAGCCCCAACCCCGTCGTCGGCTGCGTCGTGCTCGACGCCGCGGGCCGCGTCGCGGGGGAGGGGTTCCATCCGTACGCGGGAGGACCGCACGCCGAGGCCGCCGCCCTGCGCGAGGCGGGGGAGCGGGTTCGCGGCGGCACCGCGTACGTGACCCTCGAACCCTGCGACCACACCGGCAGGACCGGCCCGTGCACCCGCGCCCTGCTGAGAGCGGGCGTGGCCCGCGTCGTCTACGCGGTCGCCGACCCCAACCCGAAGGCCGCCGGCGGCGCCGCGCGGCTGCGCGCGGCCGGGATCGACGTGACGGCCGGAGTGCTGGCCGAGGAGGCGGAGCGGGTCAACGCCGAGTGGCTGACCTTCGCCCGGCTCGGCCGCCCGCACGTGACGTGGAAGTTCGCAGCCACCCTCGACGGCCGCTCCTCCGCCGCCGACGGCACCAGCCAGTGGATCACCTCCCCCGAGGCCCGGGCCGACGTGCACCGGCTGCGCGCCCGCAGCGACGCAATCCTGGCCGGCGTCGGCACCGTGCTGGCCGACGACCCGCACCTCACCGCCAGGCCCGCCCTGACCGAGGGCCGCCCGCTGCGCGTGGTGGCCGACCCGGACGCCAGGACCCCCGCCACCGCGCGGGTGCTCGACGGCGCCGCGCCCACGCTCGTCGCCGTCGCCGCCGACACCGTCACGGCCCTCGGCGCCGACCTGCTGCGCGTGCCCCGCGACGCAGGCGGCCTGGACCTGCGCGCGCTGCTCAAGGAACTCGCCGCCCGCGACGTGATCAGCGTGTTCCTGGAAGGCGGCCCCACGCTGGCCGGAGCGTTCCTGGCCGCCGGGCTGGTCGACCGGATCGTCGCCTACGTCGCCCCCGCCCTGCTGGGCGCGGGCGCCGCCGCGCTGGGCGAGGCCGGGGTGCGCACCATCGGCGAGGCGCACCGCCTGATCTTCGAAGAGGTTTCCTCCATCGGGCCTGACGTGCGGCTCGTCGCACGCCCCGCGCCCCCGCAACCCCGCAGGGAGAAGTGATGTTCACCGGAATCATCGAGGAGCAGGGCGAGGTCGTCGCCGTGGAGCCGGAAGGCGGCGGCGCCAGGCTGTCGGTGCGCGGCCCCGTGGTGACCTCCGACGCCCGCCACGGCGACTCGATCGCCGTCAACGGCGTCTGCCTCACCGTCGTGGAGGTGCGCGGCGACGTCTTCACCGTGGACGTGATGAAGGAGTCGCTCGACCGCAGCTCGCTGGGCGCCCTGTCGGAGGGGTCCGGGGTCAACCTGGAACGTGCCGTCCGCGCCGACCAGCGGCTCGGCGGCCACATCGTGCAGGGTCACGTCGACGGCACCGCCGAGCTGCTGTCCCGGGAGCCCGGCGACAACTGGGAGAACATGCGCTTCACCCTGCCCGCCTCCCTCGGCAGGTACGTCGCGGAGAAGGGTTCGATCGCCGTCGACGGAATCAGCCTGACCGTGACGACCGTTGACGAGGGAAGCTTCGGCGTGAGCCTCATCCCGACCACGCTCAAACTGACCACCCTGGGCGAGCGGCAGCCGGGCGACCTGGTGAACATCGAGGTGGACGTGATCGCGAAGTACGTGGAGAGGCTGGTGGGCGCCCGATGAGCTGGGCGGACGCATCGATCGAGATCTTCGGTCTGCCGGTGCGGTGGACCGATCTGATCGGCAACATCTGCGCCCTGGCGACCGTGGTGTTCGCCATGCGCAAGTCCATCTGGACCTGGCCGGTCCAGTTCACCGGCGCCGTCCTGCTGTTCGCCGCCTCCGTCAGCGCGCACGTCACCGGCAACGCGCTCAAGCAGGTCCTGTTCGGCCTGCTGGCGGTCTACGGCTTCTGGAAGTGGCGCCAGGGCACCCAGGAGCACGCGCTGCGGGTGCGGCCCGCGACCGGCCGGGAGCGGCTGGCGCTGATCGCCGCGGCCGTGGTCGGCACGATCGTGGTGACGGCGCTGTTCAAGACGTTCAACCTCTCCTGGTACCCGGACGCGCCGCTGGCCATCGTGGCCGCCGACGCCTACATCTTCGTCGGCGGCGCGGTCGCCACGTGGGCGCAGGGCCGCGCGCTCGTCGACTTCTGGATCGTCTGGGTCGCGGTCGACCTCGTCGGGGTGCCGGTCGCGTTCAACTCCGGGCTGTACGTCTCCGGCACCGTGTACGCGATCTTCTTCGTGATGGTGCTGGCCGGCTTCGTCAAGTGGCTGCGCGAATACCGGGCCACCACCGCGGCGAGCGTGGCGGTGGCGGCATGACCGGGAGCATCCTCGACCCCGTCGAGCGGGCGATCGACGACATCCGCAACGGCCGCCCCGTGGTGGTCGTCGACGACGAGAACCGCGAGAACGAGGGCGACATCATCTTCGCCGCCGCCAAGGCGACCCCCGAGCTGCTCGCCTTCACCATCAGGTACACCAGCGGCGTGATCTGCGTGCCGATGGAGGGCCAGGACCTCGACCGGCTCGGCCTGCCGCTCATGGTCCAGGACAACCAGGAGCGGCTGCGCACCGCGTACACGATCAGCGTGGACGCCCGCGACGGCATCACGACCGGCATCTCGGCCGCCGACCGGGCGAAGACCATCCGGGCGCTGGCCGACTCCGCGACCGAGCCGGACGAGCTGGTCCGGCCCGGCCACATCTTCCCGCTGCGCTACCGCGAGGGCGGCGTGCTGGTCCGGCGCGGCCACACCGAGGCCGCCGTCGACCTGGCCAGGCTCGCCGGGCTCGCCCCCGCCGGGGTGCTGGCCGAGGTGGTCAACGACGACGGCACCATGGCCAGGCTGCCCGAGCTGCGCGCCTTCGCCGACGAGCACGGCCTGGCGCTCGTCTCCATCGAGCAGCTCGTCGACCACCGGCGGCGGACCGAGAACATGGTCACCCGGGTGGCCGAGACCAAGCTGCCCAACGAGCACGGGCTCTGGCGGGCGTACGGCTACTCCAGCGCCCTCGACGGCGGCGAGCACGTCGCGCTCGTGCTGGGCGACCTCGGTGACGGCGAGGACGTGCTGGTCCGCGCCCACTCCGAGTGCCTGACCGGCGACGTGTTCGGCTCGCTGCGCTGCGACTGCGGGGTGCAGCTCGACCGCGCGATGGCGGCGATCGCCGAGGAGGGCCGCGGCGTGATCGTCTACCTGCGCGGCCACGAGGGCCGCGGCATCGGGCTGCTGGCCAAGCTCCGCGCCTACAGCCTCCAGGACGCCGGGGTCGACACCGTCGACGCCAACGTCGAGCTGGGGCTGCCGGTGGACGCCCGGGAGTTCTCCAACGCCGCCCAGATCCTCGCCGACCTGGGGATCAAGGGAGTGCGGCTGCTGACCAACAACCCGGCCAAGATGGCGGGAATGGACGGCTACGGCATCAAGGTCCTCGGCCGCGAGCCGATGCCCGTCGCCGTCAACCCGTACAACACGCGCTACCTGCAGGCCAAGCGCGACCGGCTGGGACACGAGATCAACGGCGAGATCGACAAGATCCAGGAGGCGTCATGAGCGGCGAGGGACGTCCGGCGATCACCGCGGTGCCGGACGCGTCGGGGCTGACCGTCGGCGTGGTGGCCGCGCGCTGGCACGCCGACATCACCGACCGGCTGGTGGACCACGCGGTGCGCGCCTGCGAGGACGCCGGCGCCACCGCCACGGTGGTACGGGTGCCGGGCTCGCTGGAGCTGCCCGTGATCGCCCAGGCGCTGGCCCGCCGCTGCGATGCGGTGGTGGCGCTGGGCGCGGTGATCCGCGGCGAGACCGCCCACTTCGACTACGTGTGCGACTCGGTCACCGCCGGGCTGACCAGGGTCTCGCTCGACGAACGCACCCCGGTCGGCAACGGGGTGCTCACCTGCGACACCCTCGATCAGGCGCTCGACCGTTCGGGACTGCCGGACAGCAAGGAGGACAAGGGGTACGAGTCCGCGATCGCGGCGCTGGAGACCGCACTCCTCCTGAGGGCCCTGGCCTGACCTGCGGTAGATTCACGATCGTGTCTGCGTCCGTAACTCCTCCTCCGCTGCCGGTCACCTGGCGTCCGCGCCGGGGGAGGATCGTCGCCTACGTCCTCGCCGCGCTGATCATCCTCGGCGCGGTGGTGATGGCGATCCTGATCGCCCCGCCGTTCCAGCTGCCCGACCGGATCGGGATCGTGGGGTTCGGCTGCGCGGTGGCGTACGTGCTCCACCTGCTGGGCCGGGTCCGGGTGGAGGCCGACGAGGAGGGCGTCACCCTGGTCAACGCGCTCCGCACCCACCGCTACACCTGGCCCGAGGTCATCGCCGTGACCTTCACGCAGGGAGATCCGTGGCCCCGGATCGACTTCTCCGACGGGCGGACGATCGGCGCGATGGGCATCCAGGGCTCCGAGAAGCCCGCCGCCCGCCGCGCCATCGCCGAGCTCGCCGCGCTCATCCGGGCCCGCAGCGAGGCCCCCGAGTAGTCGCCCCCGAGTAGTCGCCACCGAGTAGTCACGGAGTACGGGGAATATCAGGAAAGCGCGGTGACCCATAGCCTGAAAGCGCCACACGGCCGACAATAAGGGCGATGGACATCGAGTCGCCGGAGAAGCTCATCGAGCTGCTCGACCGGCATGCGTATCTGGCTGACGACGGACTGGCCACCGCGGCGTTCCTGGCGCTGCGCATGCGGCGGCCGCTGTTTCTGGAAGGAGAGGCGGGCGTCGGGAAGACCGAGCTGGCCAAGACGCTGGCCGGCCTGCTCGGCGCGCCGCTGATCCGGCTGCAGTGCTACGAGGGCCTGGACGCCGCCCAGGCCCTGTACGACTGGGACTTCGCCCGGCAGCTGCTCCACCTCAAGGCCGCCGAGGCGGCGGGCGTGACCGACGTGCGGCGACTCGAAGGGGAGATCTACGACCGGCGCTTCCTCATCGCCCGGCCCCTGCTCAAGGCGCTGGAGACGGAGCCGAGCGTGCTCCTGGTGGACGAGATCGACCGGGCCGACGACGAGTTCGAGGCGTTCCTGCTGGAGGTGCTGTCGGACTTCACCATCTCCATCCCCGAGCTCGGCACGATCAAGGCGGAGACGCCGCCGGTCGTCGTGGTGACCTCCAACCGGACCAGGGAGGTGCACGACGCGCTCAAGCGGCGCTGCCTCTACCACTGGCTGGAGCACCCGAGCTTCGACCGCGAGGTGGCGATCCTGCTGCGCCGCCTGCCCGCCTGCACCGAGACGCTGGCGCGGCAGGTCGCCGGGGCCGCGGCCCGGCTGCGCGCGGCCGACCTGGTCAAGCCGCCGGGCGTGGCCGAGACCCTCGACTGGACCGAGGCGCTGCTCACGCTCGGCGCCCGCGAGCTGGACCCGGACCGGGCCGCCGCCACGCTGGGCGCCGCGCTCAAGTACCGCGAGGACGTCGAACGGGTCCTCGGCGACGGGCTGCTCCGCCATGAGCGCTGACCTGGCCGCCACCATGACCGGCTTCGCCCGTACGCTGCGGGCGGCCGGGGTGGCGGCCGACCACGAGCGCACGCAGGGCTTCCTGAGCGCGCTCGAACAGCTCGACGTCGCCGACCCCGGCGACGTCTACTGGGCGGGCCGCCTCACGCTCTGCGCGGGCCCCGACGACCTGCCCCGCTACGACCGCTGCTTCCAGGCGTACTTCGGCGGCGCCAAGGCCACCGCCGCCCCGGCCGCCGTCACCTCCGTCACCCGGCACACCGCCGCCGACGCGCAGAGCGCCGAGGGCGAGCAGGACGGCGAGGCCGCGCCCGCCACCGCCAGCCGCACCGAGGTCCTGCGCCACCGGGACGTCGCCCGGCTCACCGAGGCCGAGCGCGCCGAGGTGCACCGGATGCTCGCCATGCTCAGGGCCGGGCGGGCGCCGCGCCGATCGCGCCGGTACGAGAGCGCCCACCGGGGCGTGCTCGACCAGCGCCGCACCATCCGCGACGCGCTCAGGAAAGGCGAGGTGGCCCGGCTGCGGCACCGCAGGCACACCACCAAGCCGCGCCGCGTCGTGCTCTTCGTGGACGTGAGCGGCTCCATGGCGCCGTACGCGGAGACGCTGCTGCGCTACGCGCACGCCCTGGTGCGCAGCGAGCCGCGCGCCACCCGCGTCTTCTCGGTCGGCACCCGGCTGACCCCCGTCACCGCCGAGCTGCGCCACCGCGACCCCGGCACCGCCCTGGACGCGGTGTCGCGGGCCATCCCCGACTGGAGCGGCGGCACCCGGCTGGGGGAGGAGCTGAAGGAGTTCCTGGGCCGGTACAGCGCGCGCGGCGCGATCGCGGTCATCGCCTCCGACGGCTGGGAGCGGGGGGACCCGGAGCTGCTGCGCGCGCAGATGGCCAGGCTCGCCAGGCAGGCACACCGGGTAATCTGGGTAAACCCGCATAAAGGGTACGAAGATTACCAGCCGCTCACCGGCGGCATGCGGGCCGCCCTGCCCTACCTCGACGCTCTGGTGGCCGGGCACAGCCTGGCCGCCTACGAGGAACTCACCGAAAGGCTCGCCCATGCGTGACGTGCTCCCCGAGATCATGTCCTGGTGGAGGTCGGGGCTCGAGTTCGGGCTCGCGACCGTGGTCGGCACCTTCAGCAGCGCCCCCAGGCCACCCGGCGCCGCCATGGCCGTGCACGGCCAGGAGGTGGTCGGCAGCGTGTCCGGCGGCTGCGTCGAAGGCGCGGTGTTCGAGCTGGCCACCGAGGTCACCCAGACCCGCGCCCCCGTCCTGCAGCGGTACGGGGTCAGCGACGACGACGCGTTCTCCGTCGGGCTCACCTGCGGCGGCATCATCGACATCCTCGTCGAGCCGGTCTCCCGCGACACCTTCCCCGAGCTGGGCCAGGTGGCCGAGTCGATCGAGAAGCACGAGCCGGTCGCCGTCGCCACCGTCATCTCCGGCCCCGGCCAGGTCGGCGCCCGCCGGGTCATCTGGCCCGACCGCGCCTCCGGCTCGCTCGGCCCGCGCCGCCTCGACGACGCCGTGGACGACGACGCGCGCGGCATGCTGGCCCAGGGGCTGACCGGGATCCGCCACTACGGAGGCGAGGGCGAACGGCGGCTGGACGACCTGGCCGTGTTCGTGCACTCGTTCGCGCCGCCGCCCCGGATGCTCGTCTTCGGCGCCATCGACTTCGCCGCGGCGGTCGCCCGGATCGGCAAGTTCCTCGGCTACCACGTCACCGTCTGCGACGCCCGGCCCGTCTTCGCCACCGCCAAGCGCTTCCCGGAGGCCGACGAGGTCGTGGTCAGCTGGCCGCACGACTACCTGTCGTCCGTCGAGGTGGACGAGCGCACGGCCATCTGCGTGCTCACCCACGACCCCAAGTTCGACGTGCCGCTGCTGGAGGTGGCGCTGCGCACGCCCGCCGGGTACGTGGGAGCCATGGGCTCACGCCGCACCCACGACGACCGGATGGCCCGCCTGCGCGAGGCCGGGATGACCGAGGACGAGCTGGCCCGGCTGCGCTCGCCCATCGGGCTGGACCTGGGGGCGCGCACGCCCGAGGAGACCGCCGTGTCCATCGCCGCCGAGCTGATCCAGATCCGCTGGGGCGGGTCCGGCAAGCCGCTGTCGACCACCCGGGGCCGCATCCACCGCGACACGTAGGAGGCCGGTGTGAAAGAGGACGGCGTGAAGGACAGCACGGGGAGCGCTGTGGCCGGGCTGCTGCTCGCCGCGGGCGAGGGCGCCCGGCTCGGGACGCCCAAGGCGCTGCTGGAGTTCGGCGGGGAGCGGCTGGTCGACCGGGGGGTGCGGCTGCTGCAGGAGGGCGGCTGCCACCCGGTCGTGGTGGTGCTCGGGGCCGCGACCGTCCAGGTGCGGGGCGCGGTGACCGTGCGCAACCCGGACTGGCGCTCCGGCATGGGGTCCTCGCTGCGCGCCGGGCTGGCGGCGCTGCCCGCCGAGCCGCGGGCCGTGGTGATCGCGCTGGTGGACCAGCCGCTGGTGCGCCCGGAGGCCGTCCGCGCGCTCATCGGCTCCGGGGCCGAGGTGGCCGTCGCCACGTACGGCGGCAGGCGCCGGAACCCGGTGCTGCTCGGCCGCCGCCACTTCGCCGAGGTGGCCGCCCTGGCCCGGGGCGACGTCGGCGCCCGGCCGTTCCTGGCCGCCCACCCCGAACTGGTGACCGAGGTGCCGTGCCCCGGCGACCCCGCCGACATCGACACCCCGGACGACCTGGCCCGCCTGCGGGCGCTCCTGTAGGGCCTCAGAGCCGGAACGAGGCGATGGCGGCCCGGTGGTCGCTGCCGGTCGCCGGCGCCACCTTCGCCTCCGTCGCCACCATCCCGCGGAACAGGATGTGGTCGGGGCGCGTCACCGGGAACCGGGCCGGCCAGGTGAACCCGAACCCGCCGCCCGCCACCTCCTGCGCGTCCTGCAGCGGCGGCGTCAGCCCGCGCATGCCCCGGTCGGTCGTGGCCGTGTTCAGATCGCCCAGCAGCAGGATCCGCTTGCTGGCGTCGCCGTCGATCAGCTTGCGGGCCTGCTCCAGCGAGGCGTCCCTGGAGGTGGTCGCGCCCGGCCGCGCCGAGGCCAGGTGCATCACGTACACCGTCACGTCGCCCTTGGGGGTCCGCACGGTCGCGCGCAGCGCCCGCACCCAGCCCATGCCGACGTCCAGTGGGCGCTTGCGGGTGATCGGGTAGCGGCTCCACAGGCCGACCGTGCTCACCGCGTAACGGTGGCGGAACATCCGGTCGAGCTGCGCGGCGGCCGGGCCGCCCGGGGTGAGCTCCTGCGCCGCCAGCAGGTCGAGGTCCTTGGCGACGGCGCGCACGGCCTCGCCGGAGGCGTTGTTGCGCACGCCCACGTTCACCGTGCCGACCGCCAGGTCGCTCGGCCCGCCGGGCGGCCGGCGCAGCAGCGCGGGCCCGAACATGAACGCCCACACCAAGGCGGGCGCCAGGACGGCCCCGGCGGCGGCCGTGGAGCGTGCCAACACGGCGCCGAGCAGCAGGACGGGCACGGCCAGGCCCAGCCACGGCAGCAGGCTCTCCATGACCGTCGTGAAACCGCCCAGCGACGGCACGAACCGGTGTCCGGCCAGCACCGCGGCGACGGCCGCGGACAGGACGACGACGACGCGCTTCAGCACCCGAACAAGGTAGCCCCTCCATGACCTGTCCGGGGACACGCTAACCTGGCGGCAACCGAACGGAACATCATTCTGTGGGTGGGAGCCGGCATGCGTATCGGAATGACACTCAACTACTCAGGGGGCTTCAAGGAGACGGTCACCGCGCTGGCCGACTACGAGAAGGCCGGGCTGGAGATCGTCTTCGTGCCCGAGGCCTACAGCTTCGACGCGGTCAGCCAGCTGGGGTACATCGCGGCGGTCACCGAGCGCCTGCAGATCGCCTCCGGCATCCTGCCGCTCTACTCCCGCACCCCCGCCCTGCTGGCCATGACCGCCGCCGGGCTCGACTACGTCTCCGACGGCCGCTTCACCCTCGGCCTCGGCAGCTCCGGCCCGCAGGTCATCGAGGGCTTCCACGGCGTGCCCTACACCGCGCCGATCGGCCGTACCCGGGAGGTCATCGAGATCTGCCGGAAGGTGTGGCGGCGCGAGCGCCTGGAGTACCAGGGCCGCCACTACACGCTGCCCCTCCCTGCCGACCAGGGCACCGGCCTCGGCAAGCCCCTCAAGCTCATCAACCACCCGGTACGGCCGCGCATCCCGATCGTGATCGCCGCCATCGGCCCCAAGAACGTCGAGATGGCCGCCGAGCTGGCCGAAGGCTGGGAGCCGATCTTCTATGTGCCGGAGAAGGCCGGTGACGTGTGGGGCGCCGCGCTGGCCGCCGGCAAGGCCAAGCGCGACCCGGAGCTCGGCGAGCTGGACGTGGTCGCCCAGGCGTCCCTCTACATCGGCGACGACTCCGAAGGCCTGCTGGACCTCGGCCGCCCGATGGCCGCCCTCTACATCGGCGGCATGGGCGCCAAGGGCAAGAACTTCTACAACAACCTGGCCCGGCGCTACGGCTACGAGAAGGAGGCCGAGCAGATCCAGGAGCTCTACCTCGACGGCAAGAAGGACGAGGCCGCCGCGCTGGTGCCGCGCGAGCTGCTGGAGAAGACCTCGCTGATCGGCGACGAGGGCCTCATCCGCGACCGCCTCCAGGCCATGAAGGAGTCGGGCGTCACCACCCTCAACGTCACCCCGCTCGGCCGCACCCACGAGGAGCGCGTCCGCCTCATCGAGACCATCACGAACCTCGCCTCCTGACCGCCCCGCGCCGCGAGCATCTGACGGGCGGGCCGGCTCGCCCGCCTGGCGGCGCGAGCATCTGACGGGCGGGTCGGCTCGCCCGCCCCGCGGTGCGAGCGCCTGACGGGCGGGTCGGCTCGTTCGCCTGGCTGCGCGCTGCCGGGAGGCCGGGGGCGGTGCCGGGAATGTCCGGAGGTGGCCCGCCGTTACATTGAGCGTGGCCGGTGTGTCCAGTGTCCCCGGGCCTCACCTATCGCCTTCGCGGAATACCGTACGGCTGGAGCCGCGTTGTGCCTTTCGCCGAGAGGCGACCTGCACACCGGTTGCACTTCGTAGGAACGCCCGCCTTCCCGTAGCTGGGGAGGCGGGCGTTTCCGTTCGGCCCTATGGTGGGTCGAAACTGAAGTTTGCTATGCATTGGCGGAGATATGTCCGACGCGACGCCGTCCCTGATCGCCGGCCGGTACCGGCTCGATGAGCGGATCGGCAGCGGCTCGATGGGGGAGGTCTGGCGGGGATACGACACCCGCGCCGACTGGACCGTGGCCGTGAAGATGCTGGGCGCCAAGGCGGCCGGAGCGGCCACCAGGGAGGTGCTGCGGCAGCACGCGCAGGCCGTCGCCCGGGTAATCCACCCCAACGTCGCCATGGTGCTGGACGTCGGCGAGCACGACGGATCGCCCTTCCTGGTGACGGAGTTCCTGACCGGGCCGAGCCTCGGCGAGGAACTGGCCGCGCGCGGCCCGCTCAAGGTGGTGGAGGTCTGCGACCTGACCGGCCAGGCCGCGGGCGGGCTGGACGCGGCGCACCGGGCCGGGCTGGCCCACGGCAAGGTCGAGCCCGACAGCTTCCGCCTGGCCGGCAGCGGCGTGCTCAAGGTCGTCGGGTTCGGCCTGCCCGGCCAGCGGGGCGGCGACCCCCGCTACCTGGCGCCCGAGCGGCGCGCCGGAGGCGACGGGGACGCCCGGTCCGACCTGTACGGGCTCGGCGCCGTCTGCTACGAGCTGCTCACCGGCCGCCCGCCCGCGGCGGAGGGGCCGATCGCGCCGCCCAGCACCCTGCGCCAGGACGTGCCCGCCGAGCTCGACCGCTTACTGCTCGCCCTGCTCGCCCCCGAGCCCGCCGCCCGCCCCGCGAGCGGCGAGACCGTCCGCCGCGCGCTGGCCGCCATCGCCAGGCCGCGCACCGCCGTGCCCTCGCCGCCCCCGCCGCCCGCCGCGCCGCCGCAGGCACGCGCCGGCGACACCGCGATCTTCGACGCGGCCGAGCTCGCCCCCGAGCCCGACCGGGAGAACCGCCGCCTGTTCATCCAGGCCGGGGCGGCGCTGGCGGCCATCGTGGCGGTCACCGCCGGCATGATCATGCTGGGCAACCGGGACGAGCCGCCCGCCACCCCCGTCACGACGCAGGTCACCGGCGAGGCGGCCCCGTCCGTCACCCCGACGCCGACCCCGACGCCGACCCCCACGCCCACCCCGGCGACGCCGTCGCCCGACTACGAACCGGATCCCGATCCCACCGAGCTGCGCGGGACCGACCTGCCCGTCCCCAAGGGCACCGTCGGCCAGTTCGCCCCCGCGGGCGGCTGGAACGCCTGGGTGAGCCAGTTCGACCAGGCGATCGGCAGCCAGATGGCGATGGGCCTGGTGGACCCGCGCGTCGCCGGCAAGGCCCAGGACAAGCTCAGGAAGGCGGCGCGGAAGTTCGCCGAGGGCAAGGAACGGTCCGGCGTCCGTGAGGTCTCCCGCGTCATGCGCGACCTGCAGAGGGCCCGCGCGAAGGGGGAGGTCGCCCCGGAAGGCCCGCTGTCGGAATGGCTCGACGACTGGCGGGTCTAGCCGGATAGTGGACCAACCGGTGATCAACGTACATTGAACGCGTGACCTTCAATTACGCACAGCGGCGGGCGAAGCTCGCCGCCCTGCTGCCCGCCCACGAGGTCGACGCCATGCTGGTCACCTCGGCCGTGAACGTCCGCTACCTCACCGGGCTCACCAGCTCCAACGCGGCCGTCCTGGTCAGGGCCGACGGCTCGGCGCTGCTCGTGACCGACAACCGGTACATCGAGAAGACGCACGGCCTCGACGTCCAGGCGGTCGAGGCCTCCGACGTGGCCGGCGAGCTCGCCGCCCCCGGCGTCGGCATCGAGGCGGCCCACATGAGCGTGGCCACCTACCAGCGGCTCGGGCCCGGGCTCGTCCCGCTCGGGCCCCTGGTCGAAGGGCTGCGGGCCGTCAAGGACGACGACGAGCTGGAGCTCCTCCGTACCGCCTGCGCCATCACCGACCAGGCCTTCGCCGACGTCCTGCACACCATCGGGCCCGGCGTCACCGAACGCGACGTGGCCCGCCTCCTCGAAGCCCGCATGATCGAACTGGGCGCGAGCAAGCCCGCCTTCGACACCATCGTCGCCGCCGGCGAGAACGGCGCCATCCCGCACCACGCCCCCACCGACCGGGAGCTGCGCTCCGGCGACCTGGTCACCATCGACTTCGGCGCCGCCTACCAGGGCTACCACGCCGACATGACCCGCACCGTCTGCCTCGGCCCGCCCGCCGGGTGGCAGCGCGAGATCTACGACCTCGTCGCCGAGGCCCAGCGGGCCGGGCGGCACGCCGTCGCCCCCGGCGCCGGCGCCCGCGAGGTCGACGCCGCCGCCCGCTCCGTCATCGCCGCCGCAGGCCACGGCGACCACTTCCGGCACGGCCTCGGCCACGGCGTCGGGCTCGAGATCCACGAGGAGCCGTTCCTGGGTCCCGCACGGACCGGTAGACTCGAGGATCGAGTTCCGATCACCGTTGAGCCGGGGATCTACCTTCCGGGCCGGGGCGGTGTTCGCATCGAGGACACCCTCGTGACCCGGCGGGGTGGGGCGGAACTGTTCACCAAGACGACCAAGGAGCTGCTCGTCCTTTAGAGCGGCCGCACGCGGGAGAGAACGAGTGGCGACGACCAACGACCTCAAGAACGGCATGGTGCTGAAGCTCGAAGGCGGCGAGCTGTGGGCCGTTGTCGAGTTCCAGCACGTCAAGCCCGGCAAGGGCGGCGCGTTCGTGCGCACCAAGCTCAAGAACGTGCTCACCGGCCGGGTCCTCGACAAGACCTTCAACGCCGGCGTCAAGGTGGAGACCGCCAACGTCGACCGGCGCGAGATGCAGTACTCCTACCGCGACGGCGACGACTTCGTGTTCATGGACACCGAGACCTACGACATGGTCCACGTGTCCGCGGCGACCGTCGGCGACGCCGCCAACTACATGCTGGAGAACACGATGGCCACCGTGGCCTTCCACGACGGCTCCGCGCTCTACGTCGAGCTGTCCGCCGCGGTCGAGCTCACCATCGCCAACACCGAGCCGGGCCTTCAGGGCGACCGCTCCACCGGCGGCACCAAGCCCGCCACGCTGGAGACCGGCGCCGAGATCAAGGTGCCGCTGTTCATCACCACCGGCGAGCGGGTCAAGGTCGACACCCGCACCGGCGAGTACCTCGGCCGGGCCTGAGGTGTCGGCACGGGGCAAAGCACGCCGGCGTGCTCTCGACATCCTGTTCGAGGCCGAGCTCCGGAGCGAGGACCCGCTGAAGATCCTGGCCGAGCGGATCGAGCGGCGGGAGCCGCCGGTGAACGAGTACACGAAAACCCTCGTCGAAGGGGTCACCCGCCAGCTGCCCCGCATCGACGAGCTGATCACCACCTACTCCGAGGGCTGGTCCCTCGAACGCATGCCCGCCGTCGACCGCAACCTCCTGCGCGGCGGCA
The DNA here is from genome assembly GCF_040675175.1 of Nonomuraea sp. NPDC049649. NCBI lineage: Bacteria > Bacillati > Actinomycetota > Actinomycetes > Streptosporangiales > Streptosporangiaceae > Nonomuraea > Nonomuraea sp. NPDC049649. The sequence continues at coordinate 50,835 of NZ_JBFAOH010000005.1, forward strand.
CCTACGAGCTGCTGTGGATGCCCGACGTCCCGGAGGGCGTGGTCATCAGCGAGTGGGTCCACCTGGCCGGCGAGCTGTCCACGGACGAGTCCCCCCAGTTCGTCAACGGGCTGCTGGCGCGCTTCAAGCAGCTCAAGCCCAGCCTGACGCTCTGACCCGGGGCTTTGCGCGCCCGGCGTAACCGCCGCCGGTGACGCGCCCGCTGTGCGAGCATCGTCCCCATGAGATCCCCGGCCCCGCGCTGAGCCGTTGCCCAGGCTCGCCGCGCTCCGCACCCCCCGCTTCCGCCGGCTCCTGCTCGGCCAGGCGCTCGCGGTCGTCGGCGAGCAGCTGTTCGCCGTCGCCATCACCGTCTCCGTCCTGGAGGCCGGGGGCGACGCGGTCGCGCTCGGCCTGGTGCTCGCCGTGCGCGGGGTCACGCTGGTGGCGTTCCTGCCGGTGGGCGGCGTCTGGGCCGACCGGTTGCCGCGGCGGCGGGTCCTGACGGCCGCCTACGCCGCCCAGGCCCTGCTGGCGGCGGCCTTGGCCGTGCCGGGTGCCTTCCCCGTCTGGGCCGCGGGTGCGGCCGTCCTGCTGTCGGGGCTGGCCGAGGCGTTCGTCCGGCCCGCGTTCAACGCGCTCCTGCAAGGAGTCCTGGCCGACGGCGAGCGCGTCTCCGGCCGGTCGCTGGTCAGCGTGGCCGTCCGCACCGGCGTCATGGGCGGTCCCGCGCTCTGCGTCGGCGTCATCGCCGTGTCCGGCACCCGGGCCGCGTACGGGATCGCCCTGGTGGTCTTCGCGGGCGCGGTCCTGGCGCTCCGGCTCGCCGGGGAGCCGCGCCGGGCAAGCGCTCCCCGGGCCTCGTTCGCCCGGGACGTCCGCGACGGCGTCGCGGAGGCGCGGCGGCGGCCCTGGGTGCGGGCCGTCCTCGTCTTCTCCGCCGTGAACCTCATGTTCGTGATCGCGCCGACGCAGGTGCTGCTGCCCGTGATGACCACCGCCGCGTTCGGCACGCCCGCCGTGTATGGGATGGCGCTCACCTGCTACGGCACCGGCGGCCTGGTGGGCGGCCTGCTCACGATGGCGTGGCGGCCCCGGGCCCCCGGGGTCGTGGCGCTGACCGCGATCGCCCTCTACGCCGCCGCGCCCCTGTCCCTGATCGCCGCCCCGTCCCCGGCGACGATCCTCGTGGCGTTCGCGATCGCCGGGGCGGGGGTGGAGATGTACGCGATCCACTGGGAGGTCGCCCTGCAGCGCGAGATCCCCGAGCACCTGATCGGGCGGGTCAGCTCGTTCGCCTGGCTGTGCGGCTTCGGGCTGCTGCCGTTCGGGCAGGCGCTGGCCGGGCCGCTCGCCGGGATCGCCGGGCCCGCGGCGGTGCTGGGCGCGGCGGCGGCCGTCATCCTCCTCGTGCCGCCCGCGCTGCTCCTGGTCCGGGGCATGCCCCGGCTGCGGACGCCCGGGCCGGAGGTTGCCCCGGCGGGGCGGGCCGGGTGACGATCGGATCATGGCCACCGAGGACGACGTGCGCGGGCTGGCGCTCGCGCTGCCCGAGACCGCCGAGAAGCCCATGTACGGCACGCCCGCGTTCTACGTCCGCCGCAAGTGGTTCGCCAGGATGCGGGAGGAGCCGGGCGTGCTCGCCGTGCCGGTGCCCTCCGAGGAGCACAAGCTGGAGCTGGTCGCCGCCCGTCCGGACGCGTTCTTCACCACGCCGCACTTCGACGGGTACGCCGTCGTGCTGGTGCGGCTGGCGCAGGTGGACGACGAGGAGCTGCGCGAGCTGCTGACCGACGCCTGGCGGCTGCGCGCCCCGAAACGGCTCGCCGCAGCCTTCGACGCCTGACCGGCGCCTGCTTCTCGTCCGTACGGAAGCGTCCGCGGGGCGGGTTCTCGCTCGTACGAGAGCGCCCGGGGAACGCCGTCGGCCTTTTACGGGAGCGTCCACGGACAGCAGAGGGCGGGTCCTCTCCCGTACACGGAAGCCTCCACGCCGCCTTGGCGAACGGCAGGGGAGTCGTTGCGGTCGTGGGGGAGCGGGCGATCGCGCGTACGGCGTAGGCTGGTGCGCAGCCACGAGGAGAGGGAGGCGAGCCGACGTTGCGAGCTGAAGTCACGAGGACCCCGGCGGTGCGGACCGCCGTCGTCTGGGACGCGCTCCGCGCGGTGCTGGCCGAGCTGGCCGGCGCCACCGGGCGCGACGTGCTCGACATCGTCGACGCGGGCGGCGGCACCGGAGGTTTCGCCGTTCCCCTGGCGGCGCTGGGTCACACGGTGACCGTGGTCGACCCCAGCCCCGACTCGCTGGCGGCGCTCGAACGCCGGGCGAAGGAGAGCGGGGTGGCGGTCCGCGGGCTCCAGGGCGACGCCGCCGACCTGGGTGAGCTGCTCAGCCCCGGCAGCGCCGACCTGGTGCTCTGTCACAGCGTGCTGGAGTACGTGGAGGACCCGGCCGACGCCCTGGCCGCGATGGCCGGGCTGCTCCGTCCCGGCGGGGCGGTGAGCGTGCTGGCCGCCAACCCGGTGGGCGCCGCCGTCCACCGCGCGCTCGCCGGGCAGTTCGACGAGGCCGGGGCCGTGCTGGCCGACCCGCTCGGCAGCTGGGGCGACCGCGACCCGACGCCGCGCCGCTTCACCGGCGGCGCGCTCACCGGTCTGCTGGCCGAGGCCGGGCTGGAGGCGGGGCCCGTCCTCGGGGTGCGGGTCTTCGCCGACCTGGTGCCGAGCCGGCTGGTCGACGGCGAGCCGGGCGCGGCGGAGGCGCTGGTGGCGCTGGAGGAGACCGCCTCGTCCCACCCGGTGCTGCGCGACATCGCGGCCCAGTTGCACGTCGTCGGCCGCCGTCCGTCGGCATAGAACACCTGTTCGGATAGAATCGGGGCGTGGCACGCAAGCAGATCACCGGCATCGGCCCCGCTCCGCGGACCGGGGCCGACGACGCCGGCTGCCCGATCCTCCACGTCGACATGGACGCCTTCTTCGCCAGCGTCGAGCTGCTCGAAAGGCCCGAGCTGCACGGCCGCCCGGTGATCGTCGGCTCGCCCGCCGGGCGCGGCGTGGTGCTCAGCGCCACCTATGAGGCCAGGGCGTTCGGCGTCCACTCGGCCATGCCGATGAGCCGGGCGCGGCGGCTCTGCCCGCAGGCGACGATCATCCCGCCCAGTCACGGGAAGTACTCCGAGGTCTCCAAGGGCGTGATGGAGATCTTCCACGCGATCACCCCGGTGGTCGAGCCGATCGCCTCCGACGAGGCGTTCCTCGACGTCGGCGGTGCCCGGCGCCGGCTGGGCCCGCCCGCGAAGATCGCCGCCATGATCAGGGCGGAGGTGCGGGAGCGCTACGGCATCACCTGCTCGGTGGGCGTGGCCGCCAGCAAGTTCATCGCCAAGCTCGCCTCCAAGCAGTGCAAGCCGGACGGCCTGCTGGTGGTGCCGCCCGGCGAGGTGGTGGCGTTCCTCCATCCGCTGCCGGTCTCCGCCCTGTGGGGGGTCGGCGAGCGCACCGAGCAGGCCCTGGTGCGGCTCGGCATCCGCACGGTCGGCGACCTGGCCCGGGTGCCGGTCGCCACCCTCCAGCGCGAGCTGGGCCCGGCCGCCGGGAGCCACCTGGCGGCGCTGGCGTGGGGCCGCGACGAGCGGCGGGTCAGCCCGCACGTCCCCGACAAGAGCATCGGCGCCGAGGAGACGTTCGCCGTCGACGTCGACGACCCCGAGGTCATCGAGCGCGAGCTGCTGCGGCTGTCCGAACGCGTCGCCGCCAGGATGCGTAAGGCCGGACACGTGGGCAGGACTGTAAGTGTGAAGCTGCGCCGTGCCGACTTCTCCACCATCACCCGGTCCCGGACTCTCCCCGAGCCCACCGACGTCGCCCAGGAGATTTACGCCACAGCCTGCGAGCTCTACCGGGCGGCTGGTCTGGAGCGGGTGCGCCTGCGTCTGGTCGGCGTCCGCATGGAGAACCTCCGGCCTGCTGAGACGGCCTCCCGTCAGCTCACTCTGGGCGAGCGCGAGGCAGGCTGGCGGGAGGCCGAACAGGCGATGGACCGGGCGATCCGGAGATTCGGACCCGATGCGGTGCTGCCGGCTTCGCTTGTTCGGGGCAAACTTGATGAAATGGAGGCGTGAGGCGATGTCACGACTTCGGGGGAGGAGTCCAAGATGGCCCAGAATGAAGCTATGACGTCACCTCCGGTTTGGTCTGCCTTGGACGTTTGCTTTCGCCTACGTCTACAGCCTCGTATTCTGGGGATAACCGACCGCGAGGTTCGGACACCCCGTGTCGTCCGTTGCCGTCTTCCCCGTCCTGGGGCCGTCCTTGGGAGGCGCCGTGCCGCTCTCTGAGCACGAGCAGCGCTTGCTCGACCAGATCGAGCAGGCCCTCTACGCCGAGGACCCGAAGTGGGCCAACACCGTAAGGATCAGTGACCCACGCAGCCATTACAAGCGACGCCTCATCAAGGCCTCCATCGGCTTTGCCCTCGGCGTCGTCTTGCTGATGGTCGGCGTGGTGATCAACATGATCCCGCTCGGCGTCGGCGGTTTCGTGGTCATGCTCGCCGCGTGTCTGTGGGGCCTGTCCAGTTGGAAACGCATGAATGGGTTCGGTGACTCCCCGGCTCCGGGGCAGCCACAGGGCAAGCAGGTACGCCGGGGCAACCGGGGTACCTTCATGGAGCGCATGGAGGAGCGCTGGCGCCGTCGTCACGACGAGCGCTGATCCGATTCCCCCGGAAAAGACATCCCTCTAAACCGGAGGTGCGGCCGTCCCCCCCCAGGGGAGACGACCGCACCTTCCGTCATGCGCTCACGCGCCCTTCTGCGCCGTCCTGCGCAGCCTGATGTTCTCCAGGCGGTCGAACCCGTCCAGCAGCCCCTCGCCCAGGTTCCGCAGCCGCCGCATCGTCGACGGCGGCAGCAGCACCGCCCGCACCCGCCGGGGGCGTGACACGGTCGCGGCCAGCGCCTTGCGCACCTCGCGCAGGTCCCCGCCCAGCGGCGGGATCCGGCCGGGCTCCCGGGCGTACAGCACGCGCTCCACGGCCGAGGCGATCGACGTGACGGCCGCCGCCGGTCCGGACCCGAACTCGTACTGCTCGGTCAGCCGCCGCGCCAGCTGGCGCGGGGTCTCGCTCGGCTCGCGGGCCATCCCGTAGTCGCAGAGCACGTCGTCCAGCTCCGCCCAGGCCGCCGCCACCGCCGGATGGCGGCCCGCCACGACCCTGGCCGTCACCTCGTCGGCCGGTCCCGACACCTTCCAGCCGAGCGTACGGACCCGCCTGCTCCTGACGATCAGCCGGGCCGCGGCCGGGATCAGCAGCACCAGCAGCAGCACCGCGGCGCCGATGCCGATCTGCGCGGCCACCGGCGTGGTGTCCTCCGGCGGCAGCCCGCCGTCGGCCAGCAGCGCCTCCCGGTCCAGCTCGCGCACGTTCCGCCGGCTCTGCGGGTCCTGCTCCTCCTCGGAGCCGGCGGCGGAGGTCCGGTCCGGCGACGGGGAGGTGGGGTCGGCCGTGGCCTCGGGCTGCGGCCGGGTGTAGTCGGGCACCCGGGCGCTGCCCTGGCCGAGGCTGCCCGTGGGCGTCGGCTCGAACGGCAGCCAGCCCACGCCCTCGAAGTACAGCTCGGGCCAGGAGTGGGAGTCGTTGGTGGCCACCGTCCACTCGCCGCCGATCTGCGTACCGCCCGTGTAGCCGATCGCCACCCGGGACGGGATGCCCACGACCCTGGCCAGGACCGCCATCGAGGCGGCGAACTGCTCGCAGTAGCCGGCCCGGCTGTGCAGCAGGAAGTCGGCCAGCGCCGAGTTGCCGTGACCCTGGGTGCGCAGGCTGTAGACGAAGCCGCCGGTGTCGGTGAAGAACTCCTGCAGCTTCACGGCCGCCTCGTAGTTCGTACGGGCGCCGCGCGTCTCCTGATGTGCCAGATCCACGATCGCCGGAGGCAGGTCGTCCGGCAGCTCCAGGTAGCGCTCCTCGATGTTCTGGCGCGACGACGGCGCCGAGTCCAGCACGTCGGCGGTGGCCACCGGCTCGCTGGTCGCCACCTGGTACTCCAGGCCCGCGGCCTGGTCGCGGGTGGAGAAGACCATGAGCGAGCTGACGTCCGCCCGCCAGTCGCCGTCGATGCGGATCTCCCGCGGCGGGTACGGCAGCGGCAGGAACGACAGCTTGGCGATCTCGTCGCTGACGGCGACCGTGGTCTGGATGTGCCTCAGCTCCACGCCGCCGCCCAGGCCGGGCGGGGGCGGCAGCGGGCCGTTCTCCGTCCGGTTCTCGGGCGCGCCCTCCGGCTGCGTCATGCCGAACTGGTCGCCGTCGAAGGTGTCCAGCGAGTAGATGCGCAGGTAGCGGGGCCGGTTGTCGCTGTTGGTGTAGGTCAGCACGGTGCGCTGCTCGGGCAGCTCCAGCTGGCCCTTCAGGTTCGCGATCGGGTTCGGGATGCTGATCGAGTTGCCCCGGCCGGCCCCGCTGCCGCCGACGCCGAAGGTGAAGAACGAGACCGGCTCCATGGGCGGCAGCAGCGCCGGCAGCAGCACGGCCAGCGCGATCGCGGCGAACCCGATGCGCTTGCCCGACACCCGCAGCCCGCTGGTGTCGGCGGTCGCGCCCGGCCGCCGGTCGTCCCCCAGGCGGGTGCGGCGCACCAGCACCGCGCGGCCCCACTGGCCCACCCGCTCACGGCCGTCCGCGATGAGCAGGCCGGTGAACCCGAGCGCCGCGAGGATGAACGCCGGCCAGCTGATCGGGTCGGCCAGGATCGTGGCCGGCACCGCGGCCAGCGCCAGCAGCGGCAGCCCGGCCAGCGCCGCCTTGCGCAGCCGGGTCGCGAACAGGTCCACGATGATCGCGATCAGGCCCACGCCGCCCGTGGTGAGCAGCGAGATGGCCTCGTTCGCCGGGACCGGCGCCGCGTACCGCTGGATGTCGGCCCAGCCGGTGGCCAGCAGCCGCGCCACCTCCAGCACCGAGTCCGTGGTCGGCACGAACAGCGCCCAGGCCTCCTCGGCCGCGAACGCCACCGTCAGATAGATCCAGAGCGCGCCCACGCTGAGCAGCGGCGCCGCCCAGGCCGCGAGCGACAGCCGCCCGCTGATCAGGCTGGCCAGCAGGACCGAGACGACCGCGCCGAGCGAGCCCCAGAACCAGGCCCCGCCCTCGAACAGCTGGTAGAGCAGGATCGTCGCGGAGAACGTCGCCAGCGCGGCGGCGATGGAGAGCCTCATCAGGACGCACCCCCGCTCATCGCGTAGCGTCCGCGGCTGGCCGCGTCCGGCCACACCGACGCGAGCGGCACGCCCGCGGGCAGAGCGACGATCCGCCATCCGTAACCGGTCAGCACGGTCCGCACCGCCTGGTAGTCCTCACTGGCCTCCGCCTTCTGGCCGTCCCAGGTGTCCACGTCCAGCAGCACCGCCACGCCGGTGACGCCGCTCTGCCTCAGCCGGGCCAGATCCCTCGCCTCCTCCGGGTCGAGCGCGCCGAGCACGGCCACGATCAGGCCCTCCCCGCCGCCCGAGCGCAGCGCCGACACGCCCAGTTCCAGCGAGCGGGCCGACGAGCCGCGCACCGTCGCCAGCGTGTCCAGCAGCGACCAGCTCAGCCCGCTGTCCGTCAGGTGCTCCGGCCCCTGGTCGGTCACCAGCCGCAGGCCCAGGCCCTCGCGGGCGAGGTGCACGCCGATCGACGCCGCCGCCGAGACGGCGACCTCCAGCGAGGAGCGCGGGCCCTCGCCGCGGTGCGCGTACTTGCGGGTGTCGAGCAGGAGGGCGCCGCGGCTCTGCCACTGCTGCTCCTCGCGCCGTACCATCAGCTCGCCGTGCCTGGCGCTGGAGCGCCAGTGCACCCGGCGCAGGTCGTCGCCCTGCCGGTACTCGCGCGGCGCCACGTCGTCGTCGCCGGCCGCCGCCACGCTCCGGGTGCGGCTGTCGCCGCCGCCCGTCCACTCGCCCGACAGCCGCACGTGCGGCAGCGGCACCACCTGCGGCGTCACGACGAGCGTGTCGGTGATCGTGAACGAGCGGGTCAGCTCCACCAGGCCGAACGGGTCGGCGATGCGGATCGACAGCGGGCCGATGGGGAACCGGCCGCGCAGGTCCGAGCGCACCTTGTAGTCGATCTCCCGGATGCCCCGGCCCTCCACCCGGTCCAGCACGAACCGCGGGCGCACGCCCAGCGCGTACGGGACCGTGTCCTCGATCAGCAGCAGGCCGGTGGGCAGCTTGGTCACGTTCTCCAGGCGCAGCGTCACCCTCGCCTCGCCGCCGGCCTCGGCCCTGGCCGGGTCCAGCCGCCGGGCGCAGCTCAGCCGGTAGCGGGTGCGCGCCACCACCATCGCGGCCAGCAGCGGCAGCGCCACCACCAGCACCCCGATCCTGAACAGGTCGTTCTCGCCCAGCAGGTACGCCATCAGCAGCGCCGCGGTGCCCGAGGCCAGGAACGACCGCCCCCTGGCGGTGAGCGCCCGCAGTCCCGCCCTCACGACGCCCGGGTCTCCGGCACCGGGACGCGCCTGACGAGCTCCATCACCACCTGCTCGGGCAGCCGCCGCTGCCCCTGCGCCTCCACGCTGGGCAGCAGCCGGTGCGCCAGCACCGGGACGGCCAGGTCCTGCAGGTCGTCGGGGATGACGTAGTCGCGGCCCGCCAGCGCCGCGTGCGCCCGCGCCGCCCGCACCAGCTGCAGCGTGGAGCGGGGCGAGGCGCCCAGGCGCAGGTCGGGGGAGTGCCGGGTGGCGACCACCAGGTCGATGGCGTACTTCTTGACCGCCTGCGACACGTACACCCCGCGCACCGCCTCGATCAGCGCGCGCACCTCGGACGTGGTGGCCACCGGCTTCAGCTTGTCCAGCGGCGAGGTGCCGCCGTGCACGTCCAGCATCTCCAGCTCGGCGCTCGGCTCCGGGTACCCCATCGCCACCCGGGCGGTGAACCGGTCGCGCTGCGCCTCGGGCAGCGGGTAGGTGCCTTCCATCTCGATCGGGTTCTGCGTCGCGATCACCATGAACGGCGCGTCCAGCTGATAGGTGTGACCGTCGACGGTGACCTGACGCTCCTCCATGCATTCCAGCAACGCCGACTGGGTCTTGGGGGAGGCGCGGTTGATCTCGTCGCCCACCACGATGTTGGCGAACACCGGCCCGGGTTTGAACTCGAACTCGCGCGTCTGCTGGTTGTACGCGCTCACCCCGGTGATGTCGCTGGGCAGCAGGTCGGGAGTGAACTGCACCCGGCGCACCGGGCAGTCGATGGACCGCGCCAGCGCCTTGGCCAGCATCGTCTTGCCCACCCCGGGCACGTCCTCGATCAGCAGATGGCCCTCGGAGAGCAGCACGGTCAGCGTGAGGCGGACGGCGTCGCCCTTGCCCTCGATCACCGATTCGATGGCCTCGCGGATCCGGTGAGCGGTGGTGACCAGCTCCCCGAGCTGGTGAGGGACGTCATGGGTTACTGCCACCAGGCCTCCAGGCGAAGTACGGCGATCACCTCGCGCAAGGGTGCCTTTGCGGGAGGCATACCTTTATTTTCCATTATCTGTACGACCCTACGACTCTGTGGGTTCTTGGGCGACTTTTGTGGATATCCCAGAGAAACCCGGTGATGTTCGTGTTCTTGTCGCATACCGATACGAAAGCCGTTACAGAGCGCGCCACATTCCCCCACCCCCGCCCCGGATGGCCCGCCACCCCTTATTCGCCCGGCTTTCGGGGCAACCGACACGCCCGCCCCCGCCCGGTGGCCGCTTCACCGCCCTCCACTCCGCTCCACCGCCATGACCTGCGACAACGCGCGAGAACTGAGCCGCGAACCAGGTTCGAATCAGTTGACGGTGGGGAGAAGTGGAGTATGGTGGTGCGCAGTGGAGAGCACGGTGCACCAGCGCCGGGCGCTTCACGAGGCACGGGAGGTGGCGCCGATGTTCCTCGGCAGCCATCACCCGCGTCTGGACGACAAGGGACGGCTGTTCCTGCCGGCTAAGTACCGTGAGGAGCTGGCGGAGGGTCTTGTGATCACCAAAGGCCAGGAGCGATGCCTCTACGTCTTTCCTGTAGAGGAGTTCCAGCGCATTACCGAGGCTCTCAGGACCGCCCCGGTCACCGCCAAGGCGGTGCGTGACTACAGCCGCGTCTTCTTCGCCAGTGCGTCCGACGAGAAGCCAGACAAACAAGGGCGTGTCACCATCCCACAGGGCCTGCGCCAGTACGCGGGCCTGGAGCGTGAGTGCGTCGTCATCGGGGCCAACACCCGGCTGGAGATCTGGGACGCCAAGGCCTGGGACACCTATCTGAACGAGCAGGAACAGGCGTTCGCCGACCTCTCCGAGGAGGTGTTGCCAGGGATCTTGTAAAGAACGGTCGAGCCGTCGGAGATGTCGTTCGGCGAGGTCTCCACCCGCAACCACTGCCCGCCAGCTGATGCACCTTCCCCGGTGTCAGATGGCAGGCGTCCACGAAGAGGGTGCGGATGGGGACCTGGCCGGGCGGCGCCGGGGTGGGGACCCAGGATCACCGACACATCGGCCGGCCGCGTCATCCGCGAGCCAGGACGCGAGAAAGGGGGGGTTGGAGATGCACGACGACGTCGGCACGGACGGTCACGTTCCGGTCATGCTCGACCGCGTTCTGGAGCTGCTGGAGCCGGCCATCGCCACGTCCGCCTCGGGCCCCGACCCCGTCGTCGTCGACGCCAACCTCGGGCTCGGCGGCCACACCGAGGCCCTGCTCGCCGCCCACCCCACACTTCACGTGATCGGGATCGACCGCGACCCTTTCGCCATCGAGCACGCCACGCGCAGGCTCGCCCCGTACGCCGGGCGCACCACGCTGGTCCACGCCTCGTCCGACGAACTGAGCGCCGTGCTGGCCGACGCCGGGCGCACCACCATCGACGGGGCGCTGTTCGACCTCGGTGTGTCCTCGCCGCAGCTCGACGAGGCGGCGCGCGGGTTCGCCTACTCCTATGACGCCCCGCTCGACATGCGGATGGACACCAGCCAGGAGCTCACCGCCGAGACGGTGGTCAACACCTACTCCGCCGCCGAGCTCACCAGGATCCTGCGCGACTACGGCGAGGAGCGCTTCGCGGGGCGCGTCGCCGGCCTCATCGTCAAGGAACGGGCCAGAGCGCCCATCACGTCGACCAAGCGGCTCGCGGATCTCGTCAGGGACGCGATCCCGGCCGCCACCCGGCGCACCGGGGGAAACCCCGCCAAGAGGACTTTCCAGGCGCTGCGCATCGAGGTGAACGGCGAACTCGCCGCCCTGGAGGTGGCGCTGCCCGCCGCGCTCGACGCACTGGCGCTGGGCGGGAGAGCGGTCGTGCTCTCCTACCACTCGCTGGAGGATCGGCTCACCAAGCGGATCCTCACCGCGCGGACCAAGGACACCAGCCCGCCCGGGCTGCCCGTCCCGTTGCCGGCCCACCAGCCGCGGTTCCGCACCCTGACGAGGGGAGCCGAGCTCCCCAGCGACGAAGAGCTGGCCCGCAACCCGCGGGCGGCTTCGGCCCGGCTCAGGGCCGCAGAGAGGATCCGTGTTGACGACCAGGACTGAGCAGGAGACCAGGCGGGGCGCGCCCGTCCGCGGCGCCGCGCCCGCGACCGGGGCCCGGGCCGGGCAGCGCAGGCCCGAGCCGCCGCACCCGGCCAAGCCCGTCCCGCAGCCGCGCACCGACACGGCCAGGCGCCGCTCCCGCGCCGACGACCCTCTCGCGCGCCCGTCGTCCCCGCGCCCGGGCAGCACCCGCGGCACGGACTCCACCTCCCGCGACGCCCGCCCGGCCCCTGCCCGTGGCCGCGGCGGTCGTGCCGCGACCGATGCCCGTGGTCGTGCGGCGGGCACGGATGCTCGTACACGCGGCACGAGTGCCACCGCCGGAGCGGATGCGGATGCTCGCGCGCGGGGTACCCGCGGCGCGGCCGGTGTCCGTAGTCGTGCGGCGGCGACGGATGCTCGTACGCGCGGCGCGAGTGGCGCTGCCGAGGCGGGTGCGGACGCTCGTGCGCGGGGTGCCCGTGGCGCGGCCGGTGTCCGTGAGCGGGCGGCCGGTGCGGAGGCCGGCGGCCGTGGTGCCGGTGTCCGTGAGCGGGCGGCGGGTGCGAAGGCCGGGGTGCGTGGTCGTGCGGGTGCCGGGTCCGATGTACGGGAGGAGCGCGGTAAGGCCGGGACCCGTGAGCGCGTGGCGGGCGGCGCCGGCGCGTCGCGTACCGTCACCGAGCGGCCCCGGACCGGCGCGCGCAAGCGTCCCCACGCGAGCCCGGAGCCGCGGCGTGCGGCCATCGGGCGGCCGGTGCGCCGCCAGCGCGCCCCCTTCGTGCTGCTCGTCGTCGGGCTGCTCTGCGGCGGCCTGGTCACGCTGCTGCTCCTCAACACGGTCCTGGCGCAGGACTCGATGACCGCTTCCAACCTGGTGGACGAGATCTCCACCGCCCGCCAGCAGAACGAGGACCTCCAGCGCAAGATCGAGGAGGAGAAGCTGCCCGGCAGGGTCGCCGAGCGGGCCGAGGACCTCGGTCTGCGCCGCGACTGGAACGAGATCAACACCCTCGAGAGCTCCAGTCAGGCAGGCCCGGCACGGTGAGAGACTCCGGCGGCAGGGGACAGGGCCCCGGTCGCGGCGGCGCCGGCCCTCAGGGAGGGCCCGGCGCCGTTCGTCGTACGCCCGGCGGTTCGGGACGGTCCGGGCGTACGGGCCGTTCCTCGTCCTCCGACGACCCCTTCCACCTCCCCTTCGGCGAGGACGGCCGCTCCCAGGACGACTCGGGCGAACGCGGCTCCCGGCAAGGAAAGCGCTCACGCGACCAGAGCGACCGTTCAGGCGCGCGATCTCCCGAGGGGGACCGTCCCGCGACCGGAAGATCCCGCGGCGAGGAGAAAGACCCGGGGAAAGCCCGCAAACCGTCACGCCCCCGTACGCGCCAGGACGAGAGCCCCCGCCGCACGGAAAGCGACGCCGCCCCGTCCCGGAGCAGATCCCGTACGGAGAGCGACGCCGGCCCGTCCCGGAGCAGGTCCCGCGCGGCGGGTGACGCCGCCCCGTCTCGGGGCCGTACCGCGCAGGGCAGCAGGCCTCGTGCCGAGGGTGACGCCCGCGCTTCTCAGGGGAGCAGGTCCCGTAGCGAGGGCGACGCCGGCCCGTCCCGGGGTGGCGCTTCTCAAAGGTCTCGTGCGGAGGCCGATGCCGGTTCGCCCCGGGGGCGTGCGCCGCAGGGGAACAGGGCCCGCGCGGAGGGTGACGCCGGTCCGTCCCGTGGACGGGACGAGGGGCGGCAGGAGGACGCGTTCCGGCGACGCCCGTCCGACGCCGCCCGGCGGCCGTCGCAGGATCGGGTACGGGGTGACGCCCGGGGCCGTGACGACCGGGCCAGGCGCAGTCAGGCCGATGGTCCCGTACGGCGGACCAGGGGCGAGGGGCCGGGCGCGGGTGGCCGTGGGGGCACCCGCGCCGGCGAGGGCGCGCGGCGCGGCCCGCAGGACGGGCCGCGGCCCCGCGCGGGCGGCGGGGGACGCAAGCCGCCTCCGCCGAGGCCGCCGATGGTGCTCCGCCTCGGCAACCCCAGGAGGCGCATCAGCATCGGCCTGATCGGCATGACCTTCATCCTGTCGATCTTCGCGGGCCGCCTGATCCAGATGCAGGGCCTGGACTCCAAGGTGTACGAGGCGGCGGCCACCAAGCAGCGGCTGCACGTCGAGGAGATCCCGGCCAAGCGCGGCGCCATCACCGACGTCAACGGCCACAACCTGGCCCACACCGTCGAGGCGCGCGACATCTCCATCGACCCCAGCAAGATCCCGGCGGAGGTCAGGCAGCCCGTGGCCTCGCTGCTCGCCCGCCATCTGGGCAAGCCGGTGGAGGAGATGGCCGCCAAGCTGGCCAAGTCCGACTCCCGCTACCAGCTGCTGGCCAGGGGCGTCGCCCCGCCCGTGGCGGACCGGCTGCTCAAGGAGCCGATCCCGTCGCTCCATGCGAAGAGCACCTTCCGCCGGGTCTATCCGGGCGGCGACCTGGCGGGCAGCCTGATCGGGTTCGTCGGCGACGACAAGGACGGCCTGACCGGCATCGAGCAGGTGAAGAACTCCGTGCTGGCCGGGCGCGACGGCGAGCTGCGCATAGAGACCGGCCGCGACCGGCAGCGCATCCCGATGACGGGCAGCCAGCGCACGCCCCCGGTCGACGGCAGCGACGTGCGCCTGACGATCGACCGCGACATCCAGTGGGCCGCCCAGAAGGTGATCACCGAGCAGGTCGAGGCGTCGGGCGCGAGCAGCGGCACCGTCATCGTCATGGACGTGCGCACCGCCGACGTCGTCGCCATCGCCAACGCCCCCGAGCTCGACCTGAGGAACTGGCGCGAGGCCCCCCAGCACCGCTATCTGAACCGGGCCGCCTCCGACGTGTTCGAGCCCGGCAGCACCAACAAGGTGATCACGGCGGCGGCGGCGCTGGAGGCCGGCGTGGTCGAGCCCGACACGGTCTTCCACGTGAAGGACCGCATCCAGTGCTACGACCGGGTGCTGCACGACGCCCACCCGCACCCGCCGGAGGACATGACGTTCTCCGAGGCGATGGCCCAGTCCAGCAACGTCGCCACGGTCATGGCGGCGCGCCGGGTGGGCAGCAAGAACCTGTACGAGATGCTCAAGGCGTTCGGGTTCGGCGCCAAGCCGGGCGGCGGCATGCCGGGCGCCGGGGCGGGCCTGCTGCCGTCCCACGACAAGTGGTCGGGCAGTCAGGCCTGCACCATCGCATATGGTCAGGGCGTGTCCGTGACCGCGCTCCAGCTGGCCAGCGTCTACCAGACGATCGCCAACGGCGGCGTCCGGATCGAGCCGCGCATCGTCGCGGGGGTCACCGCCCCCGACGGCACGTTCACGCCGGCCGGGCCGGGGAAGAAGACCCGGGTCATCAGCACCACCACGGCCAAGGAGATCACCGCCATGCTGGAGAGGGCGGTCGGCGAGGAGGGCACCGGAGAGCTGGCCGCCATCCCCGGTTATCGGGTGGCGGGCAAGACGGGCACCGCCAACCGCTACGATGCCGAACTCGGCCGCTACGACGGCTACACCGCCTCGTTCGTCGGGTTCACGCCCGCCGACGCGCCCCGTCTGGTGGTGCTGTCGGTGCTGCAGGACCCGAAGAAGGGCCACTACGGCGGGCAGCTCGCGGCCCCGGTGTTCAAGGATGTGATGACGTTCGCCCTCAAGAGCAGGAAGATCCCGCCTACAGGCTCGGCCGCGTCCGGGCAGCCGGCGGCGCGCGCACGCGCGGGGCAGTGACGGAGAAGGATACGCTGCCGCCGTGCGACCCCCGTCCATGCGTCCGACCGAAAGCCCGCCGCGCCCGCTGACCGCGCTGGCGACCATGCTCGATGCCGAGACCGGCACCGCGCGGTCGCCGCATGCCGCGATCACCGGCGTCACCCACGACTCCCGCCAGGTCCGGCGCGGAGATCTCTACGTCGCGCTCCGCGGTGAGCGCGCGCACGGCGCCGACTTCGCCGCCGATGCCATGGCCCGCGGCGCCGTGGCCGTCCTGACCGATCCGGCGGGCCGCGAGGCCGCCGTCGCCACCGGCCTGCCGGTGCTCGTCGTGACCGACCCGCGGTCCCTGCTGGGCCAGGTCGCCGCCTGGGTCTACGGCCACCCGGCCCAGGACATCGCGGTGCTCGGCGTCACCGGCACCAGCGGCAAGTCCACCACCACGTTCCTGCTGGAGGCGGGGCTGCGCGCGGCGGGCCTGCGGACCGGCCTGGTGGGCGGCGTCGAGATCCACGCCGGCGACCTGTGTTTCGAGCCCCGGCTCACCACGCCGGAGGCGTCGGAGCTGCACGGCCTGTTCGGGCTCATGCGCGAGCAGGGCGTCACCGCCGCCGCGATGGAGGTCTCCAGTCACGCGCTGGCGCTCAACCGCATCGACGGGATCTTCTACGACGTGGCGCTGTTCACCAACCTGTCGCAGGACCACCTCGACTTCCACAAGGACTTCGACGACTACTTCGCCACCAAGGCCAGGCTCTTTCAGCCCGAGCTGAGCCGGATCGGCGTGACCAATGTCGACGACCCTCACGGGCGGGAGCTGCTGCGCCTGGCCAAGGTCCCGATGACCACGTTCTCCGCCCAGGGCGACCCGGACGCGGAGTGGCGGGCGCTCGACGTCCGGCTCGGTGCCGACGGCAGCGCCTTCCGGATCGTCGGCCCCGGCGGCGTCGAGGCCGACGCGCAGATCGCGCTGCCCGGCCCGTTCAACGTCGCCAACGCGCTCGGCGCCGTCGTCACTCTGGTCGAGGCCGGGGTGCCGCTGCAGACCGCGGTGCACGGCGTGGGCGCACTCACCGGCGTGCCGGGCCGGATGGAACGGGTGACCGGCCCCGGCGACGCGTTCACCGCGATCGTCGACTACTCGCACAAACCCGGCGCGGTGGAGTCGGTGCTGCACTCGCTGCGCGAGGTGACCGCGGGCCGGCTCACCGTCGTGCTCGGCTGCGGCGGCGACCGCGACCGGGGCAAACGCCCGCTCATGGGCGAGGCCGCCGCCCGGCTGGCCGATGTGGCGGTTCTCACCAGTGACAACCCCCGCTCGGAGGATCCGCTGGCCATCCTCGCCGCGATGATGGAAGGAGTCCTGCGGGTTCCCCGTGAGGAGCGCGCTCATGTGATCATTGAGCCCGACCGCGCGGCCGCCATCGACCTCGCGGTGAACCGCGCCGCGCGCGGTGACGTCATAGTCGTGGCAGGCAAGGGCCACGAGCAGGGCCAGTACGTTTCAGGTGAGGTGATCCCCTTCGACGACAGGGAGGTGGTCGCCGCAGCGATCGACGCACGCAAGGAAAGCAGGAAGCACGAATGATCCCGTTGCCTCTGGCCAGGATCGCCGAGATAACCTCGGGCGCGCTGTCAGGCATGGCCGACCCCCGCGCCGTGGTGCGCGGCCCCGTCGTGATCGACTCGCGGGCCGTGGAGCCGGGATCCCTCTTCGTCGCGTTCAGAGGCGCCCGGGCCGACGGGCACGACTACGCGGCGCAGGCCGTGCGGGACGGCGCCGTGGCGGTGCTGGCCGGCCGCCCCGTCGAGGCGCCCGCCGTGATCGTGCCCGACACGACGGCGGCGCTGGCCGCGCTGGCGACCGCGCAGGCCGCGTCGCTGCCGAAGGCGACCGTGATCGGCGTGACCGGCTCCGCGGGCAAGACCACGACCAAGGACCTGCTGGCGCGGCTGACCGCCAGGGTCGGCCCGACCATCGCCCCGGCGGGCAACCACAACAACGAGATCGGCCACCCGCTCACCGTGCTCAAGGCCGACGCCGCCACCCGCTATCTGGTGCTGGAGCTGAGCGCCCGCCACATCGGCCACATCGCCGACCTGGCCCGCATCGCCCCGCCATCGATCGGCGTGGTGCTCAACGTCGGCACCGCCCACCTCGGCGAGTTCGGCGGCCAGGAGGCCATCGCCAAGGCCAAGGGCGAGCTGGTCGAGGCGCTGCCGCGCACCGGCGTCGCCGTGCTGAACGCCGACGACCCGCTGGTGCGCGCGATGGCCGCGCGCACCGACGCGCGGACCCTCACGTTCGGGCGGAGCGAGCACGCCGCCATCCGCGCCGAGGACGTCACCGCCGACGAGCGCGGGCGCGCCGCGTTCACGCTCCGCACCCCCTCCGGCTCCGCGCCGGTCAAGCTCCGGCTGTACGGGGGACACGCGGTGAGCAACGCGCTGGCCGCCGCCGCCGCGGCCTATGAGGTGGGCCTGCCCGTCGCCGCCATCGCCGAGGAGCTGTCGGCGGCCGAGCCGCGCAGCCGGTGGCGGATGGAGGTCACCGACCGCCCCGACGGCGTGACGATCGTCAACGACGCCTACAACGCCAACCCCGACTCGATGCGGGCCGCCTTCGAGGCGCTCGCCGTGCTCGGGCGCGGCCGGCGCCGCTTCGCCGTCATCGCCTCCCTGCGCGAGCTGGGCGAGGAGAGCGCCGCACTGAACTTCGAGACCGGCCGCCTGGCCGGCGCCGGCGGCCTGGCCGGGATCGTCGTGGCGGGGCCCGACGCCGGCCCGGTCCTCGAAGGCGCCCGCGCCGGGGCCGAGGAAGCCCAGCGGAGCGGCCCCCCGGGCGCGCCCCCGCCGCACATCGTCCACGTGCCCGACGCCGCGGCGGCCGCCGCCGAGCTCGGCCCGTGGCTGCGGCCCGGTGACGTGGTGCTCGTCAAGGGGCCGCGGGCCATGGAGCTGGAGCGCACCGCCGAGCTGCTGCTGGAAGGTGCGGGCCGGTGACGAACATCATCATCGCCGGCGCCGTGGGCCTCGTCCTGTCGATGCTCGGCACCCCCCTGGCCATCCGGGTGTTCTCCAGGCGCGGTTACGGCCAGGAGATCCGCGAGGAGGGCCCGTCCGGCCACCAGGGCAAGCGCGGCACCCCCACCATGGGCGGCACCGTCATCGTGCTCGCCTCGCTGCTCGCCTACGGCGCCTCCCACCTGGCCACGCTGGAGCCGGTCACCGTCTCCGGCCTGCTCGTGCTGTTCCTGATGACCGGGCTCGGCGCCGTCGGCTTCCTCGACGACTTCATCAAGATCTACAAGCAGCGCAGCCTCGGCCTGCGCAGCGGCGCCAAGGCCTTCGGCCAGCTCATCGTGGGCGCGATCTTCGCCGTGCTGGTCACCCAGCAGCCGAACATCTACCAGATCACCCCCGCCGAGCCCCGGCTGTCGTTCCTGCGCGACTTCGGCCCGTCCATCGGCATCGTCGGGTTCACCATCTGGGTGCTCATCATGATCGTCGGGTTCTCCAACGCGGTGAACCTCACCGACGGCCTCGACGGCCTGGCCAGTGGCGCCACCGGCGTGGTGCTCGGCGCGTACGTGCTGATCGGCAACTGGCAGCTCCGCAACAACTGCATCGACCAGCTCGGCCCCAACTGCTACTGGGTGCGCGACCCGCTCGACCTGGCAGTGGTGGCCGCCGCGGTGCTCGGCGCGCTCGTCGGCTTCCTGTGGTGGAACGCCCCGCCCGCGAAGATCTTCATGGGCGACACCGGCTCGCTGGCGCTCGGCGGCGTGCTGGCCGGTCTGGCCATCGCCACCCGCACCCAGCTGCTGCTCATCCTCCTCGCCGGGCTGTGCGTGATCATCACGCTGTCGGTGATCATCCAGGTGGGCTTCTTCAAGATGACCGGCAAACGGGTGTTCCGGATGGCGCCGCTGCAGCACCACTTCGAGCTCAAGGGCTGGGCAGAGACCACGATCGTGGTCCGCTTCTGGCTGATCGCCGGTCTCTGCGCGGCGCTCGGGCTCGGCCTGTTCTACGTCGAATGGATGCCCCGCTGATGAGTGTCACCTGCGTCGCCGGGCTGGGCGTCTCCGGCATCGCCGCGGCCCGGGCGCTGGCCGGGCGGGGCGAGCGCGTCGTGGTCGTGGAGTCCGGCGACGGAGAGCGGCAGCGGGCCGCCGCCGCCGAGCTGTCCGGCCGGGGGGTCGAGGTCCGGTTCGGCCCCCTGGCGCTGCCCGAGGGCGCCGCCCGGCTGGTCACCACCGGCTGGGCGCCGCACCACCCGCTGATCGCCGCGGCGCTGGCGGCGGGCGTCGAGGTGGTCGGCGAGGTGGAGCTGGCCTGGCGGCTGCGGCCCGCCGAGCCCGCGCCCTGGCTGGCGCTCACCGGCACCAACGGCAAGACCACCGCCGTGCGCATGCTCACGGCCATGCTGAGCGCCGCCGGCCACAAGGCCGCCGCCGTCGGCAACGTGGGCGTGCCCGTCGTGGAGGCCGTGCGCGAGCCGTACGACGTCCTCGCGGTCGAGCTGTCCAGTTTCCAGCTCCACTGGTCGGGCACGCTCGCCCCGCACGCCGCGGCGGTGCTCAACGTGGCGCCCGACCACCTCGACTGGCACGGCTCGATGGAGGCGTACACGGCCGACAAGGGGCGCCTGTTCGAGCGGGCCGGCACCGTGATCTACAACGCCGACGACCCCACCTGCGCCCGGCTGGCCGGGCCGTACCCGGGCGCGGTCGGGTTCACCCTGCGCGTCCCCGGCCCCGGGCAGATCGGGCTGGTCGAGGACCTGCTCGTCGACCGGGCCTTCGTCGCCGACCCGGTGGAGGCGGCGGAGGAGCTCGCCACGCTCGCCGACGTGCGCCCGCTCGCGCCGCACAACGTCGCCAACGCCCTCGCCGCCGCCGCGCTGGCCCGCGCGTTCGGCGTGCCCGCGGAGGCGGTACGGCGAGGGCTGCGTGACTTCACGCCCGACCCGCACCGGCTGGCACACGTGGCCCGGGTCGGCGCGGTCGACTACGTGGACGACTCCAAGGCCACCAACCCACACGCCGCCGCGGCCGCGCTGGCGTCCTACCCGTCGATCGTCTGGGTGGCCGGCGGCCAGCTCAAGGGCGCCGACGTGGACGACCTGGTCCGGCAGGCCGCGCCGCGGCTGCGCGGGGCCGTGCTGCTCGGCGCCGACCGGGCCAGGGTCGCCGAAGCTCTCGCGCGACACGCGCCGAATGTCCCCGTCGTGGACATCGATGGTCAGGACACTGGGGTGATGGACCGTGTCGTGACCGAAGCCTCGCGCCTGGCCTCCCCCGGGGACACCGTGCTGCTCTCCCCGGCGGGGGCCTCACTGGACATGTTCCCCGGCTACCCGGCCCGAGGGGAGGCCTTCGCGCGAGCCGTACGCGCCCTGGAGGCGGGCTCGTGAGCACGGCGACCGGCGAGCGCGGCGAGCAGGTCCCGCCCGCCGCGACGCAGCACCCGGCGACCTGGGCCCGCGAGCGGCTCGGCACGCTCAAGGAGCTGCTGGAGAAGCCGCTGGCCACCTACTACCTGATCCTCGGGTGCAGCATGCTGCTGCTGGCGCTCGGGCTGATGATGGTGCTCTCCGCCTCCAGCATCGAGGCGCTGCAGGAGGTCGGCGACCCGTTCTACTGGTTCGTCAAGCAGTCGATGTCGGCGGCCGTGGCGCTGCCCCTCATGTGGCTCTGCACGCGGCTGCCGTACCGGTTCTTCCGCTGGATGGGCTACCCGCTGATGGCGCTGTCGATCATCGCGCTGGTCCTGGTGCTGTTCGTCGGCGCGTCCGAGCTGGGCGCGCAGCGCTGGATCTACATCGGCCCCTTCACTGTCCAGCCGTCCGAGCCGGCCAAGCTCGGGCTGGCGCTGTGGGGGGCCGACCTGCTGGCGCGGCGGGCCCGCAAGGGCCGCATTGAGTGGCGGCAGCTGCTCATCCCGCTGCTGCCCGGCGTGGCCATCCTGGCCATTCTGGTGATGCTCGGCAGCGACCTCGGCACCACGCTCGTGCTGTTCCTGATCTTCCTGGCGCTGCTGTGGACGGTGGGGGCGCCGGTCAAGCTGTTCGGCGGCATCCTGTCGCTCGCCGTGCTGGCCGCGGTGATCATGATCACCGTGGAGCCGTACCGGGTGGCCCGCATGGGCGCCTTCCTCGATCCGTGGGCCGACGCGCAGGGCGCGGGCTACCAGGCCGTGCAGGGGCAGATCGCGATGGGCTCCGGCGGCTGGTTCGGGCTGGGGCTCGGCAACAGCAGGCAGAAGTGGGACTGGCTGCCCCACGGCGAGAGCGACTTCATCTTCGCCATCCTCGGCGAGGAGCTCGGGCTGATGGGCACGCTGCTGGTGGTCGCGCTCTTCGGCCTGCTCGGGTACGCGGGGCTGCGGGTGGCCGCCCGGGTCGACGACGCGTTCGTCCGGCTGGTCTCCGTGGCCATCGTGGCCTGGATCGTCGGCCAGGCCATCGTCAACATGGGGGCCGTGCTCGGGGTCCTGCCGATCACCGGCATCCCGCTGCCGCTGGTCTCCTACGGGGGGTCGGCGCTGCTGCCGACGCTCGCCGCGCTGGGCATGCTGCTGTCGTTCGCCAAGCGGGAGCCGGGGGCGCGCGAGGCTCTGGCGGCGCGTGGCCCCGGACCGGCCGTCCGGGCCCTAAGCTGGCTTGGCCTGGGGGGTATGACCAGAGGCCGAGGAAGACGTTAGGGAGTGACCGACATGAGGGTGGTCCTCGCCGGTGGTGGCACGGCCGGGCACATCGAGCCGGCGCTCGCCCTTGCCGACGCGCTGCGCCGCCTCGACGCGAGCATCGGCGTCACCTGCGTGGGCACCGAGCGCGGGCTGGAGACCCGGCTCGTCCCGGCCCGGGGCTACGACCTGGAGCTGGTGCCCGCCGTGCCGCTGCCCCGGACGCTCACGCCGCAGCTGCTCACCGTCCCCGGCCGCCTCGCCGGGGCGGTCAACGCGGTCGCCGCCGTGCTCGACCGGGTCCAGGCCGACATCCTGGTCGGTTTCGGCGGCTACGTCGCCACCCCCGCCTACCTCGCGGCCAAGCGGCGCGGCCTGCCGATCGTGGTGCACGAGGCCAACCCCCGGCCGGGCCTGGCCAACCGGCTCGGCGCCAAGCTCACCGACCACGTCTTCACCGGCTTCCCCGACGGGGGCGCGCTCCCCAGGGCCGAGTACATCGGCACCCCGCTGCGCCGCGAGATCGTCGAGCTGGACCGGCTGTCCATGGGCGACAAGGCCCGCTCCTGGTTCGGCCTGCAGACCCACCGGCCCACGCTGCTGGTCTTCGGCGGCTCCCAGGGCGCCCGGTCGATCAACGAGGCCGCGCTGGCCGCCGCGCCCGCCCTGCGCGCCGCGGGCGTCCAGGTGCTGCACGTGGTCGGGGCCAAGAACACCGTCGACCACGAGCCGCCGCCCGGCGACCCCCAGTACGTCCTGCTGCCGTACGTCACCCGGATGGACCTCGCCTACGCCGCCGCCGACCTGGTGCTGTGCCGCAGCGGCGCGCTCACCTGTGCCGAGCTGACCGCCGTCGGCCTGCCCGCCGCGTACGTGCCGCTCCCGCACGGGAACGGCGAGCAGCGGATCAACGCCGAGCGCGTCACCGCGGCCGGGGGCGGGGTGCTGGTGGACGACGCCGAGCTGTCAGCCGGATGGATCACCGATCATCTGCTGCCCCTCCTGCACGACCCCGAACGCGTCGCCGCCATGTCGGAGGCCGCCTCGGCGCTGGGCACGAAGGACGCGGACACCATTCTCGCCAGGAAAGTGTTGGAGATAGCCCGATGAGTCTCGTCAAGCTGGTCGATCCCGTCGCCGCCGAAGATCTGGGCCGGGTCCACTTCATCGGCATCGGCGGGTCGGGAATGTCCGGCATCGCGCGCATTCTGCTCAAGCGCGGGGTCCGCGTGTCCGGCAGCGACGCCCGCAGCAGCGACCTGGTCACCGAGCTGCGCGAGCTGGGCGCCACCGTGCACATCGGGCACGCCGCCTCCCACATCAAGGACATCGACACCGTGGTCGTGTCCACCGCCATCCGCGACTCCAACCCCGAGCTGGGCGAGGCGCTCAAGCAGCGGCTCCGGGTCATCCCGCGGGCCGCCGCGCTCGCCTCGGTGATGGCCGGCCGGACCGGTGTGGCGATCGCCGGCACCCACGGCAAGACCACCACCACCTCGATGCTCACCGTCGCCCTGCAGAAGTGCGGCGCCGACCCGTCCTACTGCGTGGGCGGCCAGCTCGTCACCACCGGGCTGGGCGCCGACGAGGGCTCGGGCCGGGTGTTCGTGGCCGAGGCCGACGAGAGCGACGGCTCCTTCCTCATGCTGGCACCGGAGATCGCCGTGGTCACCA
The DNA here is from genome assembly GCF_040675175.1 of Nonomuraea sp. NPDC049649. Lineage (NCBI taxonomy): Bacteria > Bacillati > Actinomycetota > Actinomycetes > Streptosporangiales > Streptosporangiaceae > Nonomuraea > Nonomuraea sp. NPDC049649. The sequence continues at coordinate 74,429 of NZ_JBFAOH010000005.1, forward strand.
ACGTGGAGGCCGACCACCTCGACAACTACGGCGACCCGCACGCCGTGCACGACAGCTTCGCCCGGTTCGTCGACCGGGTCGGCACGCTTCTCGTGGCCTGCGCCGACGATCCCGGCGCGGCCGAGGTGGCCGAGGTGGCGCGCCGCCGCGGCAAGCGCGTGGTGACGTACGGGACCGACGCCGACTACCGGATCACCGAGGTCCGGCCCGACGGGTTCGGCACCCTCTTCACCGTCGAGGGGCCGGGCGCGAGCAAGGGCGAGGTGCGGCTGGCCGTCCCGGGCGCCCACAACGCGCTCAACGCCACCGCGGTGATCGCCGTGGCCGACGAGCTGGGGCTGCCGTTCGAGGACATCAGAGACGGGCTGGCGGCCTTCACCGGCGCCAAGCGGCGCTTCGAGGCCAAGGGCGAGGCCGGCGGGGTCGTGGTGATCGACAGCTACGCCCACCACCCGACCGAGCTGGCCGCCGACCTGAAGGCGGCGCGCGACGTGGTCGCCTCCTACTCCGGCCACGGCCGGGTCATCGCGATCTTCCAGCCGCACCTCTACTCGCGCACCCGGTTCTTCGCCAGCGAGTTCGGCGCGGCCCTGGGGCTGGCCGACGAGGCGATCGTGCTGGACGTGTACGGCGCCCGCGAGGATCCCGAGCCGGGCGTCTCCGGTGCCCTGGTGGCCGGGCAGGTCCCGCTGCCCGCCGAGCGGGTGGCCTACGTGCCGGACCGGGCGGAGGTGCCCGGCTTCGTCGCCGAGCGGGCCCGGCCGGGCGACGTCGTGCTCACCATGGGCGCCGGCGATGTCACCGAGCTGGGGCCGCGGATCGTCGCCGCGCTGTCGCGCTGAGCCGGGGGCGCGGTGACCGCTCGCAAGATCTTCCTGGTGCTGCTGACCGCCGGTGTGGTGGGGACTGCGGCGTGGCTGGTGTTCTTCTCTCCGGTGCTCGGAGTCAGGAACGTCGAGATCGTGGGAAATGTCACACTATCGCCTGATGTGATCCGTGAGGCAGCGGCGGTGCCGGAACTGCACCCGCTGGCGACGGTCGATCTCGCCGAGGTCGAGGGCCGGGTCCGCGAGATCCGCCAGGTCGCCTCCGCCAAGGTCGACCGCGTCTGGCCCGTCACGCTCCGCATCGAGGTGGCCGAGCGGGAGCCGGTCGCGCAGATCCCCGCCGGAGACAAGATCGCCGTCATCGACAAGACCGGTGTGGTGATCGAGCTGCGCGACGTGGCGCCCCCGATGCTGCCGGTGCTGAAGGTTGCCCGGCCGGCCGCCGGCGACCCGGCCACGATGGCGGCGCTGGACGTGGTCCGCGGCCTGCCGGCGAGCCTGGCCGGGCGGGTCCGCCAGGTGAGCGCCACGACGGGGGAGGACGTCACGCTGAGCCTGTCCGACGGCCGGACGGTCGTCTGGGGCGGCACCGACCGGCCCGAGGCCAAGGCGCGCATCCTGCGCGGTCTGTTGAAGCGCAAGGCCGAGGTGTACGACGTGAGCTCTCCGGACGTGGTGACCCTCAAGTGATCCAATTCCGGATAAGACGCCGCGAAGCGTCGCCCGTACCCGGGAAACGCGGCGACTTCCCGTCCGGCGCGTCGCCGAGCCTGTGCCGGGCAGCGCGCGCGACATGAGAGCCTGTAGATCGTGAAGAACGGCAGGGAGTTTCCCCGACCAGGCAGGACGCCGGAGCGAAACGGACAGCCCGCGACACGCCGGACGTGCTTGCGGCGCGGTTAGTTGACCCGCCCGGAGCGTAACTCCTACTGTCCGTATCACTCCTCAGGTTGACATAAATCTAAATCTCAACTTGAGGTTGAGAGTTACCCGAACTGAGAATACGCGGAGACGATCCGCACCGAAATGGCAAGTCAACGAGCGGAAAGGCCCCTCGTCGTGGCAGCACCGCAGAACTACCTCGCGGTCATCAAGGTCGTCGGCATCGGCGGCGGCGGAGTCAACGCCGTCAACCGGATGATCGAGGAGGGACTCAAGGGCGTCGAGTTCATCGCGATAAACACCGACGCCCAGGCGCTGCTCATGAGTGACGCCGACGTCAAACTGGACGTGGGCCGTGAGCTCACGCGCGGCCTGGGCGCCGGCGCCAACCCCGATGTGGGCCGCAAGGCGGCCGAGGACCACCGTGAGGAGATCGAGGAGGTCCTCAAGGGGGCCGACATGGTCTTCGTCACGGCGGGCGAGGGCGGCGGCACCGGCACGGGCGGCGCGCCCGTCGTGGCCAACATCGCCCGCTCCCTGGGCGCTCTGACCATAGGCGTGGTCACCCGGCCGTTCAGCTTCGAGGGACGCCGCCGGGCCATGCAGGCCGAGGCCGGGATCGAGACCCTGCGCGACGAGGTCGACACCCTCATCGTGATCCCCAACGACCGGCTGCTGTCGATCTCCGACCGGCAGGTCAGCGTCCTGGACGCGTTCAAGGCCGCCGACCAGGTCCTGCTCTCCGGTGTGCAGGGCATCACCGACCTGATAACCACGCCCGGCCTGATCAACCTCGACTTCGCCGACGTGAAGTCCGTCATGTCCGGCGCCGGTTCGGCGCTGATGGGCATCGGGCACGCGCGCGGCGACGACCGCTCGGTGGCCGCCGCCGAGATGGCGGTCTCCAGCCCGCTGCTGGAGGCCAGCATCGACGGCGCCCACGGCGTGCTGCTGTCGATCGCGGGCGGCTCCGACCTCGGCCTGTTCGAGATCAACGAGGCGGCGCAGCTGGTGTCGATGGCGGCCGCGCCCGACGCCAACATCATCTTCGGCACGGTCATCGACGACGCGCTCGGCGACGAGGTGCGGGTCACCGTGATCGCCGCCGGGTTCGACGAGCTGCCGCCGCCCGACAAGCAGCTGCCGCGCCCGCAGAGCCGTCCCGCCGCCGGATCCGGTGCGAGCGGCTCGGGCGGCCCAGCGAGCGTGCCGCCGTCCGGGCTGCGCTCCAGCACGCCCGCGCCGCCCAAGCCGGAGCCCGCCCGCGCGGAGCCGCGCACGGACTTCCGTCCCGAGCCCCGTACGGACTTCCGCCCGGAGCCGCGCGCCGAGACGCCGAAGCCGGAGCCCGCCCGTCCGGAGCCGCGCACCGACTTCCGTCCCGAGCCGCGTACGGACTTCCGCTCGGAGCCCCGCACCGACTTCCGGCCCGAGCCGCGTACGGAGCCGCGCGCCGAGGCGCCGCGCCCTGAGCCCCGGCCCGAGCCGGTGCGGCCGGTCGAGCCCGCCCCGGAGCCCGCCCCGGCCTCCGCGGCCGACGAGACGCCCGCTGACGGGCCCTCCGGCCCGGTGTCGATCCCGCGCCCCGCCCCGGAGCCCGCCAACCCGCCCACGCCCATCACCTCCCGCATGTCGGAGCCCGGCAAACGTCGCCCGGTGGTCTTCGAGGAGCAGGAGGAGGAACTGGACGTCCCCGACTTCCTCAAGTAGATCCCGACCGGCCGCCGCTCCCTCCGCTTCCCGTGAGGCGGTACAGGAGCGGCGTCGCCGTGTCGGGCCCCGCTCCGGGCCGGGACGGGTACGCGCGAGGCCGCCGTCTAGTCTTGGACCGTGACGAAAGCCTCGCCCGGCCACGACCGCCGGTGGAGCGCACGGCCGCGGGGAGCGGATCACTGATCATCTTGGAACGCAGCGAACGGAGAGGCGTGCGAAAGGAAGAGATCGCCTCGCGCCTGGCCGAGGTGGACGAGCGGATCGCCGAGGCCTGCCGGGCGGCCGGGCGCGACCGCGGCGAGGTGACCCTGATCGCGGTGACCAAGACGTACCCGGCGGACGACGTGCGGATCCTGGCCGAGCTGGGCGTGCGCGACGTGGGGGAGAACCGCGACCAGGAGGCCGCGCCGAAGGCCGCCGAGTGCGCGGGCCTGCCGCTGACCTGGCACTTCGTGGGCCAGCTGCAGACGAACAAGGTCCGCTCGGTGGTGCGCTACGCCGACGTCGTCCACTCGGTCGACCGGGCCCGGCTCGCCACGGCGATCGGCAAGGAGGCCGTCAAGCAGGGCAAGGAGGTCCGCTGCCTGGTGCAGGTGGCGCTCGACGACGAGCCGGGGCGCGGCGGCGTGGCCCCGGCGGGCGTGCCGGAGCTGGCCGACCTGATCGCCGATACGCCCGGCCTGGTGCTCGGCGGGGTCATGGCGGTGGCGCCGCTGGGCGGGGACGCGGCCGCGGCCTTCGCGAGACTGCGCGATGTCGCGCTGGCCGTACAGGACAGGCACCCGCGTGCCACGATGATTTCCTCGGGGATGAGCGGCGACCTGACCGAGGCCGTCGCCCACGGATCGACACACGTACGGGTCGGTACGGCGTTGCTCGGTCGTCGGAAGCTCTTCGTCAGGTAATGTCCCCTCAAGTGGGTCTTCAGGCCCATGATCCGGTAGAGGTCGATCAGCGGTGAGCTCCAAGGGGGTACGGCTACCGCCTCGGACCCGGCGACAGGCCCGAGCGAGTGCGACCATGAGCAGGAGGACGACGTAGCGATGGCCGGCGCGATGCGCAAGATGGCGGTCTACCTCGGTCTCGTGGAGGACGACCGCTACGAGAGGTACGAGACCTACCCTGACGACTACCCGTACGACGACGAGGTGCAGCGTACCGGAGAGGACCGGGCTGTAACGGTCCAGGAGCGGGACGAGGAGGCCGACCCGGCCGTGCCCGCCCCCCGGCCCGCCACCACCGTCCTGGAGCGTCGCACCACCGACCTGGCCCGGATCACGACCCTCCATCCCCGCACGTACAATGAGGCGCGGACCATCGGCGAGCACTTCCGTGACGGCACGCCCGTCATCATGAACCTGACCGAGATGGTCGACAGCGACGCAAAGCGGCTTGTTGATTTCGCGGCAGGTCTTGTCTTTGGCCTACATGGAAGCATTGAACGTGTTACCAACAAGGTGTTCCTGTTGTCCCCTGCCAATGTCGAGGTGACCGCCGAGGACAAGGCTCGAATCGCGGAACGCGGGTTCTTCAACCAGAGTTAGAGTCTCTGTATGTCAATCGGACCCTTCCCGGTCTCGCCGAGACCGGGGGAGCACAGCAGAAGTGGAGGCGCGGCCAGACCGTGGGGATAGTGAGCCAGCTCTTGGTCGTAGTCCTGTCTCTTTACCTGGTGCTTCTCATCGGCAGGATGATCTTCGAGACGGTGCAGGCGTTCGCTCGCTCCTGGCGGCCCACCGGGGCCGTGCTCGTGCTGGCGGAGGTCACGTACACCGCGACCGACCCTCCTCTCAAGTTCCTCCGCCGTTTCATTCCCCCACTCCGGTTGGGTACGGTGGCCTTTGACCTAAGCTTCACAGTCCTCTTCATCGTCGTTCTGATCTTGATCCAGGTCGTAGGATCGTTCGGTCCGTGACGAGGTCTGCAGGGCACCTGGTCATGATCCAACTCGTGTCCGCGCTGAAGTGATTCGGGTTATCGTCCCTCCGGACAGACTCCAAGCGCGCCAAGGAGACCAAAAATGCCGCTTACGCCCGCTGATGTGCGGAACAAGCAGTTCAGCACCACCCGGCTGCGACCGGGCTACGACGAGGAAGAGGTCGACGCTTTTCTCGACGAGGTCGAGGCCGAGCTTGACCGCCTGATCCAAGAGAACGAGGAGCTGCGCGCCAAGCTCTCCGAGTGCATGCGCGGCAAGGTGCCCGGTGGTATGAACATGCCCATGGCCTCCGCGCCGGTGCAGGAGCAGCCCAAGCCCGAGATGATGGCGCCGCCGCAGCCCGAGCCCGTGCGCGCGCCCGAGCCGCAGCAGCACCCGCAGCAGCAGCAGCCGCAGCCGGTCCCGGTGGGCATGAACATGCCGCCCGCCGAGGACAACATGGACACCGCCGCCCGCGTGCTCGCCCTCGCCCAGCAGACGGCCGACCAGGCGATCGCCGACGCCCGCCGGGAGGCGGACGAGACGGTGACCCGGGCCCGCCGCGAGGCCGACGAGATCCTGACCAAAGCGCGCCGCCAGGCCGAGCAGGTCATCGGCGACGCCCGCGCCCGCGCCGAGACGCTGGAGCGCGACGCCCAGGAGCGTCACCGCCAGGCCATGGGCTCCCTCGTCCAGACCCGCGACGAGCTGGAGCGCAAGGTCGAGGAGCTGCGCAGCTTCGAACGCGAGTACCGCAGCCGCCTGAAGCTCTACCTGGAGAACCAGCTCGCCGAGCTCAACGTCGCGGCCGAGGGCAGCGGCGGCTTCCCCGTCATGTCGGGCGGCCCCGGTGGCCAGCCGGCCATGTCGCACGCCGCGCAGCAGGGTGGTCAGCAGCCTCTGCCCGGCGGTGCCAACCCGTTCGCCGGCGACGCCCCGCAGGGCGCCTTCCCCGGCGGTGACGGCCCCCACAACGAGCGCCGGTAAGGTGTAGCGGGTCACACCCAGGACCCGTCACCCGAAAGAGCCCCTAGTGATCCTTATCAGTGCTGGTTTGGTGCTCGTGGCAGTGATTCTGCTGATCGCGGGCTTCGTACTGGCAAAACCGTTCCTGATCATGTGGTCCATCGTGGTCAGCGTGCTGTCCGCGCTGTTCCTCGTGATCGGAGCGCTGCTACGGCGTCACGAGCTGTTTCCCGGTGGTGGGCAGGCCGCAGTGCCGGCCGACCCCCCTCCTCCGGCGGGGCTCGTGCCTCCGGGCATCACGCCGTACCCCCAGACCGGCCCCCTGGGGCCGCAGCCGTCGGACCGTCCGCAGCCCTACCCGCGGACGGCGACCGTGCCGTCACCCGCGCCCGGCGTCCCCACGCCGCACCGGCCCGCGACCGGGGGGATCTCCCCCGACGCGATCGTGCTGGTGATCCCCGGGCGCAAGCGGTACCACGTCCATGGCTGCCGGCAACTGGCCGGGCGGGATCACGAGGAACTGACCTACGAGGAGGCACGCGAAGAGGGCTTCACGCCCTGCACCGCATGCCTGCCCGACGCCGCGCTCGGCGGGCGGCAACTGCCTCCCGTCGACGACTCAGAGCCGGCCGAGAGCCTGGCCGGACCCTCCGAGCCGACCCGCGACCTCCGGCCGCCGGTCGTCCAGCCGAAGCCCGCCGCGAAGGCTTCCACCCCCGCTTCGGAGCCCGCCGCCTCCCCTGTGGGAGCGGGCAGATCCGCCCGTGACCCCCAGGCCGAGGATCCGAAGCCGTCCGGCCGTGACCCCCGGGCCGAGGATCCGAAGCCCTCCGGCCGTGCCGCGCCAGAGGCGCCGTCGCCCGCCGCCGACGCGCCGGACCCCACGACTTCCCGCACCGCCGCCTCCGCCGAGCAGACGCGCCCGGTTCAGGCGCCCGGTGCCCGTACTCCTTCGGAGCAGGAGCCCGGCAAGCCCGCCGAGGGAGCCCGTCCGGCGCAGCCTTCCGGCCGCTCGACGCAAGGGCCCGGCCGTAGTGCCCAGCGTCCCGGCCGGCCGTCCCAGGAGCAGGGCAAGCGTCCGTACGCGCCGCCCCCGCCGGACGACGATGCCGACTCGGACTCCGACTCCGACACCCGCCCGCAGCCCCGCGTGACCGCCGACGGCACCCCCGTGCCGCAGCGTCCCGGCCCTGCGGAGCGCGACTCCACGCCTTCCAAGCCCGGGGCCGGCCCCCGCGAAGACCGGCCCGGTGCGCGGCCCTCTGCCAAGGGCGGCCAGCCCGAACCCGGCAAGCCCGGCACCCCGGCCAAGGCGGCCTCTTCCCGGCAGGACCGTCCGGGACAGGGCGATGCCAAGGCGCAGGACCGTCCGGGACAAGGTGATGCCAAGGCCGGATCCTCGCCCAAGGCGGCCTCCTCCGGGCAGGACCGTCCGGGACAGGGCGACGCCAAGGCCGGATCCTCCCCCAAGGCGGCCTCCTCCGGGCAGGACCGCCCTGGACAGGGTGGTGCCAAGCCCGGAGGCGCCGCTTCCGGGGCAGGCTCTTCCGGTCGTGAGCGGCCTGCGTCCCGTGACGACAAGCCTGAGGGTGGCGCGAAGGGGTCTTCCGGCCCGTCTACCCAGGGTTCCGCCCAGGGCAAGCCCGGGTCTTCGGAGGGGGAGTCCTCGTCCGGCGCTGGGGAGACTGTCAGGACACGCTCCCTGTTCGAGCCCGCCTCACCCGCCAAGGGCGGAAAGCGGCCGGAGCCCTCGGCCGGGCAGTCCAAGGGTGCCACTCCTCGTGACAGCGGCCCGAAGGCGGAGAACGGCAGGACCGCGCCCGGTGGTAAGCCGGACTCCGGAGGCAAGAAGGACCGCGAGCCCGCTGAGAAGGGCGACGCCGCCGAGGCGAAGCGGGCCAGGACGGTCAAGGTCATCGTCGGCACCCGTCGCCACCACACCGTCGACTGCCCGTTGATCAAGGGGGCGGTCGGCGTGGACGTGGAGACCATGACCCTCAGCCAGGCGGAGGACGCCGGTCTGACCGCCTGCTCCGTCTGCCAGCTCGACCGCCAGACCGTCGGCTGACCTCACCTCTTCACCTCGACAGGGTTGCCCCCGGACTGCGCGGTGGGCATGCCGGACGTCTTGCGTCGCCCCTGGGCGCCGGTTACTCACTGATCGGGCGGGTGCGGGCGTCGCCTTCGCATGATCGCACGATCGCGCGGCCGGACCGGGCGGACGGCAGAATGAGGCGATGAGGATGACCAAGTACGGTCACGCCTGCGTACGTCTGGAAAAGCACTCCAGAGCCCTGGTCGTCGATCCTGGGGCGATGACGCCCGAACCGGAGGCGCTGGAGGGCGCCGAGGCGGTGCTGATCACGCACGAGCACTTCGACGCCGGCCGCCTGCGTGAGCATCCCGGCCTGCCCGTCTACACCTGTCCGGGGGTGGCACGCCACCTGACGGAGTTCGGGGACCGGGTACGGGTGGTGGAGGACGGGGACGTGCTGGACGTCGCCGGGTTCCGGATGACGGTCGTGGGGGAGAAGCACCACGTCAGCCATCCCGACGTGCCGCCGGTCGACAACGTGGGGTTCCTGGTCGACGGGGAGGTGTTCCACCCCGGTGACGCGCTGACCGTGGTGGAGGTGCCGACGCTGCTGGTGCAGGGGGCAGACGCCGAGTTCCGGCGCCTGCCCGTCGGCGGCTCCGTGGAGATCTGACCGGCCCGTGGGGGTGCCCCCGCCGGACGGGCAGACGGGGGAAACCCCGGATGACTGGCCGGCCCGGGATGTCCCAAGTGACCAGTCGGGTCCCAGAGGCGGGGACGTCCCGGGCGGTCAGGCGCGGCGGAGCTGGAAGGTGAGGCCGAGGTCGGCGTCGGTGTGCGCCGGAAGGCCGGGCTCCTCGCCTTCCGTGACCGACGTCGCCAGGACCTCGTCCGCGACCGTCTGGCCGCCCTCGCGCAGCGCCGTGGCCAGGTCGTCGCCGTCGGCGCGCCACCACAGGGAGATCCGGTCGGTGATGGACAGGCCCGTCGCCTTGCGGGCCTCCTGCACCAGGCGGATCACCTCGCGCAGCAGCCCGGCCCGGCGCAGCGCGTCGTCCAGCTCCAGGTCGAGCGCCACCGTCTCGCCGGTGCCGGTGTCGAAGGCGCCCGTCTCGACCGCCCAGCCGGAGCGCGGCTGCTCGGTGACGATCACCTCGTCGGGGCCGAGCGTCACCTCGCCCAGCTCCCCGGCCTCCAGCGTCACGCTCTCGCCCGAGCGGAGCGTCCGCGCCACCGACGCCGGGTCGGCCGCGCCCACCGCGGCGGCCACCAGCTTGGTCTGCGGCCCGAACCGCTTGCCCAGCGCCCGGAAGTTCGGCTTGACCGTGTAGGAGACCAGGTCGGCGCTGAAGCCCGACATGTCCTCCAGGGCCTGGACGTTCAGCTCGTCCGCGATCAGGTCACGCAGCTCGCCCGGCAGCGCCGGCCAGCCCTGCGCCCCCACCAGGGCGCGGCGGAGCGGCTGGCGGGTCTTCACGCCGGAGGAGGCACGGGCCGAGCGGCCCAGCTCCACCAGCCGCCGCACCAGCGCCATCTGCTCCGACAGCTCCGGGTTCAGCAGGTCCTGGCGGACCTCCGGCCAGGCGGTCAGGTGGACCGAGGACGGCTGGTCGCCGGCGCGCAGCACGTCCCACAGGTAGTCGGTGACGAACGGCGTGAGCGGCGCCAGCAGCCGGGTCACCGTCTCCAGGCACTCGTACAGGGTGGCGAACGCCTCCCGCGACCCCTGCCAGAACCGGCGGCGCGAGCGGCGCACGTACCAGTTGGACAGGTCGTCGAGGAACTCCGACAGCCTGCGCCCGGCCCGCTGGGTGTCGTAGACGTCCAGCGCGGCCGTCACCTCGGCGACCGTGCGGTGCAGCTCGGCCAGCGCCCACCGGTCGAGCAGCGGCCGGTCGGCCGCGGGCGGCGCCGACGCCAGGTCGGCCGGGGACCACTCCTCGGCATTGGCGTAGAGGGTGAAGAAGGAGGCGGTGTTCCAGTAGGTCAGCAGGACCTTGCGGACGATCTCCTCCAGCGCGCCGTGGCCGACCCGGCGGGCCGACCAGGGCGAGCCCGCGCAGGCCATGAACCAGCGCAGCGCGTCGGCGCCGTGCTGCTCCATCAGCGGCAGCGGCTCCAGCACGTTGCCGAGGTGCTTGCTCATCTTGCGCCCGTCCTCGGCCAGGATCAGCCCGAGGCAGAGCACGTTCTCGTACGAGGACTGCCCGAACACGAGCGTCCCCACGGCCATCAGCGAGTAGAACCAGCCGCGCGTCTGGTCGGTCGCCTCGCAGATGAACTGTGCGGGGTAGACGCCCTCCGGCTTGCCGGGCTTGCCCCACTGGGCGAACGGCATCGAGCCCGAGTCGTACCAGGCGTCGATCACGTCGGGCACCCGGCGGGCCTCGGCGGAGCAGGTCGGGCAGGGGAAGGTCACGTCGTCCACGAACGGCCGGTGCGGGTCGAGCGCCGACAGGTCGCGGCCGGCCAGCTCGCCCAGCTCCGCCAGCGAGCCGACGCAGGTCACGTGGGACTCGTCGGCCGAGCAGACCCAGAGCGGCAGCGGCGTGCCCCAGTAGCGGGAGCGCGACAGCGACCAGTCGACGTTGTTGCGCAGCCACTCGCCGTAGCGGCCCCACTTGATCGTGTCGGGGAACCAGTTGGTCTTGGCGTTCTCCTCCAGCAGCTGGTCCTTGACCGCGGTGGTGCGGATGTACCAGGACGGCAGCGCGTAGTAGAGCAGCGGCGTGTGGCAGCGCCAGCAGTGCGGGTAGCTGTGCTCGAAGTGGCCGCCGCGGAAGAGCAGGCCGCGCTCGCGCAGGTCGTCGGTGAGCCGCTCGTCGGCGTCCTTGAAGAACACCCCGCCCACCAGGGGCACGTCGTCCAGGAAGCACCCGTCGGGGCCGACCGGGTTGACCACCGGCATCCCGTACTTCTTGATCACCGTGAGGTCGTCGGCGCCGAACGCGGGGGCCTGGTGGACCAGGCCGGTGCCGTCCTCGACGGTCACGTAGTCGCCGAGCACCACGTAGTGGGCGTCGGGGATGTCGACCAGCTCGAACGGGCGCTCGTAGGTGGTGTGCTCCAGCTCGCGGCCGGTGAAGCGGGCCACCTCCGTGGCGTCCTCGCCGAGCACCTGGGCCAGCAGCGGCTCGGCCACCACCAGCACCTCGCCGTCGCCGGTGCGGGCGGCCACGTAGGTCACGTCCGGGTGGACGGCCACGGCGGTGTTGGACACCAGCGTCCACGGCGTGGTCGTCCAGATGAGCAACTTGGCGCCCAGCTCGGCCAGCGGCCCCGAGGTCGCCGGCATCCGCACGTACACCGACGGGCTGGAGACGGTCTCGTAGCCGCCCGGCTGGCCCAGCTCGTGGTCGGACAGCCCGGTGCTGCAGCGCGGGCAGTAAGGAGTGATCCGGAAGTCGCGGAACAGCAGGCCCTTGTCGAAGATGACCTTCAGCGACCACCAGACGGCCTCGATGTAGGCCGGGTCCATCGTCCGGTAGGCGGTCGACAGGTCGATCCAGTAGCCCATCCGCTCGGTGAGCTGCTCGAACGCGTCGACGTGGCGCAGCACCGACTCACGGCAGCGGGCGTTGAACTCGGCGATCCCGTAGGACTCGATGTCCTTCTTGCCGGAGAGACCGAGCTCCTTCTCCACGGCGACCTCGACGGGCAGGCCGTGGCAGTCCCAGCCGGCCTTGCGCGGCACGCTGTAGCCGCGCATCGACTTGTAGCGGGGGAAGATGTCCTTGAAGACGCGGGCCTCGACGTGGTGGACGCCGGGCACGCCGTTGGCGGTGGGCGGGCCCTCGTAGAACACCCAGGTCGGGTTGCCCTCGTTCTGCTGGACGGAACGCTCGAAGATCTTCCCGTCGCGCCAGCGGTCCAGGACCTCACGCTCAAGCGCGGGCAGGTCGACCTGCGCGGGAAGGGAGCGGAACGATGGCGAAGACATGTCGGGCGTGACCTCCACGCGTTGTCCAGAACCGGCAGACAGTGCGCGAAGGGACGAAGCCGAGACCGGCCCCGCGGTACCACCCTCCTTGGCCTCAGCGAGTGAGACCCTCTTCATTTGGCTGCTGCCGGGTCTAATGAGCTCGATCGAGCCGTTCTTCCGGCGGCTCCGGGGCGATGCCCCTCCGCGCGTCCTCAGCAGGACGGGGGAGGGCCCCATCAACGCCTTGCAGCTTCACACCTTAACGCAGAGCGGGGACTGAAGCTTCCACGTTTCACCGCGCCGCCACCGGCAAGGGGGAGATGTCCTGCAAGCGACAAATTTGTGGGAATGGAGTCGCCTGCGCAGGAGTTAGAAGAGCGAGGCGGGATAGTACGGGAGGGGTAATCCATCCGGCGGGTCGTTTGCCGTTCCGTTATCAAGGAACCTAGGCTGCCCGCACTATCAACGGCCTTGATCAGCTAAAGATCAGCCCTGCCCAACCTGGAGGCAACCATGGCGGCAGTCACGCAGACCCCGACCCCGTCGATGTGGTCGGAAGAAGAGCTGGCAGAGGTACGCGGCAGGCTGAAGGCCGAGGTCGACGAGCTCAACGCCGCCATCGCCCGCCACGAGGACGAGATCGCCTCCGGCGACGTCACTCAGGGCGCGGGCGACGATCCGGCGGACGCCGGCGCCAAGACGTACGAGCGGGAACGCGAGATCGCCCTTACCCTGAATGCACGCGACCTGGTCGCGCAGAACGAACGTGCGATCGCCAGGATCGACGCAGGGACCTATGGAGTGTGCGAATCGTGCCACAAGCCGATCGGCAAGGAACGCCTTCAGGCGTTCCCACGGGCGACGCTGTGCGTGACGTGCAAGCAGAGGGAGGAACGCCGGTAGCGGAGGGCGGGCGGCGCCGCCGCGTCGTCACCGTCCTCGCCTCCCTCGCGGCCATCATCTACGTGGCCGACGTCGTCACCAAGGCCGTGGTGCTGGAGACGCTGGAGGGGGAGCCGCCGCTGGTGGTGATCCCCGGCGTCCTCCAGTTCAGGGTGATCTTCAATCCCGGTGCCGCTTTCAGCATCGGCACCGGGATGACGTTCGTCTTCACCCTGATCGCCGCGGGAGTGGTGGCCGCCATCATCCGCACCGCGCGCAAGCTGGCGAGCATGCCGTGGGCGATCACGCTGGGCCTGCTGCTCGGCGGCGCGCTCGGCAACCTCACCGACCGGCTGCTGCGCTACCCTTCCGGGTTCGGACGGCCGACGCAGTTCCAGGGCCACGTCGTCGACTTCGTCGAGGTGCTGCCGGGCAACTTCCCGGTCATCGGCCACTTCCCGCTGTTCAACGTGGCCGACTCGGCCATCGTGTGCGGCGGAGTCCTGGCCGTGATCCTGGCCTGGCGCGGCTACCAGATCGACGGGACGAGGGAGGGCAAGAGTGACCGAGCGGCGTAGCCTGCCCGTGCCTGACGGGCTGGAGGGGGAGCGGCTCGACGCCGCGCTGTCGCGGATGTTCGGCTTCTCCCGCACCCGCGCGGCCGAGCTGATCGCCGCCGGCGACGTGCTGGTCGACGGCGAGCAGCCGGCCAAGTCCGACCGGGTGCGCGCCGGAGCCTGGCTGGACGTCACGCTCCCGCCCCCGGTCACCACCCCGATGCCGGTCGCCGAGCCGGTGCCCGGCATGCGGGTGGTCTACGAGGACGACGACATCGTCGTGGTCAACAAGCCGATCGGGGTGGCCGCCCACCCCACCGTCGGCTGGACCGGCCCCACCGTGCTCGGCGGGCTGCTCGGCGCGGGTCACACGATCGCCACCAGCGGCGCCGCCGAGCGTCAGGGCATCGTGCACCGGCTCGACGCCAACACCACCGGCGCGATGGTCGTCGCCAAGAGCGAGCACGCCTACTCCCACCTCAAGCGCGCCTTCCGCGAACGCACCGTCGACAAGCGCTACCACGCGCTGGTGCAGGGCCATCCCGACCCCTTCAGGGGTACGATCGACGCCCCCATCGACCGTCACCCGTCGGGCGACGGCAGGTTCGCGGTGGTCGCCGGGGGCAAGCCGTCCATCACCCACTACGACACCATCGAGGCGTTCCGGGCGGCGTCGCTGCTCGACATCGACCTGGAGACCGGGCGCACCCACCAGATCCGGGTCCACATGGCCGCGCTGCGCCACCCGTGCGTGGGGGACCTGCTGTACGGCGCCGACCCGACGCTCGCCGCCCGGCTGGGCGTCACCCGGCAGTGGCTGCACGCGGTCGCCCTCTCCTTCGAGCACCCGTCGACGGGCGAAAGGGTGTCGTTCAGCACCGACTACCCGGACGACCTGCAGAAGGCGCTCGACATCGTACGCGCGGAGTCCTGAGCGTCAGTCCCAAGCGTGGAAGTGCTGAGCCCGCGCGCCGCCGCCTGACGGTTCGACCTGGCCCGGCGCGTCCTCGTCCGGCTCCGGCGGGGAGGGTCCGGGGGACTTGGCCGGTTTCTCCGGCTTCTTCTCCTGGGTGGGGGCCCTGGTGTCCTGGCGTGCGGATTCACGGGTGGGAGGCGAGCCGCCGCGCCGTGGGTCGCGGGCCTCGCGCCTGGTTCCGCTCTCGCGTCCGGTCGTGCCCTCGTGTTCGGCTCCGGCTTCGCGGCCGGTGCCGTGTTCGGGACCGGTGCTGGCAGGAGGGGCGGAGGCGGGCGCGGACTGCTCGGGTGTGTGCACCACCGCCGGCGGGCGGACCTGCGGGCCCGACGTCTCGGCCGGCCGGTGCGACCACCAGGCCGCGCCGCCCGTGACCAGGGCCGTGACGAGCGCGCCCACCCCCAGCGCGAGCAGCGGCTGCCTGCGCCTGCCCGGCACCGCCTGCGCCGGGATAGCACCGGAGCCGTCCACCTCCGCGAGGGGCACCGGCCCGGTCGGCTCCGGCCCGATGCCCCGGATGATCGCCGTGAGCCGCTGCTCGGCCTCCTCCACCGTCATCCGCTCGGCCGGGTTCTTCCGCAGCAGCCCCAGCAGCACCGGGGCCAGCACGCCCGCCCGGGCCAGCGGCGCGGGCTCGGCGTGCATGACCGCGCTGAGCGTGGCCAGCGCGTTCGACCGGTGAAAGGGCGAGTGGCCCTCCACCGCGACGTACAGGGTCACGCCCAGCGACCACAGGTCCGAGGCGGCCTCGGCGGCGCCGCCCGCCGCCCGCTCCGGAGCCATGAAGGCCGGGGTGCCGATCAGGATGCCGGTCCTGGTGACCGGCGCCTCGTCCTCGGTGGTGGCGATCCCGAAGTCGGTCAGCACCGCCCGGCCGTCCTCCGTCAGCAGCACGTTGTCCGGCTTGACGTCCCGGTGCAGCACCCCGGCCGCGTGCGCGGCGCGCAGCGCCTCCAGCAGCTGCAGTCCGATGGTGGCGGCCTTGGCGGGCGGCATCGGCCCGTCCTCGCGCACCAGCTCGCCCAGCGTCCGCGACCGGACGAGCTGCATGACGATCCACGGGTGCCCGTGCTCCTCCAGCACGTCGTAGACGGCGGCCACGCACGGGTGGGCGACCCGGCCGGCCGCCCGCGCCTCGCGGAAGGTCCGCACGGTGAACACGTCACGTTCGGGTCCGGTCAGATCCGGGGGCGGGAGAACCTCCTTGACGGCCACGTCCCGGCCGAGCACCTCGTCATGGGCCTGCCAGACGGTGCCCATGCCGCCACGCCCGATCGTCCTCACCAGCCGGTAGCGGCCACCAACAATCCCCGCAGAATCGGACATGCGGGGCGACTACCCCAGAAACACCCGGGCAACCGCCGTCACGGCCGCCGCCGCGGCCAGCACCACCAGGAACGGAGCGCGCAGCAGCAACGCCACGATCGCGGCGCCGAGACCGGCCGTGCGGGCCAGGTCGAACGCCAGCGCGCCGTCATGCGTGAACATCTGCACCCCGATGAGCGCGGCCAGCAGCGCCACCGGCACCAGCTCGGCGAACCGGCTCACCACCGGATGGTCGAGCACCTGCCGCGGCGCGGCGAGCCCCAGCAGCTTGAGCGCGTAACACCCCAGGCCCACCACGGCGATGGCCCACCACAGCGCCGTCATCGCAGCATCACTACCAGCACCGCCACGGCCGCCAGCAGCACCGGCACGCCCGGCGGGAAGAACGGGGTGGCCGCCAGCGCGATCGCCAGCCCGCCCGCCGCCAGCCAGCGCAGCTCGGCGCTGTCCCTCAGCCGCGGCCACAGGATCGCCAGGAACGTGGCGGGACCCACCACGTCCAGCCCCAGCATCCCCGGGTCGCCGAGCGAGCTGGTGCCGATCGCGCCCAGCAGCGTCGTCACGTTCCAGCCCACGTAGATGGCGGCGAACGTGGTGAAGAAGCCCGCCCTGGCCGCCGCGTGGGTCGGCTGGGCGAGGGCGACCGCGGTCGTCTCGTCGATGACCCCCTGCGCCGTGGCCAGCTTCCGCGCTCCGCGCACCCGCAGCACGTCTGCCATGCGCAGCCCGTACAGCGTGTTCCTGGCGCCGAGCAGCAGCGCTCCGGACGCGGCCGAGAGCAGGTCCCCGCCCGCCCCCACCGCGCCCGCGAACGCGAACTGCGAGGCCCCCGTGAACGCCAGCAGGCTCAGCACGCACGCCTGAGGCACGGTGAGCCCGGCCGTGACCGCCGCGGCGCCGAAGGCGACGCCGGACAGCCCGACGGCCAGACCCACACCCAGACCGTCCCGGATGGCGGCGGAACGGAGTGTCGTCTGTTCCATGGGATACGAGGATATGCGCAGGTTATGGACGTTTCTTGTACGATCCTGCGGCCCGCTGATAGGCGGCCGGGGGAACCCCGACGGCGCGCTTGAAGTGGCGGCTCAGATGGGCCTGGTCGGTGAAGCCCACCTCGGCGGCCACCTCCGCGGGCGGCACACCCGAGCGCAGCAGCCGCCGCGCCTGCCGGACCCGCAGCGAGTTCAGGTACGCGTGCGGCGGCAGCCCCGTCGCCGCCTTGAACGCCCGCAGCAGCGGGAACGGCCGGGCGTCCACCGTCCGCGCCAGCTCGTCCAGCGTCGGCGGAGCGATCAGCCGCTCGTGCAGCACCTCCACCGCCTGCCGCACCGCCCGCCGCCCCTCCGGGGACAGCCGCACCGACGGGCGCCGCGCCGCGTGCCGGGTCAGCAGCCGCCCGAACAGCGTGCGCGTCAGCGTCGACGCCGCCAGGTCGTCGCCGCGCTCGGTCGCCTGGTGCGCCCGCTCCAGCAGCGCCGCCACCTCCGGGTCGCGCACCACCTGCTCGGAGAAGTACGGGGTGCCGTACGACAGGCCCAGCTCGGCCGCCACCTCGCCGACCGCCGCCACCGACGGGTACAGCATCCGGTACGCCCACCCGTCCTCGACACCGGCCTGGCCCGTGTGCACCGACTCCGGGTTGACCAGCACCACCTCGCCCGCCGCCGCCCGCCACAGGCTGCCCTGGTACTCGAACTCCTCCACCCCGTCGAGGATGACCCCGATCGCGTACCCCTCGTGCACGTGGCGCGAGAACCGGTGGGTGACGTAGTGCGCCTTGAGCAGGTCCACCTCCGGCACCGCCGGATGCCGCCAGAAGCGGGCCCGTTCCTGAGGCTGCCCGCTCACGGCTCTGGCCGGAACGTGGCCGCGAACGTCTCGAAGTAGCGCTTGTCACGCGCCCAGCGGTCGGCGGTGGTCTCCCAGTAGAGCGCGTACGGGCGGCCGCCGGCGGTGGTGAACCCGCGGTTGATCACGCGGATCCTGGTGCCGTCGCGGGTGCGGGTGAACTCCCAGTCGGCGGCCGGGCGGCCCTGGTACTCGAGCGCGCGGATGGCGATCCGCCGGTAGCCGGGGAACTCGCCCTTGCTCAGGATCTCCCGCTCCAGCGCCTTCCAGTGGTCGGCCGGGGTCGCGTGGTCGCGTTCCGGGACCGTCCACTCGATGATCATGCTGCCGGGGGTGCCGGGGCCTGAGATGGTGACGCTGTCGCGCCGCGGGTTCTTGACCACGCGCCAGCCGGTCGGCCTGGCGACCGAGAACCCGCCGGCCTTGACCCGGTGCGTCCGCCATCCGTCCGGAACCTGGCGGGCGCCGGCCGTCTTCTTGCCGTCGTCGGCAGGCGTCGTCCTGTCGTTCCCGGCCGGGGTGCTCGCTTTCCCGCCGTCCGCCGGAGTGGTCGCTCTGTCGTCCCCGTCCGGGCCGCGGGTCTGGTCTCCCCTCGCGTCCGGGGTGGAGTCCCCGCGTGACCCGGGGCCGTCCGAGGACGCGGGCGTCCGCCCCCGGGCCGCCACGCCCGCCTCGTCCGCCGCCCGGGTCAGGAGCCACACGCCACCGGCTCCCAGCAGGACGACCGCGGCCACCGCCGCCGCCAGCGGAGCCCACAGCTTCCGGCCCGGCCCCTGCGGCGCCGTCCCGTACGGTCCGGGCCCCCAGCCGCCCGCCCCGTGCGGTGCCTGGGGCATGGTGCCGGGGTTGGGCGGCGGCGGGTAAGAAGGGCCGGATCGTCCGTACGGGGAGGAGGTCCCGTGGGGCATGGCACCGTGCGGCGGCGAGGCATGAGGCCCCGAGCCGTCGCGGGCGGCGGTCTGGAGGAGGTGGGCGGCCTGGCCGGCGGGCATGCGGGCGGCCGGGTCACGTTGCAGCCAGCCCATGATGACCGGCGTGAGCGCCCCGGCCCGGCGGGGCGGTTCGAGCGGGTCGCGCAGCACCGCCGCCACCGTCATCGCCCAGGAGTCGCGCCGGAACGGCGGCCTGCCCTCCACCGCCGCGTACAGCGTCGCCCCCAGCGACCACAGGTCGGACTCCGGCCGGGCCTGCTCGCCGTTCAGCCGCTCGGGAGGCATGTACGAGGGCGTGCCCACGAGGCTGCCCGTCGCCGTCAGCCCCGCCTCCGACTCCAGCGTGGCGATGCCGAAGTCGGTCAGCACCACCCGGCCGTCGTCGGCCAGCAGCACGTTCTCGGGTTTGACGTCGCGGTGCAGCACCCCGGTGGCGTGCGCGGCGCGGAGCGCGTCGAGCACCCGCGCGCCGATCTCCGCCGCCCAAGGCACCGGCAGCGGCCCGTCCGCGCGGATCGCCTCGGCCAGCGAGCGGGACCGGACGAGCTGCATGACGATCCACGGCCGCCCGTCCTCCTCGACGACGTCGTGGATGACCACCACCGACGGGTGGTCCAGCCGGCCGGCGGCCCTGGCCTCCCGGATCGTCCGGCGGTTGAGCTCGGCCCGCTGCTCGTCGCCGACGCCGCTGTAGCGGACCTCCTTGATCGCCACCGTACGGTCGAGCAGCTCGTCGTAGGCACGCCAGACCACGCCCATGCCGCCCTCACCGAGCGGCTCGACGAGGCGGTAACGGCTGCCGACCTGCCTGTCCACTTCAGGAAGCCTAACGTTCGGGTCTGAAGGTCGCGCAGAACGTCTCGAAGTAGTGGTAGTCCTTCTTCCAGCGGCTCGCCAGGTTGTGCCAGTAGATCGCGTAGCCGCGGCCGTTCTCCGTGATGAACCCCCGGTTGCGGACCCTCGTCTTGCCGGTGTTGGTGTTCCAGGTGAAGTCCCAGTCGGCGGCGGCCTTCTGGTAGTCGACCGCCTTGATGTCGATGAGCTGGTAGCCGCCGAACCCGTACTTGGCGGTCTTCTCCTGCCGCCGCCAGTCCTTCACCGGGTCCTTGCCGGGCTTCTTGGCCCGGTCGACCGAGACGAACGCGTTCGAGCCGGCGCCGGGGCCGCGGAAGAAGACCTGGGAGCCCTCGCGCTTGTAGACGTCCCAGCCCTTCGGGAGCGCCATGGTGAAGTCGAGCTGCTTGTCCTTGTACCACTTCCAGCCCGGGGGCAGGGTGACGGTGGTCTTGCTGGGCGTGGGAGTGGGGCTGGGGGACGGGGACTCCGCAGGGGTGGTGCTCGGCGGCGCCTCGGTCTTGCCCCCCGTGGTCGCCTCGGCGGTCGGCTCGGCCGTCGGCTGACCGGTCGGCTCGTTGGTGCTCGCGGCCGCCGTGCGGGGCCCGCTCGCGGAGGTCTCCTCCGGGATCGAGCGCAGGCCGAGATATCCGCCGACGACGGCGACCAGGATCACCGCGGTCAGGGCGGAGATCACCGGCAGCGCCTGGCGCCTGCCGGCCGAGTCGGCGTCCATCGTGGACTCGTCGGCGGGGGACGGCGTGGTCGGCTCGGCGGCGGGTTTGATGCGCGCGCCGGTCTCGGGGAGCGGCGCGGGCGACTGCAGGGGCTGCCGCACGGGTGCGGGGGCGGGACGCGGCGGCGGCACCGGCATCAGGTTGGGGTCGGTCGGCATGTCGTCCTCGACCGGCTGGACCCGGGGCATCTTCGCCGTGCGCGGCGCGGGCGGCTCGGCGGGGGCCGCGATCGTCTGCCGCAGCAGCCGCTCCGTCTCCTCGTACGTGAGCCGCTGCACCGGCTCCTTGGCCAGCAGCCCGGCGATCACGGGTGCCAGCGGACCGGCTTTGGTGGCGGGGTCGGGCTCGTCGGTGAGGACGGCGTGCATGGTGGCCAGCGCGTTGCCGCGTTCGTGCGGCGAGCGGCCCTCCACCGCGGTGTAGAGCGTGGCGCCCAGCGACCACAGGTCGGACTCGCGCCGCGCGGGCAGTCCTTTGAGCCGCTCGGGCGCGATGAACGCGGGCGTGCCGGCCAGGCCGGTCACCGTCAGCTGCGTCTCGGTCTCCAGCGTGGCGATGCCGAAGTCGGTCAGCACCACCCGGCCGTCGTCGGCCAGCAGCACGTTCTCGGGTTTGACGTCGCGGTGGAGCACCCCCGCCTCGTGGGCGCGGTGCAGCGCGTCGAGCACGGCCAGGCCGATCTCGGCCACCCGTCTGGGCGGCAGCGGCCCGTCCTGCTTGATCACGGCGCCCAGGGAGCGTGACTGGACGAGCTGCATGACGATCCAGGGGCGGCCGTCCTCCTCGATCACGTCGTGCACGACGATCACGTTGGGGTGCTCGAACCGTGCGGCGGCCCTGGCCTCGCGCATCGTCCTGCGGTTGAGGAGTTGGACCTCGTCGCCCAGAGCGGCCGCGTACCTGACTTCCTTGACGGCGACGGCGCGGTCGAGAAGCTCGTCGTGGGCTCGCCAGACGATGCCCATGCCGCCCTTGCCGATGGGTTCCTGTAGCTGGTACCGACCGGCGATGCGGCGCCCGCCCCGCTTGTGATCCGACATCAACGGCCTCAAACCCTCCCTCTAGGCCAAGAAATACTCCCATAGCGAGGGATCAACGGCGACTCGCCGCAGAGACAGTCCGACATACGAGAAGCCCGTCCCACTAGGTGGAGTGAGGGGTGTAAAGTACGAACATGACGTGTCGCTACGTGTTTACCGAGCCGGCTCCGGAAGAGCCGGTCGTCCGCTAGCGACCACCCGGAGCCGGCACTGAAGGCAGAGACACCTGGTCTCTGCCTTTTCTCGTTTCTTGCCGGCTCCCGGTGAGCCGGCCGACTGGGGAGCCGAGATGTCATCGACCTTGGAACGCCACGTGGTCACGCTGGGCGGTCATCCCGTGGGCGACGGGCCCGCCGTGGTGATCAGCGACCGGGTGAGCCTGCGCGACCCCGGCGCGGCCCTGCCCGCCGCCGTCACGCTCGCCGAGCCCGCGAGCGCCGCCGACCTGCCCGCCATCGCCGCCCGGGCCCAGGGGGTGATCGTCGGCGGCGCGTGGACCAGGGACATCCCGCTGGTACGCGCGGCGGCGGGGCTGGGACTGCCGGTGGTGGTGGAGCGCCACCCCGCGGCCACCCTGGAGGAGTGGCTGGGCGTGGCCGACTACTGCGCCGCCGAGGCCGGCGCCCAGGTGATCCTCTGCGAGCACGCCGACCTGGGGCTGCTGAGCCGGGCCCGCACCGTGTCGGGACGGCCCGTGCTGGCGGACGTCACCGCCCACCCGGGCCTGTCGGCGGCGGCCGTCGCCGCGGGCGCCGACGGGCTGATCGTGTCCCCCGATGGCCGGCCCGAGGCGGAGGAGGCGGTCACCCTCGTCGGCGCGCTGCTGCGCCCGGAGGCCCCGGCCACGCTGGCCGAGTGCCGCCAGGCGATCGACCGGGTGGACGCCGCCCTGGCCACCCTCCTGGAGCGCCGCGCCGCCCTCGCGGGCCGCGTGCAGCGCCTCAAGCCCGTCGGCGGCTTCGCGGGCCGCGACCTGGCCCGCGAGCGCGCCCTGGTGGCCCGGATGGCCGAGCGGGCGCCCGCGCTGGGCGAGGCCCGGCTGGCTCCCGTCATGAACGCGGTCATCGAGGCGGGCCTGCACCTGGCGGAGGAGGACATGACCGGGTGAGGCCCGAGGTCGTCGAGGCGGGCCCGGCGGGGACACGAGCGGTCAGGGCATGTTGACGAGGAAGTTGTTCATCGGGCGGCCGGGGCCCGCCTTGATCTGCTCGTTGATCAGCTCCGCCAGGCGGCGGTAGCCCTCGGCGGTCGGGTGGAAGCTGCGCGGGTCCGCCGTCAGCTCCTTCACGTTCAGGATCAGCCCGTTGAGGTACGGGCGCGGCCGGCCGACCTCGTGGCCGTCGAAGGCGTCGTACGCGTCCACGTACTCGACGCTTCCCGGCCCGCCGAAGGCGGCGATGGCCCGGTCGTACTCGCCCGCCACCTCGCGCACCACCTCGTTGATCCGTTCGGTCATCCTGTTCAGCCAGCGCTGGTCGTCGGCGCCGAGGTTGTTCACCCGCTCCGACGGCGAGGCGGGGAACGGGCGCGGGTAGCCGAGCAGCAGCACCCTGGCCTCCGGGGCGCGCGTCCTGATCTCCGACAGCACGGTCCGGATGCTGCCGCGCAGCTCCCCGATCCGCCGCCGCACCTCGGCGTCCTGGTCGACGCAGGCAGACGACCACGGGAGCTTGACGATGCACTCGGTGAGCACCGGGGCGAACCCGGCGTCGTTGCCGCCGATGCTCAGCGTCACCAGGCTCGTGTCGGCGCCGATCCGCTCGATCTGCGGCCGGTGGCCGTGCTGGCCGCGCAGCAGCTGCCGGGTGGTCGCGCCGCTGCACGCCCAGAAGCCCGTGCCGCCGCCGAACGGGTGAGCGCCCGCCACGAGCGGCACGTACGAGCCCTCGGCGCGGTGGCACCGGTCGGCGCCGTCGTTGATCGGCGCGTCCCCGTGCCGGTAGACGCCCTCGCCGGACGAGAAGGAGTCGCCCAGCGCCACGTACGCGCCGCCGAGCGCGACCTCGGCGGCGCTCAGCCGGGTCACCTGGGGGAGCCGCCCCGCGGGCTCGCCGGTCGCCGGGCAGCCGGCGTCCAGCAGCGCGCAGGCGAGCCAGGTGTAGACGCCCGCCGGCAGCCCCGCCACCGCCACCGCCACACCCAGCAGCACCGCCGTGACGACACCGGCGGCCTTCCTCGCCACCACCAGCGTGACCTCCCCCGAGACTCGCGGATTCCGTCTCCGAGGGTAGATCAGAGGTCTTCGTACGGTCACAGCGATTTGACCGGACCCCGGGAGAATGCCGGTGATCGCCTGAGCCTCTCCGGCGCGGACGCACGTCCGCCGGGGAGGCCTTTCTCATGCCCGGACCCCATGAGGACGTGAGGCGCCCATGACCACGCACCCACGGCGACCTGACCGTGGGCCGGATCGGCTTCGGCGCGATGCGCCTGACCGGCAGCGCCGCCTTCGACCTGGGAACGCCGCGCGACCGCGGCCGCTCGATCGCCGTGCTGCGCCGCGCGGTCGAGCTCGGCGTGAATCACATCGGCACCGCCGCCTTCTGCTTCTCGCGGCACTCCTCCGCCGACGAGCTGATCAGCCGGGCGCTCGCCCCCTACCCGGACGATCTGGTCATCGCCACCAAGGTCTGGCCGGGCCGCACCCCGTCCGGCGAGTGGACCTGGGCCGCCCCCGGGCAGCTCCGCGGCCAGGTCGAGGAGAACCTGCGCCGGCTGGGCCGCGACCACCTGGACGTGGTCAACCTCCGCGTCCCGCCCAGCCACCGGACCGGCTCGATCGCCGGGCACTTCGCCGCCCTGGCCGCCCTGCGCGACGCCGGTCTCGTCCGCCACCTCGGCCTGTCCAACGTCACTCCCGCGCAGCTCGCCGAGGCGCCGGTGGTCCGCGTGCAGAACGCCTTCGGCGCCGGGGCGCCGGCCGCCCAGCGGGAGTTCTGCGGGCCTGCGGCGAGCAGGGCATGGGCCGCACGTGCCGGCCATCCCCGGCACCGGGAACCCGGACCACCTGGCCGAGAACATGGCGGCGGGCGCGCTGCGGCTCTCCGCCGCGGACATGGCCCGCCTCACCCCGCCGGACTGACCGGCACGCCGTTCCGTGCCGCGCCCGGAGTGTCGGCGGGGACCACTAGAGTCGGAGCGAACATCACACGTCTCAGACCGGGAGGCGCCGCTCCATGTCGTCCAGCGACTCGTTCGTCCATCTGCACGTCCACACCGAGTACTCGATGCTCGACGGTGCCGCGCGGCTGAAGCAGGTGTTCAAGCAGGTCGGAGAGCTGGGCATGCCGGCGATCGCGATCACCGACCACGGCAACATGCACGGCGCCTACGACTTCTACAAGCAGGCGACGAACGCGGGCGTCAAGCCGATCATCGGCATCGAGGCGTACGTCGCGCCCGCGTCGCGCTTCAACAAGAAGCCGGTGCTGTGGGGCGAGCCGCACCAGCGGAAGGACGACGTCTCCGCCGGCGGCTACTACACCCACATGACGATCTGGGCGCGCAACAAGACCGGCCTGCACAACCTGATGCGGCTGTCCTCGCGCGCCTACACCGAGGGGTTCGTCCGCAAGTGGGCGCGGATGGACGCCGAGATCCTCGCCGAGCACGCCGACGGCCTCATCGCCACCACCGGCTGCCCTTCCGGCGAGGTGCAGACCCGGCTCCGGCTCGGCCAGTACGACGAGGCGCTCAAGGCCGCCGCCAAATACCAGGACATCTTCGGCAAGGAGAACTTCTTCCTGGAGATCATGGACCACGGCCTCGACATCGAGCGCCGCGTCCGCGACGGGCTGACCCGCATCAGCAAGGAGCTGGGCATCCCGCCCCTGGTCACCAACGACTCCCACTACACCTACGAGTCCGACGCCGCCTCCCACGACGCCCTGCTCTGCATCCAGACCGGCAAGCAGCTGTCCGACCCCGACCGGTTCCGGTTCGACGGCAGCGGCTACTACATCAAGTCCGCCGACGAGATGCGCGCCGTCGACTCCTCCGACCTGTGGGCCGAGGGCTGCCGTAACACCCTGCTGGTGGCCGAGAGGGTCGATACGACCGGGTTCTTCGAATACAAGAACCTGATGCCGACCTTCCCGATCCCCGACGGGATGACCGAGGAGGAATACTTCCGCCAGGAGGTCTGGAAGGGCCTGGAGCGCCGCTTCCCCGAGGGCGTCGACGAGGAGCACCGCGCCTGGGTGGAGAACGAGCTGCGGGTCATCATCCAGATGGGCTTCCCGAGCTACTTCCTCGTGGTCGCCGACTTCATCATGTGGGCGAAGAACAACGGCATCCGCGTCGGCCCCGGCCGTGGCTCGGCGGCCGGCTCGCTGGTGGCGTACGCGCTCGGCATCACCGACCTCGACCCGATCCCGCACGGCCTGATCTTCGAGCGGTTCCTCAACCCCGAGCGCGTCTCCATGCCCGACGTCGACATCGACTTCGACGAGCGCAGGCGCGGCGACGTGATCCGCTACGTCACCGAGAAGTGGGGCGCCGACAAGGTCGCCATGATCGCCACCTTCGGGACGATTAAGGCCAAGGCCGCGATCAAGGACGCCGGCCGCGTCCTGGGCTACCCGTACGCGCTGGGCGACAAGGTCTCCAAGGCCTTCCCGCCCGCCGTGATGGGCAAGGACATCCCGCTGTCGGGCATCTTCGACCCCGACCATCCCCGCTACGCCGAGGCGGGCGAGCTGCGCAAGCTCTACGAGGAGGACGTCGACGTCAAGGCGACGATCGACCTCGGCAAGGGCCTGGAGGGCCTGATCCGGCAGACCGGCGTGCACGCCGCCGGTGTGATCATGTCCTCCGAGGTGCTGACCGACCACATCCCGATCATGCGCCGCGACTCCGACGGCGCGATCATCACGCAGTTCGACTATCCGACCTGCGAGACGCTCGGCCTGCTGAAGATGGACTTCCTGGGCCTGCGCAACCTCACGATCATCGACGACTGCCTGAAGATGATCGAGGCCACCACCGGCGAGAAGATCGACCTGCTCGAGCTGCCGCTCGACAACCGCAAGGCCTACGAGCTGCTGGCCCGCGGCGACACGCTCGGCATCTTCCAGCTCGACGGCGGCGGCATGCGCTCGCTGCTGCGGCTGATGCGCCCCGACAACTTCGAGGACATTTCCGCCGCGCTCGCGCTCTACCGCCCCGGCCCGATGGGCGCCAACTCCCACACCAACTACGCCCTGCGCAAGAACGGCCAGCAGGAGATCACCCCGATCCACCCGGAGCTGGAGGAGCCGCTCCAGGAGATCCTGTCCACGACCTACGGCCTGATCGTCTATCAGGAGCAGGTCATGGCCATCGCCCAGAAGGTCGCCAACTACTCGCTGGGCGGCGCCGACCTGCTGCGGCGGGCGATGGGCAAGAAGAAGAAGTCCGAGCTGGACAAGCAGTTCGTGACCTTCGAGAAGGGCATGAAGGACAACGGCTTCTCCGACGGGGCCGTCAAGGCGCTGTGGGACATCCTGCTGCCCTTCTCCGACTACGCCTTCAACAAGGCCCACACCGCCGGCTACGGCCTGGTGTCCTACTGGACGGCCTACCTCAAGGCCAACTACCCGGCCGCCTACATGGCCGCGCTGCTGTCGTCGGTCAAGGACGACAAGGACAAGTCGGCCCTCTACCTCAACGAGTGCCGCCGGATGGGCATCAAGGTCTACCCGCCGGACGTCAACGACTCCGACTTCGACTTCACCCCGCTCGGCACCGACATCCGCTTCGGCCTGTCGGCCATCCGCAACGTGGGCGCCAACGTCGTCGACGGCATCATCAACGCCCGCAAGGAGAAGGGCCGCTTCGCCGACTTCAAGGACTTCCTGCGCAAGGTGCCCGCGCTGGTCTGCAACAAGCGCGTCATCGAGTCGCTGATCAAGGCGGGCGCCTTCGACTCGCTCGGCCACGAGCGCAAGGGCCTGGTCATGGTCCACGAGCAGGCCGTCGACGCGATCATCGACATCAAGAAGAACGAGGCCATCGGCCAGGACTCGCTGTTCGGCGCGATCGAGGGCGGCGAGGACCAGACGTTCGACGTGCAGGTCCCGCCGGGCGAGTGGGACAAGAACACGCTGCTGCAGTTCGAGCGGGAGATGCTCGGCCTGTACGTGTCCGACCACCCGCTCTTCGGCGTCGAGCACATCCTCGCCGCGGGCGCCGACTGCTCGATCGCGGCGCTGCAGGACGAGAGCCGCCCCGACGGCCAGGTGGTCACCGTCGGCGGCATCCTGTCGGGCGTGCAGCGCAAGGTCACCAAGAAGGGCGACACCTGGGTGCTCACCCAGCTGGAGGACCTGGAGGGCGCCATCGAGGTGATGATCTTCCCGTCGGCCTACCAGCTCTGCTCGACGATCCTGGCCGAGGACGCGATCGTGTTCGTCAAGGGCCGCATCGACAAGCGCGAGGACGTCGCCAAGATCATCGCGATGGAGGTGACCGCGCCCGACCTCACCCAGGAGGCGGGCGGGCCACTGCTGGTGAGCCTGCCGCTCAACCGCTGCACCGCCCCCGTGGTGAGCCGGCTCAAGGAGATCCTGACCACCCACCCCGGCACGTCCGAGGTGCACCTCCAGGTCCACAACGGCCCCAGGACGACCGTGATGCGGGTGGACGACCGGCTGCGGGTGACGCCGTCCCCGGCGCTCATGGGCGACCTGAAGGAGCTGCTCGGCCCGGCCTGCCTGGGGGCCTGACGATTTCGGCGGGCCGAAATGAGCAAACCTCGCCGTCGTCCCGCCCCGGGCCACTCGGGCATGCTCGCAGGGTGAGCGAACTGCACTACCTGAGCGCCACAGAGCTCAGCCGTCTGATCCGTACCCGCCAGGTGAGCGCGGTCGAGGTGCTGCAGGCACACCTCGACCGCATCGAGCAGGTCAACCCGCGGGTGAACGCCGTCGTCACGCTCGTCGCCGAGCAGGCCATGGAGGCCGCCAAGGCCGCCGACGCGGCCGAGCCCGCAGGCCCGCTGCACGGGCTGCCGGTGGCGCACAAGGACCTGGCCGACACCGCGGGGATCCGGACCACGTACGGTTCGCCGCTCTTCGCCGACCACGTGCCGGAGCGCGACGACCTGGTCGTGCGGCGGCTCAAGGCCGCCGGCGCGATCACCGTGGGCAAGACGAACACGCCCGAGTTCGGCACCGGCTCCCACACCGTCAACGAGGTGTTCGGCGTCACCCGCAACCCGTACGACCTGAGCAGGTCGGCGGGAGGCAGCAGCGGCGGCGCGGCGGCGGCGCTGGCCACCGGCATGGTGCCGCTGGCCGACGGCTCCGACATGGGCGGGTCGCTGCGCAACCCGGCGTCGTTCTGCAACGTGGTCGGGCTGCGGCCCACGCCGGGGCGGGTGCCCGCGCTCTCCGAGACCGCGGCCTGGTACACGCTGGCCGTCCAGGGGCCGATGGCGCGGAACGTCGACGACCTGAGCCTGATGCTCTCGGTCATCTCCGGGTTCGACCCGCGCTCCCCGTACGCGATCGCGCAGGAGTACGCGCCCGAGCCGGAGGAGGGGGTGGCCGGGCTGCGCGTGGCGTGGAGCCCCGACCTCGGCGGGCTGCCGGTCGACACCGAGACGGCGGCGGTGACCGCGACGGCGCCCGCGGTGTTCGAGCGGCTCGGCGCCCGGGTGGAGGAGGTCGAGCTGGACCTGACGGACGCCGAGCTGGCCTTCCGCACCTACCGGGCGTGGTACTACGCGCTGTCCTTCGGCGAGCTCGACGGGCTCGGCGCCAACACCGCCTGGAACGTCGAGCAGGGGCGGCAGGTCACCGGCGCCGACCTGGCCCGCGCCGAGCGCGCCCGCAGCCGGCTCTACCACCGGATGGCGGACTTCTTCGACACCTACGACGTGCTCATCGCGCCGGTCAGCCAGGTGCCGCCGTTCCCGGCGGAGGAGCCGTACGTGCGCGCGATCAACGGGGAGGAGCTGCCGGACTACCTGGCGTGGATGCGCTCGGCGTACTGGGTCAGCGTGCTGCACGCCCCGGCCGCGTCGGTGCCCGCCGGGTTCACCCCGTCGGGGCTGCCGGTCGGCGTCCAGATCATCGGCCGGCCCTTCGCCGACGCCCGCGTCCTGCGGGTGGCGAAGGCGTTCGAGCAGGCCACCGGACACGCCTCCCGGCGCCCGCCCCTGTGACCCTGATCAGCACCTAGGCGGGCGGGTGCGGCCTGCGCAGGGGCGACTCCCGGTAGCCGTGCATGCCCTCCAGGAAGCCGAACACCCCGACCGCCAGCAGCGGCCACGACACCAGGACGCCCTTGGCGGTCAGGGCCAGCGGCCCGGCCACGAAGGTGATCCCCGGGACGCCGGAGGCCTCGACGGCCACCACCCCCACGGTGAAGGAGGTCCCGGCCCAGAGGGTGACGAAGGCGCCCGCGACCCCGCCCAGGAACAGCCCCGCCAGGACCGGGAGCTGCACGCGGCGGCTGAGGAACCACGCCAGCGTGCCGCACACCAGGCCGAGCGCGCCGGTGATCGTGGCGAACCAGCCGTCCGCCGCGATCAGCGCCTGCGTGGACGGGTCCGCGAGCGCCGGCGTCTCCTCGACCAGCCGGTACGGGGGCCGCGGCGACAGGGCGGACCACAGGAGTCCGGCGGGGATTCCGAGGGCGGCGAGCGAGAGGACAGTGATCGCGAATGCGCGTACTTCCCTCGTCACGCCACGCCCCTTCGATCGTCGCTGGACCAGACCGATGGTATCTCCCGGTTAGGCTCACTTCGTGATTGAAGAGAAGGTCTGGGTGATAGAACCCTCTGGCCCGCTTCGCGGCGACGTCGTGGTCCGGGGGTCGAAGAACGCGGTTTCCAAGCACATGGTCGCCGCCATGCTGGGCGACGGGGAGAGCAGCATCCAGAACGCCCCTGATGTGGGCGAGGTCGGCATAACCGCGGCCATGCTGGAGGCGCTCGGCATCCACGTCGAGATCAGCAAGACGGAGATCCGGATCGAGCGCGGGGCGGAGATCAGGCCCCGGGTGCCCGACGCGTTCACCGGGCTGAACCGCATTCCGATCCTCATGCTCGGCCCGCTGCTCCACCTGGCGGGGGAGGCGTTCGTGCCGCTGGTCGGCGGCGACCCGATCGGGCGGCGGCCGATCGACTTCCACGTGGACGCGCTGCGCGCGATGGGCGCCGAGGTGGAGGTCCGCGAGGACGGCGTGCTGGCCAAGGCGGAACGGCTCAACGGGGCCCGCCTGGAACTGCCGTACCCGAGCGTGGGCGCCACCGAGACCATCCTGATGTCCGCCGTGCTGGCCGAGGGCAAGACCGTGCTGAAGAACGCGGCCACCGAGCCCGAGGTGGTGGAGCTGGCGCTGTTCCTGCAGCGGATGGGCGCCAGGATCGAGCTGTCGCCGGACCGCCGCATCGTCATCGAGGGCGTGGAGCGGCTGCGCGGCGCCACCACCTGGCTGGCCGGCGACCGCATCGAGGCGTTCTCGTACCTCGCGGCGGGCCTGGTCACCGGCGGCGAGGTGCGCGTGCACGGCTGCGCGCAGGACCGGCTGGTCACCGCGATCACCACGCTGGCCCGGATGGGCGCCCGGTTCGACATCAACGACGAGTACCTGTGCGCGACCGCGCCGCCCGAGGGGCTGCGGGCGGCGGCCGTGCAGACCGACACCCACCCCGGGTTCATGACGGACTGGCAGACGCCGCTGATGGTGCTGTTCACGCAGAGCCACGGCATGTCGGTGCTGCACGAGACGGTCTTCGAGAACCGCCTGGTGTACGTGCCCGCGCTGCAGAGCATGGGCTGCGAGATCGAGGTGTTCGACCAGTGCCTGGGCGGCCCCGCCTGCCGCTACCACGACACCAACGCCCGCCACTCGGCCGTGGTGCGCGGGGTGTCCAAGCTCAGGGGGGCCGACGTGACGCTGCCCGACATCCGGGCCGGGTTCTCCGCGGTGCTGGCCGCCGCGGTGGCCGACGGGCGCTCGACACTGCGCGGCGTGCACCACATCGAACGCGGCTACCACCACCCGCTGGAGCAGTTCCAGTCGCTTGGTCTGAACATCAGCAGAGGAGAGTAAAGAGTCAGGAACCGGGCGTTTGCCGGGGATCGGACGGTCGTACATCAACGTCGTGACTGTCCGCACATCCATCGCCACGCTCGGCCTGGTGGGCGCCCTCAGCGGAGTGCTGGTCGCGGCGATGGCCGCGCCCGTGGTCGCCGGCGGGGGGCTGGCCGCGAAGGACGCCGCCGACCTGTTCGTCGACCTGCCGCCGGCCCCCCGCGAGGAGCCGCTCAACGAGGTGACGCGGCTGGTGGACACCAGCGGGCGCACGTTCGCCCAGTTCTACCAGGCCAACCGGACCACGGTGCGGCTGGCGCAGGTCGCCCCCGTGATGCGGCAGGCGATCGTGGCGATCGAGGACGCCCGGTTCTACGAGCACGGCGGCATGGACGTCATCGGCACGCTGCGCGCGCTCATCGCCAACACCCGGGCGGGATCCATCCGCCAGGGCGGCTCCTCGCTCACCCAGCAGCTGGTGAAGAACATCCTGGTGGAGAACGCCAAGACCGACGCGGAACGGAACCGGGCCCGCGCCCCCAACCTGTCCCGCAAGATCCACGAGCTGCGGCTGGCGCTGGCCCTGGAACGCAAGTACCGCAAGGACCAGATCCTGGAGAAGTACCTGAACATCGCCTACTTCGGCGCCGGCGCGCACGGCGTCGAGGCGGCGGCCAGGCGGTTCTTCTCCACCACGGCCGCCGACCTGACCCTGACCCAGGCGGCCACCCTGGCCGGGGCGGTGCGTACCCCGTACGCGACCGACCCGTCGATCGGCGACGCCCAGCGCGAGCGGCTGAAACAACGCCGCGACCTGGTACTCGACCGGATGGCGGGGCTGAAGCTGATCACCAAGGCGCGGGCGTCGGCCGCCAAGGCGAGCCCGCTCGGGCTGCGGCTCCGGCCCGAGCCGGGCGGCTGCTCGCAGAGCGAGCACCCGTACTTCTGCATGTACGTCCACCGCGAGCTGCTGACGAACGAGGCCTTCGGCAGCACGGCGGCGGTGCGGCGGGCACGCATGCAGCGCGGCGGGCTGGTGATCAGGACCAGCCTGGACCGCAGGGCGCAGCGGGCCGCCGAGCGGGCCATCCGGGAGCGGGTGAACCCCGAGGACACCGAGGTGGCCGCCGAGGCGATGGTGGAGCCGGGCACCGGCTGGATCCGGGCGATGGCCGCCAGCAAGAAGGTCGGCCCGGGCAAGAAGGGCGGCCCGAGCACCACCTACAACCTGGTCGCCGACGCCCGGCACGGCGGCGGGCAGGGGCTCCAGGCGGGCTCCACGTTCAAGGTGTTCACGCTGGCCACGGCGCTCAAGGAGGGCTGGCGGTTCGGCGACGGGTTCGACACCCCGGGGTCGCTGGTGCCCTCCCAGGGTTACCGCGACTGCGCGGGCAACCCGGTCAACGACCCGTCGGCGCGGGTGCTCAACGCCAGCGGCGAGGGCGAGGGCGGCCCGCACAGCCTGGAGACCGGCACCTGGAAGTCGGTCAACATCTTCTACATGATGCTGGAGCGCAAGGTCGGCCTCTGCGACGTGGTCAAGACCGCCAGGAAGCTCGGCGTCCGCAGGGCCGACGGCAAGCCGCTGCGCCAGGTGCCGACGTTCACCCTCGGCGTCAACGAGATGGACCCGCTCACGGTGGCCGCCTCGTTCGCCGCGTTCGCGGCCCGCGGCAAGTACTGCCGGCCGCTCGCCATCGTGGAGATCGTCGACCGGCACGACCAGCGCACCCGCGTGAAGCCGGACTGCCGCCGGGCGCTCGAGCAGCCCGTCGCCGACGCGGTCAGCCACGTGCTGACCGGCGTCTTCGACAAGGGCACGATGCGCGGCCAGCATCCGGGCAGGCCCGCCGCGGGCAAGACCGGCACCACCGACGGCTACACCTCGGCCTGGTTCGCCGGGTACACGCCGCAGCTCGCCGCCGCGGTCAGCGTCGGCGACATCCGCGGCTCCTACCGGCATCCGCTGACGAACGTGCAGATCGGCGGGCGGTACTACGGCTCGGTGCAGGGCGCCTCGCTGCCCGGCCCGATCTGGGTGGACTCGATCCGGCGGGCGCTGCGGGACGAGGAGGCCAAGGGCTTCCACCGCCCCGACATGTCGCGCTTCGGCGGCGGTCACACGCCGGGCCTGGAGGAGGAAGAGGAGGAGTCGGGGGAGCGCCGGGCCCGCGGCCGGAACGGCCGTGACGGCAGGCACCGCCCGATCGCCAAGCGCCAGCGGCAGATGATCGAATGGCTGCTCGGCCAGCGGCGGCACCCGCCGCGCGACTGGTGAGGCGTCAGGCCGGCTTGCCGATGGGCGCCGTCACGGCCCCGGTCAGCTCGATGAGGGCGGCCGGGGCGGCCTCGATCTGCAGCCCGCGCTTGCCGGCCGAGAAGAAGACCGTCTCGTGGTCCAGCGCCGAGGAGTCGACCACGGTCGGCAGCCGCTTGCGCTGCCCGAGCGGGCTGATGCCGCCTGCCACGTAGCCCGTCACCCGCTCCGCCTTGGCGGTGTCGGCCATCGCCGCGCGCTTGCCGCCGAGCGCCGCGGCCAGCGCCTTGAGGTCGAGTTTGCCGGCCACCGGCACCACCGCGACGGCCAGGCCGCCCTCGGTCTCGGCCACCAGCGTCTTGAAGATCCGCTCGTGGGGGACGCCGAGCGCGTCGGCGGCCTCCTCGCCGTAGGCCTGCGCGGCCGGGTCGTGCTCGTACGGGTGGAGCGTGAACGCCGCCCCGGCCTTCTCCAGGGCGACGGTGGCGGGGGTGCCGCCCTTGCTCTTCGACTTGCCCACGAGCCGATTCTAGCGAAATCTACACTGTAAAGGCGCGGCCGGGGGTGTACCCGAACACCCGCCGGAACGCGTCGATGAACGCGCTCGCCGACGACCAGCCGCACCGGTGCGCCACCCGCGTGACGCTGCCGCCCTCGGCCAGGAGCAGCAGCGCGCGGTGGAGCCGGAGCTGCGTGCGCCACTGCGGGAACGTCATGCCCAGCTCGGCCCGGCAGAGCCTGGCCAGCGTCCGGTCGCTGGTGCCCGCGGCGGCGGCGTGCCGGGCCAGCGTCCGCGGGTCGGCCGGGTCGGCGTGCAGCGCCGCGCACACGGCCGCCAGGCGCGGGTCGCGCGGCGTCGGCAGGTGCAGCGCCTGCTCCGGCGCGCGCCGCAGCCGGTCCAGGAGTACGGTCAGCAGCCGCTCCCGCTCGGCGTCGTCGCCGGGTTCCGGCTCGTCCGTGTACGCGATGATCAGCTCGCGGAGCAGCGGGGCGACGGCGAGGACGGCGGGCCGGCCGAGGCCGAGGGGGTTGGCGGTGAGGCCGATCAGCCGCACCTCGGTGGCGCCGTGGGCGCGGTGCTCGTGGACGGTGCCGGCCGGGATCCACAGGGCCCGGCTGGCGGGGGCGACCCAGGTGCCGGCGCCGGTGGTGACGGAGAGCACGCCGTGGCGGGCGTAGACGATCTGGTGGGTGTCGTGGCGGTGGGCGTCGATGCCGCCGCCGGGCGCCAGGGGGCGCAGCCCGGTGGGCGCCTGCGGCAGGTGGCGGATTTCCGGCTCGATTGGCACTCTATCGGAAGCGCGCCACCGGGCCCGCCGGTGAGGATCGGGGACGTGCGGGCGAACAGGGTGGGGATGCTGGCGGCCGGTCATGCCGGGGTGGACGTCTACCAGGGGGCGGTGCCCGCGATGGTGCCGTTCCTGGTGGCCGAGCGCGGTTACGGGTACGTGGCGGTGTCGGGGGTGGTGCTGGCCGCCACGCTGCTGTCGTCGGTGGTGCAGCCGGTGTTCGGGGCGCTGGCGGACCGGTGGCGGATGCCGTGGCTGATCCCGGTCAGCATGGTGACGGCGGGGCTCGGGGTGGCGCTGAGCGGTGTGACGGACTCGTACACGCTGACCTTGCTGGCGGTGGCGCTGTCGGGGCTGGGCGTGGCGGCGTACCACCCGGAGTCGGCGCGGCTGGCGAGGATCGCCGCCGCGGGCAGCCACGTGCGGATGAGCTGGTTCTCGCTGGGCGGGACGCTGGGATTCGCGTCGGCGCCGGTGCTGGTGACGCCGCTGCTGGCCGCGGGCGGGCTGGGCGCTTCGCCGTGGCTGGTGGTGCCGGGGGTGGCGGGGGCCCTGCTGACGCTGCCGGTGATCAGGGCGCTGTCGGGCGGCGGGGCGGCGCGCGGGACGGCGGTGGCGGGGGAGGGGCGGGACGACTGGCCGTCGTTCACCCGGCTGACGCTGGTGATCGTGCTGCGGTCGGTGGTGTACGTCGGGCTGAGCGCCTTCGTGGCCCTGTACGCGGGGGGCGGGGCGGCGGGGGCGGTGGCGCTGTTCGTGCTGTTCGCGGGCGGGGCGGCAGGGACCGTGCTGGGCGGCAGGCTGGCGGCGCGGTCTGGACGGGTGCGGGCGATGCGGGCGGCGTACGCGGCGAGCGTCCCGGCGGTGGCCGGGGTGGTGCTGGCGCCGGGGCCGCTGATGTACGTGTGTGTCGCGGCGGCGGCGATCACCCTGTACGCCCCGTTCTCGCTGCATGTGACGCTGGGCCAGGACTACCTGCCGCGGCGGGTGGGCACGGCGGGCGGGGTGACGCTGGGGCTGGCGGTGAGCGCGGGCGGGCTGGCCAGCCCGCTGGTCGGCTGGGTGGCCCAGACGGCCTCGCTCCGGGTGGCGCTGGGCTGCCTGGCGCTGGTCGCGCTGCCGGCCTGGCTGCTGTCGCGCACGCTGACGGAGCCGTCCAGGCCCGCCGTGGCGCACGAGGGCTGAGCTCAGCCGGCCGCGGAGGCGCCGCCGGGGGAGCCGGGGCCGCTGTGACGGACCTCGCCGGGATGCCGGTCGGGGCGCAGGCCCCGCCAGGACGGGTGGCGCAGCCGGTGGTCGCCGGTGATCTCGGCGTACTGGACCTCGCCGACCACGACGGGCTCCACCCAGTGGGCGCCGCGGGCGTGCTCGCGCGGCACCGGCTCGTCGAAGGGCGGGTCGGGCCGCTCCAGCGGGGCCAGGCGCCGGTGCAGGTCGCGGAGCATGGCCTCGGTGAAGCCGGTGCCGACGTGCCCGATGAACAGCAGGCGGCCGGCGTCGTCGTACGAGCCGAGCAGCAGCGAGCCGATGGTGCCGGAGCGGCGCCCGGCGCCGGGCTTCCACCCGCCGATGACGACCTCGGCGGCGCTGACGTTCTTGACCTTGGTCCACTCGGCGGTGCGCCGGCCGGGGCGGTAGGGGGAGGTGAGCCGCTTGCAGACGACGCCTTCGAGGCCGAGGCGGCGGGAGGAGGCGAACGCCTCCTCGGCGTGGTCGTGGAAGCGGACGGGCACCTGCCAGCGGTAGCCGGGGGTGAAGACGTCCTCCAGCAGGTCGCGCCGCTCGGTGTAGGGGAGCTTGATGAGCGGGTCGTCGCCGAGGTGGAGCAGGTCGAAGGCCATGAACGTGACCGGGACGGCGCGGGCGAGCTCGGCGACGCCGATCGGGTCGCGCTGGTGCATGCGCGGCTGGAGCGCCCCGAAGCTGGGGCGGCCGGCCTCGTCGAAGGCGACGATCTCGCCGTCGACGACGGCCTGGCGGCGCCCGGTGGCGTCGGCCATGAGCTGGAGCTCGGGATAGGCGGCGGTGATGTCCTTGGCGTTGCGCGACATCAGCCGCACGGTGCCGTCGGCGAGGTAGGCGAGGGCGCGGACGCCGTCCCATTTCATCTCGACGGCCCATTCGTCCTGGTCGGCGGAGGGCAGCGAGCCGGGCTGGGCCAGCATCGGCGCGTAGGTGGGCAGCGGCGCCATGATCTGTGGCATACCCCTGCGGCGGTCCGGTCAAGCGGGTGCGCGGCCGTCCTCGACGAGCTGGGCGAGGTCGATGCCGTGCTGGGCCAGCTCGGTGACGCTGGCGCAGTATCCCTGGAGGTAGAGTCGGCCGCCGACGTCCTGGGAGATGCGCAGGACAGGCTGGTCGTCGAGCACGATGACCTCGACGACGATGCCTTCGGGGCCCCGCCAGATCGCCATGCCGGAATCGTACAAAGAAACGCGTAAAGTACAAGTAATAACAAAGTACGCATAAAGCCCATCGGGCCGGTGAAAAGCCTCGTCAAAGGACAGGTGTGTTAGTTCCCCGCGGACGGGGGAAGCATCGCCGCCGAGCTCTCCTGAGCCGTGGTCCCACCGCCACGGCACCATCGCCCTGGCACCCGGCCCGGGCCAGGGCGAGCGGCCGTGAGGCTGTGCTCCCCGCCTCAGCCTCACGGCCCCCGGCTCACACCCGCGGCTCGCCCGGGATGTCCGCATGGTGGACAGAAGCGGATCCAGGGGTGGGACTCCGTAGACTGGAAGCGTGATTTCCCGGATCGACATGCGCGGGTCCCTGCCGCCCGACCTGCGCGACGTGCTGCCCCGCGCCGAGCTCGACGTCGAGGCCGCCCTGGAGAAGGTGCGGCCCATCTGTGAGGACGTGCGCCATCGCGGGGCGGCGGCCGTACGGGAGCTGACCGCGAAGTTCGACGGTGTCGAGATCTCCTCCGCGCGGGTGCCCGCCGAGGCGATCGCCACGGCCCTCGCCGAGCTGGACCCGAAGGTACGGGCCGCGCTGGAGGAGTCCATCCGCCGCGCCCGGCTGGTCCACCGCGACCAGCGCCGCGCCGACGTCACCACCCAGGTGGTGCCCGGCGGCACCGTCACCGAGCGGTGGGTGCCCGTCGACCGCGTGGGCCTCTACGTGCCCGGCGGCCGCGCCGTCTACCCGTCGTCGGTGGTGATGAACGTCGTCCCGGCCCAGGAGGCCGGGGTGCCCTCGCTGGCCGTTACCAGCCCCGCCCAGCGGGAGTTCGGCGGCCTGCCGCACCCCTCGATCCTGGCCGCGTGCGCGCTGCTCGGCGTCGACGAGGTCTACGCCGTCGGCGGCGCCCAGGCCGTGGCCATGTTCGCCTACGGCACCGAGGAGTGCCCGCCCGCCACCATGGTCACCGGCCCCGGCAACATCTGGGTGGCCGCGGCCAAGCGGCTGCTCAAGGGCCGCATCGGCATCGACAGCGAGGCCGGCCCGACCGAGATCGCGATCCTGGCCGACGCCACCGCCGACCCGGTCCACGTCGCCGCCGACCTGATCAGCCAGGCCGAGCACGACGTCATCGCCGCCGCCGTCCTGGTCACCGACAGCGAGGAGCTGGCCGAGGGCGTGGAGAAGGAGCTGCCCGCCCAGGTGGCCGCGACCAAGCACAGCGAGCGCATCACCGAGGCGCTCGGCGGCCGCCAGTCCGCGATCGTGCTGGTCGACGACCTGGAGGCCGGGCTGAAGGTGGTCGACGCCTACGCCGCCGAGCACCTGGAGATCCAGACCGCCGACGCCGCCGCGGTCGCCGCCCGGGTGCGGAACGCCGGGGCGATCTTCATCGGCCCGTACGCTCCGGTCTCACTGGGCGACTACCTCGCCGGCTCCAACCACGTGCTGCCGACCGGGGGCTGCGCCTGCCACTCCGGCGGCCTGTCGGTGCAGACCTTCCTGCGCGGCATCCACGTCGTCGACTACACCCGCGAGGCGCTGGCCGAGGCCGCCGCGCACGTGTCGGTGCTGGCCGACGCCGAAGACCTGCCCGCCCACGGCGCGGCGATCCGCGCCCGATTCGACTGGCAGGTGCCGTCATGAACCTCGCCGACCTGCCCATCCGCGACGACCTGCGCGGCAAGAGCCCCTACGGCGCGCCGCAGATCGACGTCCCGGTCCGGCTCAACACCAACGAGAACCCGCACCCGCCGTCCCCCGCCCTGGTCGCCGACCTGGCGAAGGCTGTCGGCGGGGTCGCCGGCGAGCTCAACCGCTACCCCGACAGGGACGCCGTCGAGCTCCGCACCGAGCTGGCCGCCTACCTGGGCCACGGCCTGACCACCGAGCAGGTGTGGGCGGCCAACGGCTCCAACGAGGTCATCCAGCAGATCCTCCAGGCCTTCGGCGGCCCCGGCCGCAGCGCGCTCGGCTTCGAGCCGTCGTACTCGATGCACCCGATCATCACGACCGGCACCGGCACCGAGTGGATCCACGCCTCCCGCGAGGACGACTTCTCGCTCGACCCGGGCAAGGTCACGGCGGCCATCGGCGAGCACCGGCCCGACGTGGTGTTCGTGACCTCGCCCAACAACCCGACCGGCACGGCCCTGCCGCTGGAGACGATCGAGGCGATCCTGGACGCGGCGCCCGGCATGGTCGTCGTCGACGAGGCCTACTTCGAGTTCGCCCGCGAGGGCACGCCGTCGGCGCTCACGCTGCTGCCCCGCTACCCGCGGCTGATCGTCAGCCGCACGATGTCCAAGGCGTTCGCGATGGCCGGCACCCGCCTGGGCTACCTGGCCGCCCACCCGGCCGTGGTCGAGGCGCTGCTGCTGGTGCGGTTGCCGTACCATTTGTCGACGCTCACCCAGACGGCGGCGCTGGTGGCGCTGCGGCACCGCGAGGAGCTGCTGGGCACCGTCGACGCGCTCCGGCGCGAGCGCGACGCCACGGTCGAGTGGCTGCGGTCCAAGGGGCTGCGGGTCGCCGACTCCGACGCCAACTTCGTGCTGTTCGGGCGGTTCCCCGACCGGCGCGCGGTGTGGGAGGGGCTGCTGGCGAGGGGCGTGCTCATCCGCGAGGTGGGCCCGCCGGAATGGTTGCGGGTGTCGATCGGCACCAGCGAGGAGATGGCGGCGTTCCGCGCCGCTTTGGAGGGGGTTCTGTGAGCCGCGTAGGCCGCGTCGAGCGTTCGACGAAGGAGACGTCCGTCCTGGTCGAGATCAACCTCGACGGCACGGGCGCCGTGGACGTGTCCACCGGGGTCGGCTTCTTCGACCACATGCTGGCGCAGATCGGCAAGCACGGGCTGATCGACCTGACCGTCAAGACCGAGGGCGACCTGCACATCGACTCCCACCACACGATCGAGGACACCTCGCTCGCGCTGGGCGCCGCGCTCCGCGAGGCGCTGGGCGACAAGGCGGGCATCCGGCGGTTCGGCAGCGCGTCATGCCCGCTGGACGAGGCGCTCGCCGAGGTCACCGTCGACCTGTCCGGCCGCCCCTACCTGGTCCACTCGGAGCCGGAGGGCATGGCCCCGATGATCGGCCCCGATTACGACACGACGATGACGCGCCACATCCTGGAGTCGCTCGTCGCCCAGGCGGCCATCTGCCTGCACGTGCGCGTCCCGTACGGCCGCAACGCCCACCACATCGTGGAGGCGCAGTTCAAGGCCCTGGCCCGGGCGCTGCGCGCGGCGGCCGAGCCCGACCCGCGGACGACAGGGGTGCCCAGCACCAAGGGCGTGCTATGACCGATAACGTGATCGCCGTCGTCATGGTCTTCCTCTCCCTGTTCCTGGCCGGGGGCGTGATCTCGCTGATCAGGCAGGGGATGAAGACCGGGGCCGCGGTGTGCGGCCTGGGCGCGGCGATGGCGCTGTTCGCCGGGGTGATGTGGTGGTGAGCAAGAACGTCGTCGTGCTCGACTACGGCTCCGGCAACTTGCGCTCGGCGGAGCGGGCGCTCGCCAGGGCGGGCGCCCGCGTGACCGTCACGTCCGACTTCGAGACCGCGGCCGAGTGCGACGGCCTGGTGGTGCCGGGCGTCGGCGCGTTCGCCGCGTGCATGGCCGGTCTCAAGAGCGTGCGCGGCGACCAGATCATCGGCAGGCGGTTGTCCGGCGGCCGGCCGGTGCTGGGCATCTGCGTCGGCATGCAGATCCTGTTCGCCCGCGGCGTCGAGCACGGCACCGAGACCGGCGGCTGCGCCGAGTGGCCCGGCACCGTCGAGCGGCTCGACGCGCCGGTGCTGCCCCACATGGGCTGGAACACCGTCAAGGCCCCGGCGGGCAGCGTGCTCTTCGCCGGCCTCGCCCCCGACACCCGCTTCTACTTCGTCCACTCCTACGGGGTGCGCGAGTGGGAGCTGCGCCCCGGCGAGGGCTTCGCCGAACCGGTGGTCACCTGGGCCGAGCACGGCGTGCCGTTCGTGGCCGCGGTCGAGAACGGCCCGCTCATGGCCACCCAGTTCCACCCGGAGAAGTCCGGCGACGCCGGCGCCGCGCTGCTGAGCAACTGGCTCGGCACCCTTGAGTAAGGAGCGGGCGCGCCGCCGCGCCGAGCGCGAGGCCGCGCGGGCCCGGGCCGCCCGCCGCAACGAGGAACGGCAGGCCCGCGCCGCCCGCCGCCGGGCGGCGCTGACCGCCCTGGCGCCGCGCCCGGTCCGGGTGGCGCGGCAGGGCGGGCTGCTGGCCCGCCGCCGCCGCACCCGCAACGCCCTGGCCGCGCTCGGCTTCGTCCTCACGCAGGCGGCGGCCTGGCTGCTGTGGGCGTCGCCGGTGGTGAGCGCCGGCGTGCTCGTCTTCTCGATTCTTCTGATGCCCGTACTGATGACTCTCGCATTCGACCGGAGGACCTGATGTCGCTCGTTTTGCTCCCCGCCGTGGACGTCGCGTACGGCCAGGCCGTACGGCTCGTCCAGGGTGAGGCCGGGACCGAGACCGGCTACGGCGAGCCGCTGGCCGCCGCGCTGGCCTGGCAGGAGGCGGGCGCGGAGTGGATCCACCTGGTCGACCTGGACGCGGCCTTCGGCCGCGGCTCCAACCGCGAGCTGATCACCGAGATGATCGGCCGCCTGGACGTGAACGTCGAGTTGTCGGGCGGCATCCGCGACGACGAGTCGCTTGCCGCCGCGCTGGCCACCGGCTGCCGCCGGGTCAACATCGGCACCGCCGCGCTGGAGAACCCCGAGTGGTGCCGCAAGATCATCGCCGAGCACGGCGACAAGATCGCCGTGGGCCTGGACGTCCGCGGCACCACCCTCGCCTCCCGCGGCTGGACCCAGGACGCCGGCGACCTGTGGGAGGTCCTCGACCGGCTGGAGGCCGACGGCTGCCCCCGCTACGTGGTCACCGACGTCACCAAGGACGGCACCCTCAAGGGCCCCAACCTGGAGCTGCTCAAGCAGGTCTGCGCCCGTACCGACCGGCCGGTCGTGGCCAGCGGCGGCATCTCCTCCCTCGACGACCTGGCCGCACTCGCTTCTCTCGTGCCCGACGGCGTGGAAGGGGCGATCGTGGGAAGAGCCCTGTACGCACAGGCGTTCACGCTGGAGAGCGCACTGGCCACGGTCCGGAGTTAGATCCCCGTCGGGAGGGGGCGTGATGAGCGCCATGAGCATGGAAAACGCCGGCATGCGGGTGTTCTCGGGCGGCATCTGGGAGGAGAAGTACGGATACGCACGAGCAGTCGTCGCCGGCAACCGGGTCATCGTCTCGGGCTGCACCTCCACCCTCGACGGCGAGGTGCGCCACGTGGGCGACCCCTACCGTCAGGCGCTCACCGCGATGGAGATCGCGCTGGAGGCCGTGGCCAAGGGCGGGCTGTCCCGGGACGACGTGGTCATGGTGCGTTACTACGTGGTGGAGCAGCGCCACTTCGACCTGGTCGGCAAGGCGATCGCGGAGGTGTTCGGCACCGTCCGCCCGGCCTGCACGGGAGTGCGGGTGGCCGGCCTGGTCGACCCCAGGATGCTGGTAGAGATCGAGATAGAGGCACAGAGAGCATGACCGTAGCCGTCAGGGTGATCCCCTGCCTGGACGTCGACGCCGGCCGGGTGGTCAAGGGCGTCAACTTCGAGAACCTGCGCGACGCCGGCGACCCGGTCGAACTGGCCAGGCGCTACAACGAGGAAGGCGCCGACGAGCTCACCTTCCTCGACATCACCGCCTCCTCCGGGGAGCGCGAGACCATGCTGGACGTGGTGCGCAGGACGGCCGAGCAGGTGTTCATCCCGCTCACCGTGGGCGGCGGCGTCCGGTCCGTCGACGACGTCGACCGGCTGCTGCGCGCGGGCGCCGACAAGGTCTCGCTCAACACCGCCGCGATCGCCCGGCCGGAGCTGCTGACCGAGGCGTCGCGCCGGTTCGGCGCCCAGTGCGTGGTGCTGTCGGTGGACGCCCGCCGGGCCCCGGGCACGCCGAGCGGCTTCGAGGTCACCACCCACGGCGGCCGGCGCGGCACCGGCATCGACGCGGTGGAGTGGGCGGCCCGGGGCGAGGAGCTGGGCGTGGGTGAGATCCTGCTCAACTCGATGGACGGCGACGGCACCCTCGACGGCTACGACCTGGAGATGCTCCGGGCGGTCCGGGCCGCGGTGCGGGTGCCGGTGATCGCCAGCGGCGGCGCCGGACGGCTGGAGCACTTCCCGCCCGCCGTGGCGGCCGGCGCGGACGCGGTGCTGGCCGCCAGCGTGTTCCACTTCGGCACGCTGAAGATCGCCGACGTGAAGGAGACCCTGCGCCAGGCGGGCCACCCCGTCCGGTAACGGCTAAAACGCGCGGACGTGCTGGAAGCACTCGTAGGCGGCGTCCCGCCCGGCGAACGCGGCCGCCTCCGAGCGCTTGACCGCCAGGTAGGCGTCGCGCCGCAGCGGGCCCAGCGCCTCCATCAGCACCTCGTCCGCCTCCAGCGCGTCCAGCGCCTCCTCCAGCGACGCGGGCAGGCGCGGGTAGCGGCCGGGCCGGGTGTCGGGGTCGACGTCCACCGGCTCGCCCGGGTCGAGCCTGCGGCGGATGCCGTCGAGCCCGGCGTGGATGACCGCGCCGAGCGACAGGTAGGGGTTGGCGGAGGAGTCGGACGGCTTCAGCTCCAGGTTGGGCTCGCCCAGCTCGCCCAGCGGGGAGCAGACCCGGACCGCCGCCTCCCTGTTGTCGGGCCCGTACACCGCGTACGCGCTCGCCCACATGCGGGGCGCCAGGCGGCGGAAGCTGTTGACGCTGCCGCAGGTGAGCGCGGTCAGCGCGGGCAGGTGGGCGAGCAGGCCGCCGATGAACCAGGCGCGCACGTCGCCGCCTTCCTCGGCGAACACGTTCGCGCCGTCGCGCCAGAGCGACAGGTGCAGGTGGGCGCCGTTGCCCGCCTGGTCGGCCAGCGGCTTGGGAGCGAGCGAGGCCCACATCGCCATGCGCATCGCCACCCCGCGCACGGTCTCGCGGTAGAGCACGTGGTTGTCGGCGGCGCGCAGCGCGGGCGCGTGCCGCACCGACATCTCCTGCTGGCCGGGGCCGAGCTCGGGATGGCAGTGCTCCACCCGCAGCCCCTGCGTCTCCAGGGCGCGGATCAGCTTGATCGTGAAGTCGTGGGCGGTGTCGAAGCCGGTGCCCGCGTAGCAGAGCGAGTCGTCCAGCGGGACCAGCCGGTCGGGACCGCCGGACGGGTCGGGAACCCGGCGGCCGAGCGTGAACTCCGGCTCGAACGCCGCCAGCAGCAGGTAGCCCTCCGCCGCGAGCGCGGCCACCGCGTCCTTGAGGAAGGAGCGCGGGCAGGCCTCCCAGGCCGAGCCGTCCTGCCGGCGCAGATCGGAGAGCATCGCGGCGGCGCCGGGCGCGTAGGGGAGAGTGACATAGGTGGAGGGGTCGGGGACGATGCGCACCTCGCCGACCGGACCCAGCTGCTCGACCTCCTGCAACTGGTCGAGCATGTTCATCGCCATCATGGCCACCGTGTGCCCGATGCCCGAGGTG
Source organism: Nonomuraea sp. NPDC049649 (assembly GCF_040675175.1). Lineage (NCBI taxonomy): Bacteria > Bacillati > Actinomycetota > Actinomycetes > Streptosporangiales > Streptosporangiaceae > Nonomuraea > Nonomuraea sp. NPDC049649. The sequence continues at coordinate 119,305 of NZ_JBFAOH010000005.1, forward strand.
AGCCGCTCCGCCAGCCGGGACCGCGAAGCGGCCTTCCCGCGGGTGACGCCGCCGTGGTCGGCGTAGAGAAAGCGGATCAGCTCCACGCCCTCGAGCTCCGCTCGCTCAAGGATGCGCCTGACCGCGGGGTCGGGCTGATGAAGCGTGGTGGCGCCTGGACGATCTGTCATCCTGCCTGCGTAACATGTCTCGGCGGCGCGGGGAAGCGTCAACCGCAGACAGGATCGACTATCAGGTCAAGACGTTGGTAAAGAAGACAGCGAGCTGATTGGCTCCGTTGATGATTCCGTCGAATACACCGTTGACCGCGGCGGCGGCGTCGGCCGGCCGGGTGAACAGGTAGAAGACCACGAACGCGACCAGTGCGTACGTGAGCACCTTCTTGACCTGCATGGGGGGCCTCCTGCAGTCCGTTCCCAGCCGTATATACCCGGATCTGGGCGATCACCTAGCATCTTCTGTGAAGATGTTCATGATCCTAACCGGGGGCTTCTTCCAAGCCCATGGTACGGCGTGCCGGCGTCGCGGGAGCGCCTTCGCAGCAAGGGTTTTCGCTCTTCGCAGGTGAGGGCCATCGTGACCCTGGTCACCCCCCCGGCTCAGACGCCCAGGCGGGCGCTCCTCAGCCGCTCGGCCGCCTCCGCGTCGCCGGACAGCTCCACCCGGGCATGCGCCTGGCGGCCGAAGCAGAACAGCAGCAGCTCGCTCGCCCGGCCGCTCACCTCGACCCGGGGACCCTGCCGGGCGCCGCCCAGCACGGCGGGCCTGCCCGCGCCGCCGCCCCGGCGGTGGAGCACCACGCCGACGGGGGAGCGGCGCAGCATCAGCTTGGCCATGGCCGACAGCCGCTTCCAGATCAGGTCCTCGAAATCGGGAGGCAGCTCACGCGGCTCCCACTCCGGCTGCGCGCGCCGCACGTCCTCGTGGTGGACGAAGAACTCCAGCGTGTTGACGGCCGAGTCCAGGAACGGCAGCAGCCCGTACACCCCGCCGGGCTTGCGCACCAGGGCGACCAGCTCGGGGAAGGGGTGCTTGGCCTTCAGCCGGCGCTGCACCGAGGCGGTGTAACCGGCCAGCGCGGACAGCCCGATGCCCGGCATGGCGTCGAGCCGGCGCTCGCGCAGCACCAGGTGGGCGGCGAGATCGTAGGTGTCCCAGCCCGCGCAGAGCGTCGGCGCGCCGGGGCCGAGGCGGTCCAGCAGGTCGCAGAGTGCGGAGCGTTCGCTACGGGCGTGAGTCACAGGTCAACCCTACCGGTGGGAATAACGGGGCGATCAGAAGTGATAGTGACATAGGTAGTGACATCGGGGCTGGAAGGACTTCACTGAGTGGCGAACAAGGTCACCTCGGCCGTCATGCGTCAAGGACTGCGCGTCCTTGGGGTGGCCATTCGCACCGAGAAACTGGTGTTCACCTTCGCCGTGCTGGCGAGTGCCGTCTACGGCGGGATGACCGTCGCCTCGGCGTGGGCGCTCGGCTGGGCGACCCAGCACGTCGTGCTCGACTCCTTCGAGCGGGGTGAGACCGCGGCGGGCGCGCTCTGGACGGGCGCGCTGCTCATCCTGGGCACCGCCCTGCTGAAGGCGCTGGGGGTGGCGGGGCGGCGCATCCTGGCCGGGCTGATGCAGTACCGCATGCAGGCCCGCTCCCGCCGCGACGTCACCAAGCAGTACCTGCGCCTGCCGCTCTCCTGGCACCACCGCCACCCCACCGGCCAGCTGCTGTCGAACGCCAGCTCCGACGCCGAGGCCGCCTGGGCGCCGCTCGCGCCGCTGCCGATGGCCGTCGGCGTGGTCGTCATGCTGTTCACCGCGGCGGTCGGCATCCTGCTCACCGACATCGTGCTCGCCCTGGTCGGCTTCCTGATCTTCCCGGCCATCGCGCTGCTGAACTTCGTCTACCAGCGCCGGCTCAGCCCGCTGGTGACCCGCGCCCAGCAGCTCCGCGCCGAGGTGAGCGAGATCGCCCACGAGAGCTTCGACGGCGCGCTCGTCATCAAGACGCTCGGCCGGGAGGAGCTGGAGACCGACCGGTTCCGCCGGCGCGCCCACGAGCTGCGCGACGCCAACATCGCGGTCGGCAAGGTGCGCGGCCTGTTCGACCCGCTGCTGGAGGCGCTGCCGACGCTCGGCGTGCTCGCCGTCCTGGCCGTCGGCGCGCTGCGCCTGTCCGGCGGCTCGATCGACTCCGGGCAGCTCGTCCAGGTCGCCTACCTGTTCACGCTGCTGTCGTTCCCGATCAGGGCGCTCGGCTGGGTGCTCGCCGAACTGCCGCGCAGCGTCGTCGGCTGGACCCGGGTGCAGGCGGTGCTCGACGCCGAGGGCTCGATGACGTACGGCGAGACCGAGTCCCGCGCGGACGGCCCCGCCTCGCTGGAGGTCAAGGGCGTCTCCTACGCCTACGGCGACGCCGAGGTGCTGCACGACGTCACCTTCGACGTGCCCGCCGGGCGCACCGTCGCCCTGGTCGGGCCCACCGGCGCCGGCAAGTCCACGCTGGTGCAGCTCCTGGCCCGCCTGGTCGACCCCGGCTCCGGCCAGGTCCGGCTCGACGGGGTCGACCTGCGTGAGCTGCCCTACGGCGCGATCGCCGAGTCGGTGGCGCTGGTCCCGCAGCAGACGTTCCTGTTCGACGACACCGTACGCGGCAACGTCGCGCTCGACCTGCCCGTGCCGGACGAGCAGGTGTGGCAGGCGCTGCGCGTGGCGCAGGCCGACGGCTTCGTCGCCAGCCTTGGCGACGGCCTCGACACCCGCGTCGGCGAGCGCGGCACCACCCTGTCCGGCGGCCAGCGCCAGCGCCTCGCGCTGGCCCGCGCCGTCGTGCGCGAACCCCGCCTGCTCATCCTCGACGACGCCACCTCCAGCGTCGACCCGCAGGTGGAGGCCAGGATCCTGTACGGGCTGCGCGACCGGGCACAGGCCTCGACCGTCGTGGTCGTCGCCTACCGGATGGCCACGATCGCCCTCGCCGACGAGGTGGTCTTCCTGGACCGGGGCCGGGTCGCCGACCGCGGCACCCACGAGGAGCTGCTGGCCCGCTGCCCCGGCTACCGCGACCTGGTGACCGCCTACGAGCGCGAGGAACTGGAGCGCTCCGCGCGCGGGCTCAGCGAGGAGCTGGAAACCGTCACGGGCACGGACGAGGACAGGCCGGGCGGCCTCGAAGAGGAAGAGGTCAGCGCATGACCGTCGAGACCGGGCGCATCGGCGCCGGCGCCGGGAGGTCGGCCTGGGGCGTGGTCCGGCACGGCCTGTCGCTCACCCCCGAGTTCCGCCAGGGCCTGGCCGTCACGCTGCTGCTGGCCGTGATCGCCACCAGCGGCAAGATCATCGTGCCGCTGGCGGTACAGCAGACCATCGACACCGGCATCGCCACCGGCAACCCCGATCTGCCGTACATCACCCGTATGATCGCGGTCTGCGCCGTCGCGGTGGTGCTGACCGCGCTGGCCGGATACCTGATGAACGTCCGGCTCTACAAGGCCACCGAGTCGTCGCTGGCGACGCTGCGGGTGCGCGGCTTCCGGCACGTGCACGACCTGTCCGTGCTCACCCAGAACACCGAGCGGCGCGGCGCCCTTGTCTCCCGCGTCACCAACGACATCGACCAGATCAGCACGTTCATGCAGTGGGGCGGGCTGATGGTCATCATGGCGTTCGGGCAGCTGCTCATCGCCACGGCGCTCATGATCGTCTACTCCTGGCAGCTCACGCTGCTGGTGTGGCTCTGCTTCGTGCCGCTGATGATCGCGCTGCCGCGTTTCCAGCGCTGGCTGTCGGCGGCCTACACCCGGGTACGGGAACGTACCGGCGACATGCTGGCCGCGGTCAGCGAGTCGGTCGTCGGCGCCGCCGTCATCCGCGCCTACGCCACCGAGCGGCGCACCGCCGAGCGCATCGACCGGGCCGTGGACGCCAACAAGGCCGCCCAGGTCCGGGCGCAGACCATCGTCGGGTTCGTGTTCCCGCTGACCGAGATCGTGGCGGCCGTGGCCATCACCGGGATCGTGCTGCTGGGCGTGCGGCTCGGGCTGTCGGGCGACATCACGGCCGGGGAGCTGGTCGCGTTCCTCTTCCTCGTCACGCTGTTCATCGCCCCGATGCAGACGGCGACCGAGGTGCTGAACGAGGCGCAGAACGCCATCGCGGGCTGGCGGCGGGTGCTCGGCGTCCTCGACACCCCCGCCGACGTGGCCGACCCCGGCGAGGAGGGGGCGGCGCCGCCGCGCGGGCCCATCTCCGTCGCCTTCGAGGACGTCGCCTTCGCCTACCCGGGCGGCCCGCCCGTGCTGCGCGAGGTCACCGTGGACATCCCGCCGCGCTCCCGCGTCGCCGTCGTCGGCGAGACCGGGTCCGGCAAGACCACCTTCGCCAAGCTGCTCACCCGGCTCATGGACCCGGTGTCGGGGCGGGTCCTCGTCGACGGTCACGACCTGCGCGACATCCGCTTCTCCTCGCTGCGCGAGCGGATCGTCATGGTGCCGCAGGACGGGTTCCTGTTCGACGGCACGCTCCAGGAGAACATCCGGTACGGCAAGCCGTCGGCCACCGCCGAGGAGATCACGCAGGCTCTCACCGAGCTGGGCCTGGCCGACTGGCTCGAAGGCCTGCCCGCCGGGCTCGACACGCCGGTGGGCCAGCGCGGCGAGTCGCTGTCGGCGGGGGAGCGCCAGCTCGTCGCGCTGGCCCGCGCCTACCTGGCGGACCCCGACCTGCTCCTGCTCGACGAGGCCACCTCGGCCGTCGACCCGGCCACCGAGGTCCGGCTGGCCCGCGCCCTGGAGGGCGTCACCCGGGGCCGCACCGCCGTCTCCATCGCGCACCGCCTGTCGACAGCGGAGAACGCCGACGAGGTCCTGGTGTTCGACGGCGGCCGGCTCGTCCAGCGCGGCCCGCACGCCGAGCTGGTGCGCGAGCCGGGCGTCTACGCCGACCTGCACGCCTCCTGGATCTCCGCGGCCCGTTCCTGACCCCCGGGCGGCCCCTCCGGCTCTCTCCAGCCGGGCCGATCTCGCAGAGGGGCCGCGCAGGTCACCGTGGTCCCCTCGGGCTCGCTTCTCCGTGGCCGGGCTGCTGTCGCAGCGGGTCACCGTGGTCGGTTTCCCCATGGCCGGGTCGGTCTCGTACAGGGGCCGCGAGGGTCACCGTGGTCCCTTCCGGCCCCGTAACGATCGTGAACCGGTCGCAGAGCAGCCGGGCCAGCCACAGCCCGCGCCCGCCCGCCGCGAACGCGGTGGGCGGCGGCGCGGGCGTCCAGCCGGGCGCCAGCCCCGGGCCGTCGTCGGAGACCTCGCACCACAGCCGGTCCTGTTCCCGCCACAGCCGCAGCCGCCCGCCGCCCCCGCCGTGCAGGACCGCGTTCGTGATGATCTCGTTGACCGCCACCACGAAGTCCTCCAGCGCCCGCCCCGCCAGCCCTTCATCGGCGGCACGGGCGGCGACGGCCCGGCGCAGCCGCGAGATCCGGCCGCGCGCGAAGGTCGCAGAGAGCACCGGCCCGCACATCACCGGCCGGGCGGGCGCTCTGCGGCGTCGGTCACGAGGTCCATCCGCTCCTCCCGTGGCGGCGCCCGGAAAGCGCCGTCCCGCCGTCACCCAGAAACTACACGCGAAGCAATATCACGCACCGCGTTCTCCGTAAAACAGTCAGTGACGAATCGGAGAAAGGTGTAGCTTCGAACGCGGGCCGCCTTGTCACAGGGCGTGAGGAGCATGGCGTTGGAACTGCTGCAGATGACTCGCCGGCAGCATGGTGAGCGGATCGTGGTCAGTCTGGCGGGCGAGGTCGACGCGGACAACGTGTCGCGGGTGCGCCAGTGCCTCGCCGACGCGGTGCGGGCGCACGGGCCGCGCTTGGTCGTCGATCTGACCGGGCTGACCTTCATCGACACCACGGGCCTGGGCGTGCTGGTGCGTCAGCTCGCCGACCTGCGCGAACGCGACGGCACGATGGCGCTGGTGGCGCCCGACGGCCAGGTGCTGCGCCGGCTGCGCCGCACCAACCTGGCGCCGCTCTTCCCCATCTACGACACCCTCTCCCAGGCCCTCGACTGACCCGGGCGGCGAAGCTGGTTGAATGGCGTCATGCCGCTTGATCCCGAGATCGCCGCGAGGCTGAAGCGCGACGGCGACGGCCTGGTGCCCGCGATCGTCCAGCAGCACGACACGGGCGAGGTTCTCATGCTCGCCTGGATGGACGACGAGGCGCTGCACCGCACGCTCACCACCGGCAGGGCCACGTACTGGTCCCGCAGCCGCCAGGAATACTGGGTCAAGGGCGACACTTCAGGACATTTCCAGTACGTGCGAGAAGTCGCGCTCGACTGCGACGGCGACACCCTGCTGCTCCGGGTCGACCAGGTCGGCGCGGCCTGCCACACCGGCGACCGCACCTGCTTCGACGCCGACCGGCTGCCCGCCGTCCAGGGCGCCGCCGCGGCGCCCGCGGAGCCGTAGATGGGCTCCGGGCAGGGCGCGGGCCGTCGTGAGCTCTGGCTGTGGCTGGCGCTCACCGCGGCGGGCTGCCTTCTCGTGCTGCTCGCCGCCGGACGTCCCTGGGTGGAGGGGAGCGGCGAGTCGGCCGTGCCCACGGGCGGCGACCTGAGCCCCGTGCTGACGCCGCTCGCGCTGGCCGGGCTGGCCGGAGCGGTCGCCGTGCTGGCCACCAGGGGCGCCGGGCGCCGCGTCGTCGGCGTTCTGCTGGCGCTGTGCGGGGCGGGCGCGGCCGCCGCGGTGTGGGGAGCAGCGGGGGAGTCCGGGATCGAGACCTGGCTGCGCGAGCACAACGTGCTCGCCGCGGCGGGCCCGCCGGAGTGGGACCTCGTGCTCGCCTGGCCACTCGCCGCCGGGCTCGGCGCGCTGCTGATGCTGGCCGGCGGGGTCCTCGCCGTCGCCCGCGGCGGCAGGTGGGCGGGCATGTCCGACCGCTACGAGCGGGCCGCCGACCGTCCCCGTGCGCAGCCGGACGGTGACCGGGCGCTGTGGGATGCGCTCGACCGGGGCGACGATCCCACCGATTCGCGCTAGGTTCGCGTACGGGTCTTCCACCATTCTTCCGGACGCCCGGTTCGGTCTGTCTTCGTGCGGTCGCCGCCGCACGACCGTCATGAGGAGCTGACACATGAGCTATGGGGACCAGGGCGGGTACGGCGCCCAGCCACCCGGCGGGGGCTACGGCGAGCAGCCGCCGAGTGGCGGCGGCTACGGACAGCCGGGCTACGGTCAGCAGCCTCCTACCGGCGGCGGTTACGGTCAGCAGCCGCCCAGCGGCGGAGGCTACGGCCAGCAGCCCCCGAGCGGCGGAGGCTACGGTCAGCAGCCGCCGGGCGGCGGTGGCTACGGTCAGCCGGGTTACGGCCAGCAGCAGCCGCCGAGCGGCGGCTACGGGCAGCAGAACCCCAGTGGGGGCTACGGTCAGCAGCCCCCGAGCGGCGACTACGCCTACGGTCAGCTGCCGCCCAGCGGCGGTTACTACGGCCAGCAGCCTCCCGGCGGGTACGGTCAGCCGCGGAACTCCACCAACGGCATGGCGGTGGCCTCGCTGGTGCTCGGCATCGTCGGCCTGGTGGCGTGCGGCCTCACCAGCATCCCGGGCGCCATCTGCGGCCACCTCGCGATGTCCAGGATCAAGAAGAACGGCGAGGAAGGCCAGGGCATGGCCATGGCCGGTCTGGTCACCTCGTACATCACGATCGTGATGTGGCTGCTGCTGTGGATCCTCTTCGGCGGTTTCTGGCTGGCCATTCTCGGTGTCGCGGGCGCGGCGTCGGCGGGTTCCGGAGGGATGTAGACGGAGTGCAAGCCGTCCGCAAGGTGAACGTTATTCATGTCGCTTAGGGTTTATCGCCGAGCTGTGCGCGCAGCTCGTGATGAATCCCCGACATGAGGAGCCGAGACGGTATGAGTTACGAGAACCAGGGCGAAGGGGGCTACGGCTCCCAGCCTCCCGGCGGCGGTTACGGCCAGCAGCCCCCGAGTGGCGGCGGCTACGGTCAGCAGCCCCCGAGCGAGGGCGGATACGGGCAGCAGCCCCCGAGCGAGGGCGGATACGGGCAGCAGCCTCCTGGCGACGGTGGCTACGGCCAGCAGCCCCCCGGTGGCGGCTACGGAGGTTACGGCGGCTACGGTGCCCAGCCTCCCGGCTACGGTGACTACGGCACGCCGCCGGACAACCACTTGGTTCCCGCCATCCTGACGACCCTGTTCTGCTGCCTTCCCTTCGGCGTCGTCTCGATCGTCAAGTCGACTCAGGTCAACCAGAGGTGGCAGGTCGGCGACTACCAGGGCGCGATGGCGGCCTCGGAGGAGGCCAAGACCTGGTGGAAGCGCTCGCTGATCGCCGGCATCGTGATGGCCGTCCTCAGCATCGTCGGCACGGTCGTCCTGATCATGATCTCGGCCACGCTCTATCAGACCTCGTCGTTCTGATCGCCGATGAACCACGCGAACCTCGGCTGGCGCGGCGCTGACCGTCTCAAGGCAGTGCTCGCGCCGCTCGGCGTCGCCGCGGCGGCCGGGGCCGTCTTCGCGGTCGTCGGCATGATCGACCCTAACGAGCCCGGCAACTACCCGACTTGCCCGTTCCTGTGGGCGACGGGGCTCTACTGCCCGGGCTGCGGCACCCTGCGCACCATCCACGCGCTGGCCCACCTCGATCCGGTGGCGGCGCTCGGGCTGAACCCGCTGGCCCTGGCGATGGTCCCTTTCCTGCTGTTCTGGTGGGGGAGGTGGCTGGTGAACGCCTGGCGGGGCCGGCCCCGGCGGACCACGCTCGCCCATCCCGCGTACTTGTGGGCCTTCCTGGCGGTCGTAGCCGTGTACTGGGTTGTCCGGAATCTCCCATTTGGGGCGTTCCTCGCGCCCTAGTCGGCCCCCCTATGGCAGCCCGACCTCGCCGGGGCCGATACCATCGCAGAGACGGAGCCGGGGGCGAACGCCAAGCGAACCGCCCGCCTCCACCCCCACTGCCGACCGGAGGGACCTGAAGCGCGTGAGTGAGCGGACCGAAGGGCCCAGTGTCCTCGACGACATCCTCGACGGGGTGCGTGCCGATCTCGCCGGACGCCAGCAGGCCGTCTCGCTAGACGAGCTCAAGCAGCGGGCCGAGCGGGCGCCTGCGCCCCGCGACGCCATCGCCGCGCTCGCCGGCGACCGGGTCTCGGTGATCGCCGAGGTCAAGCGATCCAGCCCGTCCAAGGGCGCGCTGGCCGCGATCGCCGACCCCGCGGCGCTGGCTTCCGACTACGAAGCCGGCGGCGCCCATGTGATCAGCGTGCTGACCGAGCGGCGCAAGTTCGCCGGCAGCCTCGACGACCTGGCCGCCGTGCGCGCCCGGGTCGACATCCCCATCCTGCGCAAGGACTTCATCCTCACCTCCTACCAGCTCTGGGAGGCCCGGGCCTACGGCGCCGACCTGGCGCTGCTCATGGCCGTCTGCCTGGAGCAGGAGGCGCTGGTCTCGCTGATCGAGCGGGCCGAGTCCATCGGGCTCACCCCGCTCGTGGAGGTCCACACCGAGGAGGAGCTCGACCGGGCCGTCGCCGCCGGCGCCCGCGTCATCGGCGTGAACGCCCGCAACCTCAAAACACTCGAAGTCGATCGCGACGTCTTCAGCAAACTGGCGCCGAAGATCCCCGATAATGTCATCAAGATCGCAGAGTCGGGTGTGCGGGGCCCGCACGACCTGCTCGCCTACGCCAGATGGGGCGCCGACGCGGTGCTGGTGGGTGAGAGCCTGGTGACCGGCAGGGATCCGCGCAAGGCCGTGGAAGCCCTGGTGACCGCCGGCGCCCACCCCGCGACCCGCCCCGACCACGGAGCAGAGGGATAGCAGTGGCAGACCAAGGCACGATCCTCACCGCGGCCGATCTCGCCGGCAACGGCGCTCGCGGCGACGATCCCGACGTGCACGGCAAGTTCGGCATCTTCGGCGGACGGTTCGTGCCCGAGGCGCTCATCCCGGCACTCGACGAGGTGGCCGTCACCTACGCCGAGGCCAAGAAGGACCCGGAGTTCCTGCGCGAGTTCGACCACCTGCTGCGCACGTACGCGGGCAGGCCGACCGCGCTCACCGACGTGCCGCGCTTCAGCGAGCACGCCGGCGGCGCGCGCATCATCCTCAAGCGCGAGGACCTCACCCACACCGGCGCCCACAAGATCAACAACGTGCTGGGCCAGGCCCTGCTGACCCGGCGGCTCGGTAAGAAGCGCGTCATCGCCGAGACCGGCGCGGGCCAGCACGGCGTGGCCACCGCCACCGCCGCCGCGCTGCTCGGCCTCGAGTGCGTCATCTACATGGGCGCCGTCGACTGCGAGCGCCAGGCGCTCAACGTCGCCCGGATGAAGCTGCTCGGCGCCACGGTCGTGCCGGTCCACAACGGCTCCAAGACCCTCAAGGACGCCATCAACGAGGCGTTCCGCGACTGGGTCACCAACGTCGACACCACCCACTACCTGTTCGGCACCGTCGCGGGCCCGCACCCGTTCCCGGAGATCGTGCGCGACTTCGCGCGGATCATCGGCGTCGAGGCCCGCCGCCAGATGCTGGAGCTGACCGGCGCGCTGCCCACCGCCGTGTGCGCCGCCGTCGGCGGCGGCAGCAACGCCATCGGCGCCTTCCACGCCTTCATCGGCGACGAGGACGTCCAGCTCCACGGCTACGAGGCCGCGGGCCGGGGCCTGGAGAGCGGCGAGCACGCCCTCACCCTCACCTCCGGCTCGGTCGGCGTGCTCCACGGTTCGCGCACCTACGTGCTGCAGGACGACGAGGGCCAGACCATCGACTCCCACTCGATCTCGGCCGGTCTCGACTATCCCGGCGTCGGCCCCGAGCACGCCTGGCTCAAGGACACCGGCCGCGCCGCCTACCACGGCATCACCGACGACGCGGCCATGTCGGCCTTCGCGCTGCTGGCCAGGACCGAGGGCATCATCCCGGCCATCGAGTCCGCCCACGCGCTGGCCGGCGCGCTGGAGCTCGGCCACGAGCTGGGCTCGGGGGCGACCATCCTGGTCAACCTGTCCGGGCGGGGCGACAAGGACATGGGCACCGCCATGAAGTACTTCAACCTCTGACGACCGGGACCACCAATGACGACTCTTCAGACGGTGTTCGCCAAGGCCAAGGCGGACAACCGGGCCGCCCTCGTCGCCTACCTGCCCGCGGGCTTCCCGACCAAGGACGGCGCCATCGCCGCCGCCGCGGCCCTGGTCGAGGCCGGCTGCGACGTCATCGAGATCGGCCTGCCCTACTCCGACCCGCTGATGGACGGCCCCACCATCCAGGACGCCGTCCACCGCTCCCTGGTCAACGGCACCCGGATCGCCGACGTGCTCCGCACCGTCGAGGGCGTGGCGGCCACCGGCGCGGCCACGCTCGTGATGACGTACTGGAACCCGATCGACCGCTACGGCGCCGAGCGGTTCGCCCGCGACCTGGCGAACGCCGGCGGCGTCGGCACCATCACGCCCGACCTGACCCCCGAGGAGTCGGGGCCCTGGCGGGCGGCGTCGGCCGAGGCCGGCATCGACACGGTGTTCCTGGTCGCGCCCAGCTCGACCGACGAGCGCCTCGCGGCGGTCACCGACTGCTGCACCGGGTTCGTCTACGCGGCCTCGCTCATGGGCGTCACAGGGGCCAGGGAGACCGTCAACAGCGCCGCCGAGGGTCTGGTGAAGCGGACTCGCGAGCACACCGATCTGCCCGTCTGCGTCGGCCTCGGCGTCGGCACCGGCGCGCAGGCGGCCGAGGTCGCCCGTTACGCCGACGGCGTGATCGTCGGCTCCGCCTTCATCCGCCGTCTGCTCGACGCGCCCGACGAGGCCGCGGGCCGCGCCTCCATCCAGGAGCTGGCCCGCGACATGGCCCAGGGGGTCCGCACGCGCGCCTGAGCCGGGTTCCGCCCGCCCCCTGGGAGCCGCCCCGGGGGGCGTCGCCATGTCCGGTGTCACCTGCGGCAATCCACGCTTAGCCGAGTCTTATCGGCGACGTGATCTTATGGATTTGGGTACTGTGCGCTTTCCCGGTACACAGGAAGAGGAGATGGCCCGTGAACGCGTCGGAGGCGTCACGCAACGCTCGTTGGGCGATACCCTGGGTGACGACCGCCGCCCGGCTGGTGCTCGGCGGGGTGCTGATCGTGGCCGGTGGCCTCAAGATCGGCAATCCGTCCGAGTCGGTCGTGGCGGTCAGGGCGTACGAACTGCTGCCCGACGCGGTGGCCACGACGGTCGGCTACGGCCTGCCGATCGTGGAGGTCGTGGTCGGCCTGCTGCTGATCATCGGCCTGATGACCAGAGTGGCCGCCGTGGTCGCCGCCCTGCTCATGCTCGCCTTCGTCTTCGGCATCGCCTGGGCGTGGGCCAACGGGCTGCGCATCGACTGCGGCTGCTTCGGCGGCGGCGGTCAGCTGGGTGCCGGGCAGGAGCCGACGTACCTCGTGGACATCCTGCGCGACTTCGGCTTCGTGCTGCTGGGCGCCTGGATCGTGCGATTCCCGCCCGGGCGCTACGCGCTCGACCGGCCGCTGGGCCTGGCGGGGCTGGACCATCCGATCGGAGAAGAGGAGAACGGCGATGGGCAAGGGCGACCGGGCGAAGTCGGCGCGTGAGAAGATCGCGCAGCAGCGTGCCGCCGACCAAGCGCGGGAGCGGCGCAAGAAGCTCGTCACCTACGTGACGGCCGGTGCCGTCGCGCTGGCGGCCGTGGGCGCCGGCTGGTGGTACGCCGCGAGCAGATCGCAGGCGGAGCAGGCCGCGGAGACGCTGGCGCCGATCACCGTGAACCCCGAGGGCGACGTGGTGATGGCCAAGGAGGGCGTGACCAAGCCCGTGGTCGACATCTACGTCGACTACCAGTGTCCCGCCTGCCGCGAGCTGGAGCGGGTCAGCGGCGCCACCTTCAAGAACCTCGCCGCCGAGGGCGTGGCCAAGGTCGTCTACCACCCGATAACGATCTTCTCTCAGGAGCCGCTGCACTCCAACTCGGTGCGGGCGGGGGCCGCCTCCCGCTGCGTCACCGACGGGCCGAAGTGGATGGCCTTCAACGACGCGCTCTTCGAGCACCAGCCCAGCGAGTCCGGCGAGGGCTTCAAGGTCGACGAGCTGGTCAAGCTCGGCAAGGACGTCGGCATCACCGACCCCGGCTTCGAGAACTGCGTGACCTCCCAGACCTACGCCAAGGCGCAGGCCGACTACAGCAAGAAGATCGGCGACGAGCACAAGATCGAGGGCACCCCGACCGTGAAGGTCGACGGCGTCGTCCTCGACAACAGCGTCGCGTTCACGCCTCAGGAGCTGCGCGAAACCATCACCGAGGCCGCCAAGTAGCGTGACGTCCGCTACTCTCACCGACATGCCCCTAGCCTCCATTCCCAGCCCCGCCGAGGGGGTCTGGCACCTCGGATTCATTCCGATCCGGGCGTACGCGCTCTGCATCGTGCTCGGCGTGATCGTCGCCGTCTGGCTGGGCGAGCGCCGATGGCGCGCTCGCGGCGGCGAGAAAGGCACGATCATCGACATCGCCGTCCCGGCGGTGATCTTCGGCCTGATCGGCGGACGCCTCTACCACGTCATCACCGACTGGCAGATCTACTTCAACAACCCGTTGAAGGAGCCGATCCAGGCGCTCTACATCTGGGAAGGCGGGCTCGGCATCTGGGGCGCGATCGCCCTGGGCGCCGTGGGCGTCTGGTGGGCCTGCCGCAGGCGCGGCCTGTCGCTGAGCGCCGTCGCCGACACGGTCGCGCCCGGCATCGCCTTCGCCCAGGCGATCGGGCGCTGGGGCAACTGGTTCAACCAGGAGCTGTACGGCTCGCCCACCACGCTGCCGTGGGGCCTGGAGATCGACCCGGCCCACGGCGGCGAGCCCGGCGTGCTCTATCACCCGACGTTCCTGTACGAGTCGCTCTGGAACGTCGCGCTCGGCTTCGCCCTGATCTACCTGGGCAGGCGGTTCTCGCTCCGCCACGGGCGGCTGTTCGCCCTCTACGTCGCCGGCTACACGCTGGGCAGGTTCTGGATCGAGGGGCTGCGCATCGACCCGGTCGGCGGCATCGACCACGCGGTCGAGTTCCTCGGCCTGCGCATCAACCAGTACACCGCGCTCGCGCTGTTCGTCGGAGCCCTCGTCTACTTCTGGGTCACCAGGAACAAGACCTCCGAGGAGGTGGTCGTCGTCCACAGCGACGACGACGCCGACCCGGCGCACGGCGCCGACCAGGCCGACCAGCCTGACCCGGCCGATCTGTCCGACAAGGCCGACCAGACCGACGAGGGCGGCAAGTCCGACCAGACCGATCGGGCCGGACAGGCCGATCAGACCGGCGAGCCGGGCGAGAACGCGTCCGTCTCCGAGACCGAGCCGGCCTCCGAACAGGCCGAGCGGGCCTCCGGGCAGGACGCCGAACCCGTGCCCGAGGAGAAAAACAGCCGATGACCGAGCGCGCGGAGGCGCACCATCCGCACCGCGACGTCAGCGGCGGCTGGCTCCGCCCGGCCGTGTTCGGCGCCATGGACGGCCTGGTGTCCAACTTCGCGCTCATCGCCGGCGTCGCGGGCGGCACCGGCGACCGCCAGGTGATCCTGCTCGCGGGCATCGCCGGGCTCGCGGCCGGTGCGTTCTCGATGGCGGGCGGCGAGTACGTCTCCGTCGCCAGCCAGCGTGAGCTGGCCCTGAGGGAGATCAAGGTGGAGGCGGACGAGCTCGCCAGCCACCCCGACGACGAGCTGGCCGAGCTGACCCGGTCCTTCACCGACCGGGGCGTCGAGCCCGCGCTCGCCGCCGAGGTGGCCCGGCAGCTCTCCCGCGACCCCGAGCAGGCGCTGGAGCTCCACACCCGCAACGAGCTCGGCGTCACCGTCGACGACCTGCCCAGGCCCAAGCTGGCGGCCGTCTCGTCCTTCCTGGCCTTCGCGGCGGGGGCCGTGCTCCCGCTGCTGCCCTACCTGTTCGGCGCCGTCGAGCTCTGGGTGTCGGCGCTGGTGTCGTGCCTGGCGCTGTTCGGCGCCGGCGCGCTCGTCTCCACGGTGACCGCCCGCACCTGGTGGTACTCCGGGCTGCGCCAGCTCCTCGTCGGCGGCACCGCCGCCGCGCTGACGTTCGCCCTCGGCCACGCGATCGGAGGAATGACCCCATGACCGGCCCGCCCCGCACCCGCAGGCGCCGCCGGGCCCCCCGCTCCGACTGGCAGTTCCCGCTCCTCACCGACTGGGGGATGCGGCCCGACCATCAGAAGCGCCTGGTCCTCATCGTCTCGGCCATCGGCCTGGCGGGGCTCGCCGCCGCGCTCGTCATCGCGGTCGCCTCCCTCGGCACCTACACCCCCGAGGCCCGGACCGGCGCCGCCATCGCCCAGGCCAACTCCGCGCTGCCGCAGACCTTCCACGGGTGGGCCTCGCCCAAGCTGTTCGAGCCCGTGTCCGACCGGGCCAAGGACGCCAAACCGCTCACCGCCAAGGAGGTCTTCGCCCAGAAGACGCTCACCGGCGAGAAGAAACTCCGGCTCAAGCTCGTCGCCAGCAAACTGGACGACGACTGCTCGCTGGCGCTGTGGGGAGAGGCGCTGATCGAGCAGGCCGCCGACGCCGAATGCACCCAGGCCGCCCGCGCCCTCTACACCAGCGCCGACGGCCGCTACGTCGGCCAGTACACGCTGCTCAACCTGCGCGACGGGGAAGCCGCCGCCGAACTGGTCGAATCGCTCAAGACCCTCTACCGTGGCGGCTGGACGCTGCCCCTGGAGAGCGAGAAGGCCGCCTTCCCCACCGGCGGCTACACCGAGGCGGGCGGCTACGCGCTCGGCCACTACGTCGGGCTGGTCTGGATCGGCCGGACCGACGGCGCCGAGCCCGCACCCAGGGACGACTACGTGTCGCTCGCCCTGACCCTGCGCGGCGCCGAGAAACCCGTCTACCAGCGGGTCGTGGCGATCACCGGGCCGGCGTCCTGATGGGGGTAACCTCCCACCGGCCCGGCGTCCTGATGGAGGTAACCTCCCACCGGGCCGGCGTCCTGATGGAGGTAATCTCCCACCGGCCCCCGAGCCCACCGGGGAAGCCGCTCGTCCGTGTATGCAGGCGTCACAGGGGGGACTAGATGCCGCTCCGACTCGTCATCGCGCTGACAGCAGCCGCGGTCGCCGTCGCGGCCGTGGGGGCGTGGCTGTGGTTCGGGCGGGAGGCGCCCCGGCCCGCCGTGCTGCGCACCCAGCCCACCACCGCGCTCTACGCGCTCGTCGACAGCCGGGAGTCCGACACCAGGCCCATGACCACCGCCGAGGTTTTCCCCGAGTCCACGCAGACGCTGGGCGCCCTGCGGCGGGACGCCGTCGAGGAGTTCGCCGACTGCGGGGACGCGCTCCAGGGGGTCGAGGCCGCCGGGTGCACCCAGGCGCTGCGGGCCACCTACCGGGGGGACGGGGTCGCCGGGCAGTTCGTCCTCCTCAACCTCCCCGACGGGCGGGCCGCCGACCGCCTCCTGACGGCTTTGCGCTCTGACGGGTTCGTGCGGCAGGCCGTGCCGTTCGACCCCGCCCGCAGCCGTGCCGAGGCGCGGGCGCTGGGGCATTACGTGGCCGTGAGCTGGGTGGGTGCTGTTGAGGGTGCGGCGGGGGGCGATCTCGTGGAGCCGCTTATCGCGCTCGACGGGCTGAGTTCTGTGGTCCAGTCGCGCGTTCTCGACGCGACGTGAAGCGATCGACTTCTTTGAGCACCGCTTTGTGAGAACCGCTTTGTGAGCACCGCTCGTTTTTGAGCACTGCTCGGGCTGGGGGGCCTGGAGTTCGCTGGTCCCGCCGTTGCGGGGAGGAAAGTCAAGAGCCTTTTGGGAAACCCCTCGGGCTGGGCGCCGTTAAGCGTGCCGGAGGCCCGCTGTGCTCGCCGTAAGCGGGGGGTTTGGTGGGCGGGGGTTTGGCGGGCGAGGGGTTCAGCGGGCGGGTTTGGTGGGCGAGGGGTTTCAGGGGGGGGCGGTGCTTTGTGCGCCAGGATTTCGGCGCGTGGGGTTGGGTTGGTGGGTTTTCGCCGTTTTCGGCGCTCAGGTGAGGGGGCTGAGGGTGGCGTCGATGGCGGTGGGGAGGGCCTTGAGGTGGTGGAGGGGGGTGTCGAGGGGGGGCAGGTCGGCGGACCAAGGGGCCGCCTGGCGGATGAGGGTGCGGGCCTCGTTCTTGGTGAGGCGGATGTCGCGGGCCGCAGCGGCGGCGATGAGGGCTTCGCGCCAGGTGTTGGCCAGTTTGGCGTGGCCGGTGTCGAGGATGCGGCGGAGGATCTGGGCGGCCGGGGTCTCGGGGCGGGGGCGGCGGGTGGCGGTCAGGACCGGGCCGGATCGGGTCTCGGATGTGGTGAACGTGTAGACGGGGTCTAGTGCTGAGGGAGTTTCGTACGGGCCCTCCAGGTGGACCTCTACCTGGGCGGCGCGGGTGGCGAGGAGGAGGCGGGGGAGTGCGGCCTCCAGGCCCGGAGGGACGGCGATGGCGACGCGCTCGACCGACGCTGCGTACGGTTTGGCCAGCCAGGTCCCGAGCTTGACGCGGGGCTGGGGGAGGTCGGCGGGCCAGTCGCCGACTAGGAGGTCGGGCTCTGCCGTGAGGTGCCGCTCCTCGGCGGCCTCTCCGGTGGCTGACTCCACCGATTGGGGGCCGTGGGTGTAGATGGCCGTGGTGAGCTGGGAGAGGCGGGACTGGACGGCGGGGGCGGTCCTGGTGGTGGGGCGCAGGATGTAGAGGTCGGCGGCGGAGCCGATCGCCTCTGCACCGAAATATCGGTTGAAATCGGGGTAAATCGCTTCATATGTGACGTTCAATGCCGACAAGGCGTTCTGGACCTTCAGGGCCAGGGCCGGAGTGCGCTCGCTCGCCCCGTACGCCAGCAGCACGCGCCCGTCCTCGCCCACGCCCTCCAGCGCGCGGGCCACGAACAGGCCGACGCCCTCCGGCGTGTACGGGGGGTCGGTGAGGGCCAGGTCGTGGCCGCGGGCCGACGCGGGCAGCCCCAGCCGCAGGTCCGCCCAGCGGGTGCGGACCCCCAGGTCCTGCTCGTCGATGTAGGCCAGGATGCGGTCGTCGACGTCGACCACGGTCACCTCGGCCTCCGGGTGGACCAGCTTGACCGCGAGCGAGGTCAGGTCGTGGTCGCCGACGCAGAGCAGCCGCCCGCCCGGCAGCCAGAAACGCGCCCCGAGCAGCAGCGCCCGGCGCAGCACGGTCTCGGGCGTGGCCGACACGTGGTCGAGCGCCTGGCGGGCCGGCGGCGCCTTGGCGATCAGCTCGCGCAGCCGCTCCAGCGCGGGCTGGTAGTGCGGGAGCAGGTGGTGGACCGGGTCCTCCGGGGGCGGCGTCATCGCCAGCAGGTCCTGGAAGGAGGGCCAGTGCGCGGGCGGCACCCGGAACCGGCCGCCCTCCCGCTCCGTCTCCAGCTCCCGCAGCAGTTCCTCGATCGTGCGCCGGGACGTCGCCGTCTCCCTGACCAGGTCGGCCAGCGACCACCAGCGGCCGTCGCAGAGCAGGGCCAGGGCGTGCCTGAGCCGCCTGCCGTCGACACCGGCCGCGCCGAGCAGGCGCTCCACCCCGTCACGATTCATGCGGTCACCCTATCGATCCGGGAAAGGAAGATCCGAGCCGCTGACCTCGTAAAAGCGCGACAAGTTCGTGATACGGACGTGACGGGCACCATCGCGGCACCGTGATGTAACCTCTACACACCACATGCAGCAGGGCCAGCGTCGTCCCCGCCTGTAGGCCAGTCCAAGACAGACGAAGACGACGGGAGGGATTACATGCCTGCTGCCCACCTCGGGTTCCCCGAGCCCCAGGGCCTCTACCACCCCGCCAACGAGCACGATGCCTGCGGTGTCGCCATGGTCGCCGACGTCGCAGGGCGCAGGGGGCACGGGATCGTGGTCAAGGCGCTGACGGCGCTCTGCAATCTCGACCATCGGGGGGCCAAGGGTAGCGAGCCGGACACCGGCGACGGAGCCGGAATCCTCACGCAGATCCCCGACAGTTTCTACCGAGCAGTCACCGACTTCCCGCTGCCCATCGCCGGGCAGTACGCCACCGGCCTCGCGTTCCTGCCCGCCGACGAGCAGGCGCGGGCCATCACCATCCGCATGATCGAGGAGATCGCCGGCGAGGAAGGGCTCACCGTCCTCGGCTGGCGTGACGTGCCGGTCGACCGTTCTCTGCCCGGGCCGAGCGCCCGCGCGGTCATGCCGTACTTCAAGCAGCTCTTCGTGTCCTCGCCCGGCGGCGAGGCCGGGCTCCACCTCGACAGGCTCGCGTTCTGCCTGCGCAAGCGGGCCGAGCACGAGACGGAGGTCTACTTCCCGTCCCTGTCGTCCCGTACGGTCGTCTACAAGGGCATGCTCACCCCCGACCAGGTCGAGCCGTTCTTCCCCGACCTGTCGGACGAGCGCTACGAGAGCGCGATCGCGCTGGTGCACTCGCGGTTCTCCACCAACACCTTCCCGAGCTGGCCGCTCGCCCATCCGTACCGCTACATCGCGCACAACGGCGAGATCAACACCGTCAAGGGCAACCGCAACTGGATGCGCGCCCGCGAGGCCATGCTCGACAGCGAGCTCATCCCGGGCGACCTGGCGCGGCTCTTCCCGATCTGCGACCCCGACGCGAGCGACACCGCCTCCTTCGACGAGGTGCTGGAGCTGCTCCACCTGGGCGGCCGGAGCCTGCCGCACGCGGTGCTCATGATGATCCCGGAGGCGTGGGAGAACCACACCGAGATGGATCCGGCGCGCCGCGCCTTCTACGAGTTCCACTCCTCGCTGATGGAGGCGTGGGACGGCCCGGCCTCGATCACGTTCACCGACGGCACGCTCGCCGGCGCCGTGCTCGACCGCAACGGCCTGCGCCCGGGCCGCTTCTGGGTGACGGCCGACGGGCTCGTGGTGCTCGCCTCCGAGGCGGGCGTGCTCGACATCCCGCCCGGCGACGTGGTGCGCAAGGGCCGCCTGCAGCCGGGGCGGATGTTCCTCATCGACACCGCCCGCGGCAAGATCATCGAGGACGACGAGATCAAGGCCGAGCTCGCCGCGGCTCACCCGTACGGAGACTGGCTGCACGCGGGGCTGGTCCGGTTCGAGGAGCTGCCCGCGCGGGAGCGCTGGGTCGCCTCCGAGACGGGAGAGTCCGACGGCCCCGAGCGGCTGGTCAGGCGGCAGCAGACCTTCGGCTACACCGAGGAGGAGCTGCGCGTCATCCTCGCCCCGATGGCCCGCACCGGCGTCGAGCCGATCGGCTCGATGGGCACCGACACGCCCGTGGCCGTGCTCAGCGAGAAGCCCAGGCTGCTGTTCGACTACTTCAGCCAGCTGTTCGCGCAGGTGACGAACCCGCCGCTGGACGCCATCCGCGAGGAGCTGGTGACCAGCCTGGCCAGCACGCTCGGCCCCGAGGGCAACCTGCTCGCGCCCGGGCCCTCGTCCTGCCGCCAGCTCGTGCTGCCCTACCCGGTGATCGACAACGACGAGCTCGCCAAGATCATTCACATCAACGACGAGCACGACCTGCCGGGCTTCCACCCGCACGTCGTCTCCGGCCTGTACGAGGTCGCGGGCGGCGGCGAGGCGCTGCTGCACCGGCTGGACGACATCCGCATCGAGGTCTCGCAGGCCATCGCCGACGGCGCGCGGATCATCGTGCTGTCCGACCGCGGCTCCACCGAGTCGCTCGCGCCGATCCCGTCGCTGCTGCTCACCGGCGCGGTGCACCACCACCTCATCCAGGAGAAGACCCGTACGAAGATCGGCCTGGTGATCGAGACCGGCGAGGCCCGTGAGTGCCACCACATGGCGCTGCTCATCGGCTACGGCGCCGGCGCGGTCAACCCCTACCTCGCCATCGAGACGGTCGAGAACCTGGTCGACGATGGCACGCTCAAGGTCGACCGGCACAAGGCTGTGCGCAACCTCATCAGGGCGTACGGCAAGGGCGTCATCAAGATCATGTCCAAGATGGGCGTGTCGACCGTGGCCTCCTACACCGGCGCGCAGATCTTCGAGGCGCTCGGCCTCAGCCAGGAGGTCATCGACTCCTGCTTCACCGGCACCACCTCGCGCCTCGGCGGCGTCGGCTTCGACGTGCTCGCCCGGGAGGCGGCCGAGCGTCACCGTCAGGCGTACCCGAGGGCGGGCAACGCGCACCGGCGACTCCAGGTCGGCGGCGAGTACCAGTGGCGGCGCGAGGGCGAGCCCCACCTGTTCAACCCCGAGACCGTCTTCAAGCTGCAGCACGCCACCCGCACCCGCCGCTACGAGATCTTCAAGGAGTACACCGGCCTGGTCGACTCCCAGTCCGAGCGGCTGATGACCCTGCGCGGCCTGTTCAAGCTCCGCAAGGGCGACCCGATCCCGATCGAGGAGGTCGAGCCCGTCTCGGAGATCGTCAAGCGGTTCTCCACGGGCGCGATGTCGTACGGCTCGATCTCGATGGAGGCGCACGAGACGCTCGCCGTCGCGATGAACCGGCTGGGCGGCAAGTCCAACACCGGCGAGGGCGGCGAGGACCCCGAGCGGCTGCACGACCCGGCCCGCCGGTCGGCGATCAAGCAGGTGGCCTCGGGCCGGTTCGGTGTCACCTCCGAGTATCTGGTGAACGCCGACGACCTGCAGATCAAGATGGCCCAGGGCGCCAAGCCCGGCGAGGGCGGCCAGCTCCCCGGCCACAAGGTCTACCCGTGGATCGCCAAGACCCGCCACTCCACGCCGGGCGTCGGCCTCATCTCGCCGCCGCCGCACCACGACATCTACTCGATCGAGGACCTGGCCCAGCTCATCCACGACCTGAAGAACGCCAACCCGGAGTCGCGGGTCCACGTGAAGCTGGTCGCCGAGGTCGGCGTCGGCACGGTCGCGGCCGGGGTGTCCAAGGCGCACGCCGACGTGGTGCTCATCTCCGGCCACGACGGCGGCACCGGCGCCTCCCCGCTCACCAGCCTCAAGCACGCGGGCGCGCCGTGGGAGCTCGGGCTGGCCGAGACCCAGCAGACGCTGCTGCTCAACGACCTGCGCGACCGCATCGTGGTGCAGGTCGACGGCCAGCTCAAGACCGGCCGCGACGTGGTCATCGCCGCCCTGCTGGGCGCCGAGGAGTACGGGTTCGCGACCGCTCCGCTGGTGGTCAGCGGCTGCGTGATGATGCGCGTGTGCCACCTCGACACCTGCCCGGTGGGCGTGGCCACGCAGAACCCGGAGCTGCGCAAGCGGTTCGCCGGCAAGCCCGAGTTCGTGGTCAACTTCTTCGAGTTCATCGCCGAGGAGATCCGCGAGTACCTCGCCGAGCTGGGCTTCCGCTCGCTCGACGAGGCGATCGGGCGGGTCGAGATGCTCGACACCGCCGCCGCCGAGGAGCACTGGAAGGCGAGCGGGCTCGACCTGTCGCCGATCCTGCACCGGCCGGAGCTGCCCGCGGGCGCCGCCCTGCACCGGACCACCGGGCAGGACCACGGCCTGCGGCACGCCCTGGACAACACGCTCATCCAGCTCGCCGAGGGCGCGCTGCGCGACGGCACCCCGGTCACGCTCGACCTGCCCATCCGCAACGTGAACCGCACGGTCGGCACCATGCTCGGCTACCAGGTCACCAAGCGGTACGGCGGGGAGGGCCTGCCCGACAACACCATCGACATCTCCTTCACCGGGTCGGCGGGCAACTCGTTCGGCGCGTTCGTGCCCCGGGGCGTCACGCTCCGGCTGACCGGCGATGCCAACGACTACCTGGGCAAGGGCCTGTCCGGCGGGCGCATCACGCTCCGGCCGCACGAGGAGGCGCCGCTCGACGGTCACATCATTTCCGGAAATGTCGCCCTGTACGGTGCCACGTCCGGAGAAGTGTTCATCCGCGGCGTCGTCGGCGAGCGGTTCTGCGTCCGCAACTCCGGCGCGACCGCCGTCGTCGAAGGCGTCGGCGACCACGGCTGCGAGTACATGACCGGCGGCAAGGTCGTCGTGCTCGGCCCCACCGGGCGCAACTTCGCGGCCGGCATGTCCGGCGGCATCGCCTACCTGCTCGACCTCAAGGCCGAGCGGGTCAACCGCGAGATGGTCGCCATCGAGGCGCTGACCGGGCAGGACGCCGAGTTCCTCAAGGAGACCGTCGAGAGACACTTCGCCGAGACCGGCTCCCCGGCCGCCAAGCAGCTGCTGGCCGACTGGGACGCCGCGCTCACCCGGTTCAGCAAGATCATGCCGACCGACTACAGGCGGGTCATGGAGGCCGCGGAGGCCGCCCGCGTCGCAGGCACGGACATCGACGAGGCGGTCATGGCCGCCGCGGTGCAGGGTTAAGGGAGGCGTAACCGATGGCCGACCCCAAGGGGTTCCTCACACACGAGCGGGAGCTGCCGGCGCGCCGCCCGATCGACGTCCGCATCGGCGACTGGCGCGAGGTCTACCAGGACTTCCCGCCCGAGAAGCTGACCAGGCAGGCCTCGCGCTGCATGGACTGCGGCATCCCGTTCTGCCACAACGGCTGCCCGCTGGGCAACCTCATCCCCGAGTGGAACGACCTCGTCCACCGCGCCGACTGGCGCGAGGCGATCGAGCGGCTGCACGCCACCAACAACTTCCCGGAGTTCACCGGCCGGCTCTGCCCCGCGCCGTGCGAGGCGGCGTGCGTGCTCGGCATCAACTCCGACCCGGTGACGATCAAGCGGGTCGAGGTCGAGATCATCGACCGGGCGTTCGCCGAGGGCTGGGTCACCCCGCAGCCGCCGCAGCGCAAGACCGGCAGGCGGGTGGCCGTGGTCGGCTCCGGCCCGTCCGGGCTGGCCGCCGCCCAGCAGCTCACCCGCGCCGGTCACGACGTGGTGGTGTACGAGCGGGCCGACCGCGTCGGCGGCCTGCTGCGCTACGGCATCCCCGAGTTCAAGATGGAGAAGCGCCACCTGGACCGCCGGCTGGCGCAGATGCGGGCGGAGGGCACCGAGTTCCGCACCGGCGTCAACGCCGGCCTCGACATCACCGCCGAGGAGCTGCGCCGCCAGTACGACGCGGTGGTGCTGTGCGGCGGCGCCACCCGCTGGCGGGACCTGCCGGTGCCGGGCCGCGACCTCAAGGGCGTCTGCCAGGCGATGGAGTATCTGCCGCTCGCCAACAAGGTGCAGGAGGGCGACCTGGCGGTCTCGCCGATCTCCGCCGAGGGCAAGCACGTGGTGGTCATCGGCGGCGGCGACACCGGCGCCGACTGCGTCGGCACCGCCATCCGGCAGGGCGCCGCCTCCGTCACCCAGCTGGAGATCATGCCGCGCCCGCCCGCCGCCCGCCCGGCCGCGCAGCCGTGGCCGACGTACCCGATCCTGTTCAAGATGGAGAGCGCCCACGAGGAGCTCGCCGACCGGGGCGGGGAGCGGGTGTACGCGGTGTCGACCACCGAGTTCGCGGGCGACGCCGAAGGCAACGTCAGGGCGCTGCGCCTGGTCGAGGTGGACGGGCCGCAGAACGGCTTCAAGCCGATCCCGGGCACCGAGCGGGAGATCCCGGCCGAGCTGGTCACCCTCGCGATGGGCTTCCTCGGCCCCGAGCAGGGCCCGCTGCTGCGGGACCTGGCCGAGCTGGGCGGCGACGGCTTCTTCGACGCCCGCGGCAACGTCGCGCGCGACAAGACCTACATGTCCAAGGTCGACGGCGTGTTCGTGGCCGGCGACATGGGGCGCGGCCAGTCGCTCATCGTCTGGGCCATCGCCGAGGGCCGCGCCGCCGCCAGCGGCGTCGACCGCTACCTGACCGGCGAGACGGTGCTGCCGTACCCGATCCTGCCGACGGCCCGGCCGCTGGTCTGACGGTCCACCGGACGCCCGCCCCGCGCCCGCGGGGCGGGCGTTTCCGTTGTCCGGGGGCGAGCCATACCCGCTGGGTTGCATCAGTTGCCGCAGGTCGGGAAGATGCACAATCTGGAGAAGTACGGATGATAGGGGAGAAATGCGGCGAGCTGCCCGGGTCCTCGCGGCGCTGGCCACGGCCGCCGCACTGACCGCCTGTACCCCCGCCAGTCCCGTGGCCGCCGCGTCCGCCGAGTATCTGGTCTTCCACACCGACGACGGCCGCTCCGCCGCCGTCGCCGCCGTGGAGAAGGCGGGCGGCACCGTCACCCGTACCGAGACCAAGCTCGGCTACCTGATCGTCCAGAGCTCCGGCGCCCGCTTCGCCGAGACCGTCGGCAAGGACCCCGCCGTCGTCGGCGTCGCCGCCGACCGGGCCATCGGCCGCACCGCCGGCCGCCGCGTCGCCGGGCCCGCCGCGCGGGCCTTCCCCGACGCCTCCGCCTTCGAGGCGAGGAAGGGCGACCCGCTCTCCGGCCGCCAGTGGGACATGCGGATGATCGGCGCGGACGTGGCCAACGAGAAGGAGCCCGGCAAACGCGACGTCCTCGTCGGCGTCATCGACACCGGGATCGACGGCAACCACCCCGACATCGCGGCCAACTTCAACCGCGAGCTCAGCCGTAACTTCGTCACCGACCGCCCCAAGGACGACAAGGGCGAGAACCTCGACGGACCCTGCGAGGTCCCCTCCTGCAAGGACCCCGTCGACCGGGACGACGACGGCCACGGCACCCACGTGGCCAGCACCATCGCCGCCCCGATCAACGGGATCGGCATCGCCGGCGTCGCCCCCAACGTCCAGCTCGTCAACATCCGGGCCGGTCAGGACTCCGGCTTCTTCTTCCTCAAGGCCAGCCTCGACGCCCTCACCTACGCCGGGGACATCGGGGTCGACGTGGTCAACATGAGCTACTACGTCGACCCCTGGCTGTTCAACTGCCGCGACAACCCGTCCGACAGCGAGAAGGAGCGGCTCGAACAGCGCGCCATCATCACCGGCATGCAGCGCGCGCTCGACTACGCCCGGGACAGGGGCGTCACGCTCATCTCCGCGCTCGGCAACGGGGCGACCGACCTCGGCAAGCCGAAGACCGACAGCGCCAGCCCCGGCTACCCGCGCGGCGACGCGCGGGTCCGCAAGATCGACAACAGCTGCCTCAACGTCCCCGCCGAGTCCGACGGCGTCATCTCCGTCGCCTCGGTCGGCCCCTCCGGCCGCAAGGCCATCTACAGCGACTACGGCGTCGAGCAGGCCGACGTCGCCGCGCCCGGCGGCGACACGCTCGACGGCCGGGGCGCGTCGGTGACCCGCTCCATCCTCGCCGCCGCCCCCGAGCAGGCGCTGCGCGCCAAGGGCCGCATCGGCGCCGACGGCAAGCCCAAGGGCCCCGACGTCGTCCGCGACTGCGCCCGCGGCACCTGTGCCTACTACCAGTACCTCGACGGCACCTCGATGGCCGCCCCGCACGCCGCCGGCGTGGCCGCCATCCTCATCAGCCGCTTCGGCAAGCCCGGCAAGGAGGGCTTCACCCTCGACCCGGCCACCGTGGAGAAGTATCTGTACGAGACGGCCACGCCGGTGCCCTGCCCGGATCCGCGCGCGTACGTCTACGACGTGTACGGCGAGAAGACCACCCACGTGTGCGAGGGGAACCCGGACAAGAACGGCTTCTACGGACACGGCATCGTCAACGCGCTGGCCGCGGCCACCTTCCAGCCCTGAGGGTGCCCTACCGCGGCAACACCCGGACTTGGCCCTTTCGCGGGTCGCCGTTGTCACGCCGTTCTTCCTCGCGGGGTACGTTATCCGTCGTCCTTGACTGCCAAGTGGTCTGTACCAATTAAGGTAGGACTCGTGACACGTCGCGCGAAAATCGTCTGCACCCTCGGCCCCGCCACGTCCTCGCCCGAACGACTGCGTGATCTCATCGCAGCCGGCATGGACGTTGCACGGTTCAACCTCAGCCATGGCGACCATGACATGCACAGAGAGGTCTTCGACCGCGTCAGGGAGGTGGCGGCCGACCTCGGCCGCGGTGTAGGCGTACTAGCCGACCTGCAAGGCCCCAAGATCCGGGTCGGGCGCTTCGAGGAGGGCCCGGTCCGGCTCGGCTTCGGCGACGTCTTCTCCATCACCTCCGAAGACGTCCCCGGCGACCGCGAGCAGGTCTCCACCACCTACAAGGGTCTCGCCAGGGACGTCCATCCCGGCGACACCATCCTCGTCGACGACGGCCGGCTCGTGCTGGAGGTCACCCGGATCGACGGCGACCGGGTCGTCACCCGCGTCGTCATCGGCGGCATGATCTCCGACAACAAGGGGCTCAACCTCCCCGGCGTCAACGTCAGCGCCCCCGCGCTCACCGACAAGGACGAGACCGACCTGCGCTGGGCGCTGCGCACCGGGTTCGACATGATCGCCCTGTCGTTCGTACGCCGCCCCTCCGACGCCGACGTCGTGCGGAACATCATGGAGCAGGAGGCCGTCCGCCTCCCGCTCCTCGCCAAGATCGAGAAGCCGCAGGCGGTCGAGCGCCTCCCCGAGATAGTGGAGGCCTTCGACGGCATCATGGTGGCCCGCGGCGACCTCGGCGTCGAGCTGCCGCTGGAGCAGGTGCCGATCGTCCAGAGGCGCATCATCGAGCTGTGCCGCGAGAAGGCCCGCCCGGTCATCGTGGCCACCCAGATGCTCGACTCGATGATGAACGCCCCCCGGCCCACCCGGGCCGAGGCCTCCGACGTCGCCTACGCCGTGATGGACGGCGCCGACGCGGTCATGCTCTCCGGCGAGACCTCCGTCGGCAACTACCCGATCGAGGCCGTCTCCACGATGGACCGCATCGCCTGCGCGGCCGAGGCGACGAGCCTGCACGCCACCCACACCCTGGACCGCATGCCGGAGACCACCGGCGGCGCCATCGCCCGCGCCGCCGCCGAGGTGGGCGCCATCGTCGGGGCCAAGGCGCTGGTGGCCTTCACCATGTCCGGCGAGACGGCCCGCCGCCTGGCCCGCTACCGCTCGCCGATCCCGCTGCTCGCCTTCACCTCCGCCCCCCACGTGCGCGGCCAGCTCTCGCTCACCTGGGGAGTGGAGACCTTCCAGGTGCCGTTCGTGCACCACACCGACGACATGGTCAGGCAGGTGGAGGCGTCGCTGCTGTCGCTCGGGCGGCTGGAGAAGGGCGACAAGGTGGTCATCGTCGCGGGCTCGCCTCCCGGCACGCCCGGCTCCACCAACGCCCTGCGGGTCCACACGATCGGCTCGGCCGTCTCCCACGCCAACTAGGGCCCCGCCACGGCGGGGGCGGAACGCCGCCCCCGCCGGCGTGTGCGTCAGTTGGCGTGCAGCGCCTCGTTCAGCTCGATGCCGGTGCCCTGGCGGGCCACCGCCTCCACCGCGCCGGTCTGCGAGTTACGGCGGAACAGCAGCCCGCTGCGCCCCGACAGCTCCCTGGCCTTCACCACGGCCCCGTCGGGCAGGCTCACCTTCGTGCCCGCCGTCACGTACAGGCCCGCCTCGACGACGCAGTCGTCGCCCAGCGAGATGCCGATGCCGGCGTTCGCCCCGATCAGGCAGCGCTCGCCGACCGAGACGACCTCCTTGCCGCCGCCGGAGAGCGTGCCCATGATGGACGCGCCGCCGCCCAGGTCGGAGCCCTCGCCGAGGACCACCCCGGCCGAGATCCTGCCCTCGACCATCGAGGCCCCCAGCGTGCCGGCGTTGAAGTTGACGAAGCCCTCGTGCATCACGGTCGTGCCGCTCGACAGGTGGGCGCCCAGGCGCACCCGGTCGGCGTCGGCGATCCGGACCCCCGACGGGACCACGTAGTCGACCATCCGCGGGAACTTGTCCACCCCGTAGACCGTCACCGGCCCCTTGGCGCGCAGCCGGGCCCGCGTCACCTCGAAGCCCGCGACCGCGCACGGCCCGTGGTTGGTCCACACCACGTTCGCCAGCTTGCCGAAGACGCCGTCGAGGTTCAGCCCGTGCGGCCGGACCAGCCGCGCCGACAGCAGGTGGAGCCTCAGATAGGCGTCGTGGGCGTCGGCGGGGGCCTCGGAGAGCTTGGCGATGCCGGTGCGCACCGCCACCACCTCCACGCCGCGGGCCGGGTCGGGGCCCACCAGGGAGGCCAGCTCACCGGCCTCCTCGGCGGAGAGCCGTTCGGTGCCCGTCACGGGCGGCTCGCCCAGCTCGGGCTCGGGGAACCAGGTGTCGAGTACGGTGCCGTCGGCGGCTATGGTCGCGAGGCCGATGCCGAAGGCGCCGGTCACGGTGGGATCGATAGCAGTCACATGCCTCAAAATACCGTGACGTGCCTCGTCAGATGGCCCCCAGGTCGGCGGAGAGCCAGCGCTCGGGCCGCATCCGGAAGGTCACCAGCGCTCCCAGGTCGGATCCCTCCACATATCCCGGCACCGCTTCGATCGGCAGATAGCGCGAGGCGATCCTGGTGAGGTGTTCGAGCGTCGTCGGCCCCGACCACACGACCGGCCCCTCGACCGACACGTACCGATAAGTCGGGCTGGTCCTCTGGACCAGCAGCGAGAACCGGCCCGCCTTGGCGACCAGCGCGGCCTTCCGGGAATCCCGCCCGGTCAGGAACTCGACGGCGCCGCCCGGCTCGTAGTCGTACCAGACCGGCACGCTCAGCGGCGCCCGATCCGGCCCCGCGTCCACCGCCACACTGGCCACATGCGGCTCGGCCAGGAACTTGGCCCGCTCCTGCACGCTCAACCCCACGGCACCCACCTCCGAAAAGGTTCATTACCGATCTTCGCCGACCTATGCCTGGTGTGCTTGGCGGGCTCGTCCTATAGCTGGGGTGCTTGGCAGGCCCGGCTTATGCCTGGGGTGCCTGCCGGGCTCGGCCTATGCCTGGGATGGTCAGCGGCTGACTGGGGTGCTCAGCGCTCCGCCATTGTGGTCTCGCCTCTCTGTGTCCGGCACCACCGGCATGCTGAACCGCGGCAGCGTGACCTGACCGGCCGCGCAGACAAATGCCTGTCGGCGTCGGGCCCGGCCAGAAGGCCCTGCACGCTTGGTGGCTGAGTCGTGTGGCGCCTGCCTCAGCCCCGAAGGTGTCACGGGCGCTGGATGGCGCGTCACACGGGTTCATCTGCCGACGGCGGGTCATGGGCGCCGGTGACCGGGTGGCGGGTGTCTGCGGCGGGGGCACGGGCACCGACGGCGGGGTGGCGGACGCCGGCCCCTCCGGACAGCGGGTTCAGCTGTGGCGGGGCCGGGCAGAAGAGTGCCCCGAGTGGGATTCGAACCCACACTGAATGGATTTTGAATCCATTGACTCTGCCGATTGGTCTATCGGGGCGGCAGCGCCGGGTTGATGGGTGATGCCCGGCGTGGATCTAATCTACCGGACATCGGTACTCTTCTGCTCGTGAGTACGCAGCGGCGAGTGGTGATCGCGGAAGACGAGGCTCTCATCCGTCTCGATCTCAAGGAAATGCTCCAGGAGGACGGCTACGTCGTCGTCGGGGAGGCCGGTGACGGGGAGCAGGCGATTCAGCTGGCCACCGAGCTGCGGCCCGAGCTCGTCATCCTGGATGTCAAGATGCCGGTGCTCGACGGCATCTCCGCCGCCGAGCGCATCGTGGCCGACCGGATCGCGCCGTGCCTCATCCTGACCGCCTTCTCCCAGCGCGACCTGGTGGAGCGGGCCAGGGACGCGGGGGCGATGGCCTATCTGGTCAAGCCGTTCACCAAGGCCGACCTGGTGCCCGCGATCGAGATGGCGGTGAGCCGTCACGAGGAGATGGTGGCGCTGGCCGCCGAGGTGTCGGGGCTGACGGAGCGGCTGGAGACGCGGAAGCTGGTCGAGCGGGCCAAGGGCCGGCTGATGACCGACCACGGGTGGACCGAGCCGCAGGCGTTCCGCTGGATCCAGAAGGCGTCGATGGACCGGCGGCTGAGCATGCGCGAGGTCGCCCAGATCGTCCTGGACGACGCCGCCGAACGCGGCTGATCGTTCAGAGGCCGCACACGTCGAGGGCGTAGCGGGTCAGGCGGTGCTGGACGTCCCCGGGCGGGGTGACGGTGACGACGTGCTGCTCGCCGCCGTCGACGCTCACCCGTACGGGGAACAGGAACGCCTTCTTGGCTTCGGCGAAGGCGTGCGGGTCGCAGCGGCCGGGGGTGATCTCGACGGCGGCCCGGGCGCTGCCGGCGGCGGCGTCGAGCACGATGAGCGGGTCTCCGCCGGTGGCGGGGGCGGCGATGTAGTGGCTGGTCCGGTCGATGCCGTGCACGGTGACGGTGCCGCGGCCGCGGCGGGTCAGGGTGAGGGTGGCGCGCATGGCGTCGCCGGCGCGTGTCCACTCGGGGCCGAAGGCGATGTGGGCCGCCTGCCTGACCGCGTGCTCGGCGCACTCCTCGCGCAGCAGCCGGGCCAGGAGGGGGTCGGGGTGCGGGATCTCGAAGACGACCTTGCGCAGCGGCTCCTCGCCGACCCGCAGGCGGGCGACGACGGTGGCGGGCCGGACTTCGGGGGGACCGAAGGATGGACAGTCAGCTTTCCCGAAATGTAGCGGAATGTCCGTTCTTTTCGTTTTTTGGAGCGTGACGTCGGCCTTCTCCGGGGCGAGGGTGGCGAACGACGGCGTCACCAACTGAACGTCCGCGAAGTACACCGGAGCGTCCGCGGAAATCCGCACCGCCAGCTGGATCCGGCGCGCGGCCTCGTCCGACCGCCACTGCGCCAGCGAGACCGAAACGCCTGGCGGGGGAGCGGTGTCATGCCCGCAACCTGCGACGAGGGCGAGCAGCAGCGACAGGGCCGCGAAGCGTCTCACGTCACGGAGGCTAAACGCGCGCCGCGCGCCGCGTAAGTTGAGGACTGATTACGACTCCGCATCCAAGTGCCGACAGTTGCCCCACCGCCCTGGCGTCACCATGCAGGCATTTTGTACGTTTCCACCATTCGATCGGGAACGCTCGGCGGTGCTGACGGATCCCGGCCTGGAATGAAGGAGATTACTTCATGGTCCGCATTGCTCCCGTGGGACGGGTGCTGGCTGTCGTGGCTGCCACCAGCCTTGCCCTGACAGCTTGCGGTGGTGGCAGCGACACCGCCTCGGAAGCCACACCGTCTTCGGCCGCACCATCCTCCGCGGCCCCCGCGGCTCAGGGCGACGGCACCCTGACGATCGGTACGCTCCTGCCGCAGACGGGAGCGCTGGCGTTCCTCGGCCCGCCCGAGTTCGCGGGCGTCGACCTCGCGATCAAGGAGATCAACGAGGCGGGCGGTGTCCTCGGCAAGGAAGTCGCCGTGATCCACACCGACTCCGGCCACACCGACACCAACATCGCCTCCCAGTCGGTCGACAGCCTGCTGGCGCAGAAGGCCGACGCCATCATCGGCGCCGCCTCCTCGGCGGTGTCGGAGACCGTGATCGACAAGATCACCGGTGCGGGCGTCGTCATGTTCTCCCCGGCGAACACCTCCGACAAGTTCACCACCATCAACGACCAGGGCCTGTACTTCCGTACCGCGCCGCCGGACCAGCTGCAGGGCCGCGTCCTCGGTGACCTGATCGTCGCCGACGGCAACGCCACGGTCGCCATCATGGCCATGCAGGACTCGTACGGCACTGGCCTGGCCGACCAGGTCGAGAAGACCGTCACCGACGGCGGCGCCGAGGTGGTCGCCCGGGTCGACTACGACCCGAAGGCCGCCGACTTCGCCGCGGACATCGCCAAGATCAAGGCCGCGAACCCCTCGGGCATCGTGCTCATCGGCTTCGAGGAGACCCTGAAGGTCGTCAACGAGCTGGTGAAGCAGGACCTGCCGGCGAGCAAGCACAAGTGGTACATGGTCGACGGCAACATGTCCAACGAGAACTACATCGGCACCCCCAAGGGCACGATGAAGGGCGTCAAGGGAACCTTCCCCGGCGCCGCGGCTCCGGACGACTTCAAGAAGAAGCTCCTCGAGGTGAACAAGGACCTCAAGGACTTCACCTACGCGCCTGAGTCGTACGACGCCGCCAACCTCATCGCGCTGGCCGCCGAGGCCGCCAAGAGCGACGCGGGCAAGGACATCGCTGCCAAGCTGGCCGAGGTCAGCAAGGGCGGCGAGAAGTGCAACAGCTTCCCGACCTGTGTCGAGCTGCTCAAGGCCGGCAAGGACATCGACTACGACGGCGTGAGCGGTCCGGTCGAGTTCAACGACGCCGGTGACCCGGCCGTCGCCACCATCGGCATCTACGAGTTCGGTGAGGACAACACCTACCCCACCGAGGCGCTGGAGTACCGCACCGGCGACATCCAGGGCTGATCGCTCTCCCTCGATGAGCCCAAGGGCCCCGGTCCCCTCCCCCCTGAGGACCGGGGCCCTTTCATGTGCGCGTTTCGTGCGTACGAAAAAGCGAGATTCTCGTACGTACGAAAAGAGCAGGAGAGGCGACCGGGACCGCGGCTCGCGTACAGAACGACAGGAACTCGTACGTGCGAGACAGCAGGAATCTTCAGGGGCCGGAACGCGGAGAAGGGGCCCCGGGTGGGAGCCCCTTCTCCGTTCTCGCTTGCCCGGCTATGCCTTGGCGAGGGTTCCGAGGTACAGCTCGATGACCTTGGGGTCGTTGGCGAGCTGGCGGCCGGTGCCGGTGTAGGCGTTGCGGCCCTGGTCGAGCACGTAGCCGCGGTGGCAGATCTGCAGGCAGCGCCGGGCGTTCTGCTCCACCATGATGATGGTGACGCCGGCCTTGTTGATCTGCTGGGCCTGGATGAACACCAGGTCCTGCAGCTTGGGCGACAGGCCCGCCGACGGCTCGTCCAGCAGCAGCACCGACGGCTCGGTCATGAGCGCCCTGGCCATCGCCACCATCTGCCGCTCGCCGCCGGACAGGGAGCCGGCGCGCTGCTTGCGCCGCTCCTTGAGGGCCGGGAACAGCTCGCAGACGAACTCGAAGCGTTCCTTGAACTTGGCGGGCGCCTGGAAGGCGCCCATTTCGAGGTTCTCCTCGATGGTCAGGCTCGGGAACACGTTGTTGGTCTGCGGGACGTACCCGACGCCGCGGGCGACCAGCTGGTGAGCCTTCATGTTGGTGATGTCCTCACCCTTGAGCTTCACCGTGCCGCTGCGGATGTTGACCAGCCCGAACATGGCCTTGAGCAGGGTCGACTTGCCGGCGCCGTTGGGGCCGATGATGCCGATCAGCTCGCCGTCGCCGACGTACAGGTCGGAGCCGTTGAGGATGTTGACCCCGGGCAGGTAGCCGGCGATCAGCTCGTCGCAGCGGAGCACGGCGTTCTCGGCGCCCTGGAGGTGGGCGCTGCGGTCCCTGACGGCCGCCTTCGAGTCAGACGCAGTCTCAGACGCGGTCTCGGGCGCGGATTCAGGTGTGGACTCGGGGACGTCGTTCACTTGGTCTCCTCCTGGATCTCGGCCTCGAGCGCCTCCTCGGCCTCATGGAGCTGCTCCTCCAGCTCGGTCTCCGTGAGCGGCGCGTCGTGGTGGGCGCCCAGGTAGGCGTCGACGACCCGCTCGTCGGACATGATCGTCTCCGGCGGGCCCTCGGCGATGACGGCGCCCTGTGCCATGACGACGACCCAGTCGCTGATGTCGCGGACCATGTCCATGTCGTGCTCGACGAACAGCACGGTCATGCCCTGCTCGCGCAGGTCCTTGACGTGCCCCAGCAGCGACTGGGTGAGGGCCGGGTTGACGCCGGCCATCGGCTCGTCGAGCATCACCAGTTCGGGCTTGACCATGAGGGCGCGGGCCATCTCCAGCAGCTTGCGCTGGCCGCCCGAGAGCGAGCCGGCGAAGTCCTCGCGCTTGGCGTCGAGCTTGAACCGGGTCAGCAGCTCGTCGGCGCGGGCGGTGATCTCGTCCTCCTGGGAGCGCCACAGGAAGGGCAGCATGGCCTGCCAGAAGCTCTCGCCCGACTGGCCCTGCGCCCCGAGCCGCATGTTCTCCAGCACGGTGAGCCGCGACAGCGCCTTGGTGAGCTGGAAGGTGCGGACCATGCCGGCGCGGGCGACCTTGTGCGCCGGCACGCCGTTCATCTTGCGCCCGTTGAACGTCCACTGGCCGGAGTCGGCGGTGTCGAAACCGGTCAGCTGGTTGAAGAAGGTGGTCTTGCCCGCGCCGTTCGGGCCGATGAGCGCGGTGATGGAGCCGCGCTGGAACTCGACGTGCTTGACGTCGACGGCGGTCAGGCCGCCGAAGCGGCGCACGACGTCGTCGACCACGAGGATCGGGTCGGGCTTGGCCACGCCCGGCTCGCGGGGAAGGTCCTTGAACGCGGCGAGCGCGGCGGCCTTGCGGTCGGTGGTGGGCTCAGCGTGCATTGATGGCCAGCTCCCTCTTGTCCCCGAAGATGCCTTGCGGGCGGTAGACGAGCAGGAGGATCAGCCCCAGTCCGACCAGCAGGAAGCGGAACGGGCCGACCTGCGTGATCTCCATGAAGGGGATGAAACCGGAGCGCACCGCGCCGCTGAGGAGGCCGTTGACGAGTACCAGCAGCACCCAGAAGATCGACGCGCCGACCACCGGGCCGAACACGCGGGCGGCGCCGCCCAGGATGACGATCGTGTACGCGAAGAACGTGGTCTCGGTGCCGAAGATGTCGGGCTGCACGGACCCGTTGGCGAGCCCGTAGATGAAGCCGCCGAGGCAGCCGAGCACGCCACCGAGGATGAGCGACTGCATCTTGTAGGAGAACACGTTCTTGCCGAGGCTGCGCACGGCGTCCTCGTCCTCGCGGATGGCCCGCAGCACGCGGCCCCACGGGCTCTTCATCAGCAGGTAGACGATCGCGCAGGCGACGGCGATCATGATCCAGCCGACGGTGAGCACCCACATCTCGCGCTCGTTGAAGCTCATCGGCCAGATCCCGTAGTTGCCCTGCGGGTAGGGGTTCAGCTCGTAGAAGCCCTGTGAGAAGCCGCGCTGGCCGTCGGAGCCGCCGAAGACGTCCTTGAACTCCACGGAGCGGAAGATGAGCCTGACGATCTCGGACGCGGCGATGGTCACGATGGCCAGATAGTCGGCGCGCAGCCGCAGCGTGGGGATGCCCAGGACGAGGGCGAGCAGGACGGCGGCGAGCAGGCCGACCGCGATGCCGATCCAGAACGGCAGCCCGATCACGGTGACGGTGACCGCCAGGCCGTAGCCGGCGACCGCCAGGAAGGCCGACTGGCCGAAGTTGAGCAGGCCGGTGTAGCCGAAGTGGATGTTGATGCCGATCGCGGCGAGCGCGTACCACACCGTCTCGACGCCGACGGCGGACTTGAGGGTGGTGGAGAGGATGATGTCCCAGTTCATGTTTCCCCCGTCAGCCGATCCGCTCTCGGCGGCCGAGGATGCCCTGCGGCCGGAAGAGGAGCACGAGGATGAGCACGCCCAGCGCGCCGACGTTCTTGAGCTCCGGTGGCACCCACAGCGTCGAGACCTGGATGAACAGGCCGACGATGATCGATCCGACGAGCGCGCCGAAGGCGGTGCCGAGTCCGCCGAGCGTGACGCCGGCGAAGATGAGCAGCAGGACCTCCTGGCCCATCGTGAACTTCAGGTTCTGCGACAGGCCGAGCATGATGCCCGCCAGCGCGGCGATGGCGCCGCCGCCGGTCCAGATGATGCGGATGATCCGGTCCACGTTGATGCCGGACGAGGCGGCCAGCGCCGGGTTGTCGGCGACCGCCCGGGCGGCCTTGCCGGTACGGGTGCGCAGCAAGGCGATGCCGACCACGATGAGCACGCTGATCTCGATGGCCATCGAGATGAGGTTCTTCGGGGTGGCGAAGATGGGGCCGATCTGGATGCCCGCCTGGGCGTTGTACTGGGCGTACGACTCGGTCTCGCCGCCGAACAGGATGAGGAACAGGTACCGCATGAACAGCGCCACGCCGATCGAGATGATCATCGCGGCGATGATGCCGGTGCCGCGCTTGCGGAGCTGCCCCCAGAAGAACCGGTCCTGCGCGTACCCGAGCCCGCCCGCGAGGATGACCGCGATGACGGCGGCCGGGATGATGTGCAGGCCGAAGGGGACGTTGATGAGATAGGCGAGCAGGGCTCCCAGGGTGACCAGCTCACCGTGGGCGAAGTTGGTCAGCCCGGTGGTGCCGTAGACGAGCGACAGGCCGAGCGCCGCCAGGGCGATGATCAGCCCCAGGTTGAACCCTTCGAAGGTGAGCTGCGCGGCGCGTTGCCAGAACGCGCTGCTGCCGCCTCCTTCGGGGGGTGCGGCCGTGCCGTCCTCGGCCTTGGTCGTCAGGGCGAACAGGACGGTGGTGGGGTTGCCCGCGTACACCGTCGGGGTCCGCTCGTTGTTGTCTCCTCTGACGGCCACGTCCGGCGGGAGCGTGGAGGTGTCCAGGGTGACCTTGTACTTGCCTGGTTCGTCGATCGGCACTTCCCACGTGCCTTGAGCGCTACTGGTGACCTCTTGAACGGGTTGTCCGTTCTCGGTGGTCACCACGATCTTGACGCCGTTCACAGGCTGGCCTTGGAATGTGAGTGTTCCCTTCAGGCTCTGTTCCGGTTCGGCCGCGAGGGCCGGAGCGGCGAGCAGCAGGATGAGTCCACCCAGGAAGGCCGTGAACGCGATCACGGCTCTGCGCAATGGTGCTCCCTCAGATAGGTCAAGGCGGGGTTGTGCCCCTCCATCTCGACACGCGGGCATCGCAGGCACAACTGGGATGCTGTGGCGGGAGCTTATTTCGCATACGCCCGGTTAAGTAATCTTTGTCACCATTTAGTGACACGTGCGTGTCACTCATGTGAGCAAACAAGCAGCAGGTCAGGGGCTAAATGAGGGGATGCACCTGGCAACCGATGGTCACGGACAGGTAACGACCGAAAAAGGGGAAGGAAAGAGCCCGCGGGGGCCTTTGGGGCCATGCAAGGCTTCCCCGGCCTCACCTGTTATCTACTCGGCCTCCCCGCGGGCTCCGACCCGACAACGGTAGCGACCCGTGGGGGGCATGCGCAAAGGGCCGGGCAAAGTCACCCGAGGTACTTACAAGGTGCTTACGCGTCGCGCAGCATGCAGGTGAGGCGCGAGGTGCACACCCGCCGCCCCTCGTCGTCGGTGATCTCGATGTCGTAGCTGGCCAGCGTCCTGCCGCCGTGCAGGCGGGTGGCCACGCCCGTGACGTACCCCGACGTCGCCGAGCGGTGGTGGGTGGCGTTGATCTCCACGCCGACCGCGATCCTGCCGGGCCCGGCGTGCAGCGCCGCTCCCGTCGAGCCGATCGTCTCGGCGAGCACCACCGAGGCGCCGCCGTGCAGCAGCCCGTACGGCTGCGTGTTGCCCTCCACCGGCATCCGGGCCACGACCCGCTCCGGCGTCGCCTCGACGAACTCGATGCCCATCCGCTCGGGCAGCGCGCCGATGTTGGCCTGGATCAGGTCGAGGAGGGCCGCGGCGTCGGCCGAGGGGTCGATCTGCGTCAAGGTGACGCCTCCACTCTTTCCAGCTCGGGTTTTCTGTCGCAGACGCAGACTAGGCTGCGTGTGTGCCGAAGAGTGAAGTGACCCCCAGCCGCCCGCGCCTGCTGCTGCTCGACGGGCATTCCCTGGCCTACCGCGCCTTCTACGCGCTCAAGGACGCCAACCTCATGACCACCGACGGTCAGCACACCGAGGCGGTCTACGGGTTCACGTCCATGCTGACCAACATTCTGCGCGACGAGCAGCCGACGCACATCGCGGTGGCCTTCGACCGCTCCGAGCCGACGTTCCGGCACGAGGAGTACGCCGCCTACAAGGCCAACAGGGCCGAGACGCCCGAGGACTTCCGCGGCCAGATGCAGCTCATCTACGAGCTGCTCGACGTCCTGCACATCCCCCGGCTGTCCAAGGCGGGCTTCGAGGCCGACGACCTCATCGCCACCCTGGCCACCCGCGCCTCGGCAGAGGGCATGGACGTGCTCATCGTCACCGGCGACCGCGACGCGCTGCAGCTCGTCGACGACGACGTCACCGTGCTCATGACCCGGCGCGGCATCAGCGACATGACCCGCTTCACCCCCGAGGCGGTGCAGGAGAAGTACGGCCTGAGCCCGCGCCAGTACCCCGACTTCGCCGCCCTGCGCGGCGACCCCAGCGACAACCTCGCCAGCATCCCCGGCGTCGGCGAGAAGACCGCCGCCAAGTGGGTGCGCGAGTACGGCTCGCTCACCGAGCTGGTCGACCGGGTCGACGAGGTCAGGGGCAAGGTCGGCGACCGGCTGCGCGAGCACGTCGCCCAGGTGCTGATGAACCGCAGGCTCACCGAGCTGATGCGCGACGTGCCCATCGAGGCCGAGCCCGCCGAGCTGCGCCAGGGCGCGTGGGTCCGCGAGGAGCTCGAGAAGCTCTTCGACACCCTGCAGATCCGCGGCGAGCTGCGCGAGCGCGTCTTCAAGACCCTCGGCAGCGGCGAGCAGGAGCCCGAGCAGGGCTTCGAGGTCGAGACCGTGATCCTCGGCCCCGACCAGGTGGCCGGCTGGCTTTCCGTGATGCCCGAGGGCCGCGCGGGCCTGGCCTTCCGGGGCTCCTACGGCAGCGGCACCGGCCGCGTCGACGCCATCGCGGTGGCCTCGCCCGACGGCACCGCCGCCCACCTCGACCCGGCCAAGCTGACCGAGGCCGACGAGGCGGCGCTGCGCGCCTGGCTGGCCGACGAGTCCAGGCCCAAGGCCGCCCACGACGTCAAGGGCCCGCTCCTGGCCCTCTGGGCGCAGGGCCTCGACCTGCGCGGCCTCACCTGCGACACCGCGCTGGCGGCCTACCTGGCGATGCCGGGCCAGCGCACGTTCGCCCTCGAAGACCTGGCCCGGCGCTACCTCCACCGCGAGCTGCGGGCCGAGGAGGAGCCCAACGGCCAGGCCGCGCTGTTCGGCGACGACGAGGACGCCCCCGCCAAGGACCTGGCCCTCCGCGCCCACGTGGTGCGCGAGCTGGCCGAGGCGCTGGAGGCCTTCCTGTCCGGCCGCGGCGGCACGCACCTGCTCACCGACGTCGAGCTGCCGCTGCTGACCGTGCTGGCCGAGATGGAGCGGGCAGGCATCGCCGTCGACCGTGACTACTTCACCTCCCTGGAGGCCGAGTTCGGCGCGGCGGTCAAGCAGGCCGTCGAGGAGGCCCACCGGGTCGTCGGTGAGCAGTTCAACCTCGGCTCGCCCAAGCAGCTGCAGGAGATCCTGTTCAACCGGCTCGGCCTGCCCAAGACCAAGAAGATCAAGACGGGCTACAGCACCGACGCCGACCAGCTCGCCTGGCTGGCCACCCAGACCGACCACGAGCTGCCGGTCATCATGCTGCGCCACCGCGACCAGACCAAGCTCCGCACCACCGTCGAGGGCCTGATCAAGGAGATCGCCGACGACGGCCGCATCCACACCACGTTCAACCAGATCATCGCCGCCACCGGGCGGCTGTCGTCCGAGAAGCCCAACCTGCAGAACATCCCGATCCGCACCACCGAGGGCCGCCGCATCCGGCAGGGCTTCGTCGTGGGCGAGGGCTACGAGACGCTGCTCACTGCCGACTACAGCCAGATCGAGCTGCGCATCATGGCCCACCTGTCGGCCGACGAGTCGCTGATCGCCGCCTTCGAGTCGGGCCACGACTTCCACAAGGCGACCGCGGCCCGGGTCTTCGACCTGCCGCCCGAGCAGATCGACGGCGAGCTGCGGGCGCGGATCAAGGCGATGAACTACGGGCTGGCCTACGGGCTCTCCGACTTCGGGCTCTCCGGGCAGCTCAACATCCCGGTCGCCGAGGCCCGCGCGCTCAAGGAGGAGTACTTCCAGGAGTTCGGCGGCGTGCGCGACTTCCTCCAGGAGATCGTCCAGCAGGCGCGGGCCAACGGCTACACCGAGACCATGATGGGCCGCCGCCGCTACCTGCCCGACCTGACCAGCGACAACCGCCAGCGCCGGGAGATGGCCGAGCGGATGGCGCTCAACGCACCCATCCAGGGGTCGGCGGCCGACATCATCAAGGTCGCCATGCTCAACGTGCGGCAGGCGCTGCGCGAGGAGGGGCTGGCCTCGCGGATGCTGCTCCAGGTCCACGACGAGCTGGTGTTCGAGGTCGCGCCCGGCGAACTGGAGGCGCTCCGGCAGCTCGTCACCGACCAGATGAACGCCGCCTACCACCTGCGGGTGCCGCTGGAGGTGTCGGTCGGGGTGGGCCGCACGTGGGAGGACGCGGGTCACTGACCTCGGTTCCGGGTGGTGTTCGGGTGAACGCCGCCGGTTACCCGCGGGTGTCGTTGGGGGCAGGCCGTACGGGGGAGGCAGTGAGTCACTGACCTCCGCCCTGTTTCGGGGGGTTCCTGGGCACTGGTGGTGTTCGAGGGACTGGGGTGGTTCTGCACTACTCTGTGGGTTTGTCCCATGAGTTGCACGGGAGTGTTGTGCGGTCCACATCTACCCTCGCGCGGATCATCGGCATCGCGAACGTCCTGGTCGTGGTGGTGGCGGTGGTCGGGCTCTTAGTGATCCCGGGAGAGCCCGAGGCGCCCCGGAGGCCTGCCGCCTCGGCTCCGCCCGCCACCCCGGAGCCGACCGCCACCGAGCCCGCGCGGCCGCCCGGGATCGTCGCCACCCCCGAGTCCGCCCGCGAGGTCAAGGCCAACGAGCTCGGCAAGATCCCGGTCCTCATGTACCACCGGATCGTGAAGAAGCGCCGGGCCTCCATCGATCGCACCCCCGGCCAGTTCCGCAAGGAGCTGGAGAAGCTGGCCCGGCAGGGGTACGTGCCGATCAGCGCCCGGGAGTTCGCCACCGGCGACATCCCGGTGCCGCCCGGCAAGTTCCCCGTCGTGCTGACCTTCGACGACGGGCACCCCAGCCACTTCGGCCTGGACGCCCAGGGCAACGTCAAGCCCGACACCGCGGTGGCGATCATCCTGGAGACCGCGGCCAAGTACCCGGACTTCCGGCCCGTCGCCACGTTCTGGATCAACCACACGCCGTTCGGGCTCCAGACGGAGGCGGAGCAGGCCGCCGCGGTGCGCTGGCTGACCGCCAACGGGTTCGAGGTGGCCAACCACACCTGGGGGCACCCCAACCTGAGGGCGCTGCCCGCCAAGTCCGTCCGCGAGCACATCGCGAGGCTGGAGCGCCTGCTCGTCCGGCTCGGCGCCGGCCCGGCCAAGACGATGGCGCTGCCGTACGGGTCCATGCCCCGCCAGAAGAAGACCGCCCGCAAGGGGGAGTGGAAGGGCACCCGGTACGACTTCGACGGGGTCTTCCTGGCCGGCGCGGAGCCGTCGGTTTCGCCGTACGCGAAAAAATTCGACCGCGGCGCGATCCAGCGGATCCAGAGCAACGACAAGAAGGGGGAATGCCGGAAATGGTGCTCCCAGTACTGGCTGGAGTGGCTCAACAAGAACCCCGGCGAGCGCTACGTATCCGACGGCGACCCGAGGCGGATCTCCATCCCCTCGCGGCTTAGGGGTAAGATCGGATCGAAACGAGGCCTGAAGGTCAACGCCTACCAGCCGTGACGGATGTGCCGGCCGGATTGACCTCGGCGCGTTGGTCTCATATGCTGATCGCTGCGCTGTGGGCCCGCGCGCGCCTCAGACGGAGCGGGCTCGCGCTCGGTCACGTCGATGTCGTAATTCCTCGGCTTGATGCGGAAGAGGGCCTGCCGCGCGTCCGCCACATCGACATCCTGTCCGCGTTCGGAGCAATTCCACACATGACGTCCAGCACTGAGGCCACCTCGAGCACCCCGCAGGTAGCGGTCAACGACATCGGGTCCGAGGAAGCCTTCCTCGCCGCGATCGACGAGACCATCAAGTACTTCAACGACGGCGACATCGTCGAGGGCACCGTCGTCAAGGTCGATCGAGACGAGGTCCTTCTCGATATCGGCTACAAGACCGAGGGTGTCATCCCCTCGCGTGAGCTTTCGATCAAGCACGATGTCGACCCCGCTGACGTCGTGGAAGTCGGCGAACACGTCGAAGCCCTCGTCCTCCAGAAGGAGGACAAGGAGGGCCGTCTGATCCTGTCCAAGAAGCGCGCCCAGTACGAGCGCGCCTGGGGCACGATCGAGAAGATCAAGGACGAGGACGGCATCGTCACCGGCACCGTCATCGAGGTCGTCAAGGGCGGCCTCATCCTCGACATCGGCCTGCGGGGCTTCCTGCCGGCCTCCCTGGTCGAGATGCGCCGGGTCCGCGATCTCCAGCCGTACGTCGGCCGCGAGCTCGAAGCCAAGATCATCGAGCTCGACAAGAACCGCAACAACGTGGTCCTGTCCCGCCGTGCCTGGCTGGAGCAGACGCAGTCGGAGGTCCGCCAGACCTTCCTCAACACCCTCCAGAAGGGCCAGGTCCGCAAGGGCGTCGTGTCCTCGATCGTCAACTTCGGCGCCTTCGTCGATCTCGGCGGCGTCGACGGTCTGGTCCACGTGTCCGAGCTGTCCTGGAAGCACATCGACCACCCGTCCGAGGTCGTCGAGGTGGGCCAGGAGGTCACGGTCGAGGTCCTCGACGTCGACATGGAGCGCGAGCGCGTCTCCCTGTCGCTCAAGGCGACCCAGGAAGACCCGTGGCAGCAGTTCGCCCGCACCCACCAGATCGGCCAGGTCGTGCCGGGCCGCGTCACCAAGCTGGTGCCGTTCGGCGCGTTCGTCCGGGTCGAGGAGGGCATCGAGGGCCTGGTCCACATCTCCGAGCTGGCCGAGCGCCACGTGGAGATCCCGGAGCAGGTCGTCCAGGTCGGCGACGAGATCTTCGTGAAGATCATCGACATCGACCTCGACCGCCGTCGCATCAGCCTCTCGCTGAAGCAGGCCAACGAGGGCGTGGGCGCCGACGTCGAGTTCGACCCGACGCTCTACGGCATGGCGGCCACCTACGACGAGCAGGGCAACTACATCTACCCCGAGGGCTTCGACCCGGAGACCGGGGAGTGGCTCGAGGGCTTCGACAAGCAGCGTGAGGAGTGGGAGCGGCAGTACGCCGAGGCCCAGGCGCGCTACGAGGCCCACCGCAAGCAGATCGAGGAGGCCCGCAAGGCCGAGGCGGAGGCCGGCGAGGCGGCTCCCACCTCCTACGGCGAGTCGCAGCAGCAGGGCCAGTCGGCCCCGGCCGGCGGCGCCCTCGCCTCCGACG
This sequence comes from Nonomuraea sp. NPDC049649, assembly GCF_040675175.1. Taxonomy (NCBI): domain Bacteria; kingdom Bacillati; phylum Actinomycetota; class Actinomycetes; order Streptosporangiales; family Streptosporangiaceae; genus Nonomuraea; species Nonomuraea sp. NPDC049649. The sequence continues at coordinate 163,221 of NZ_JBFAOH010000005.1, forward strand.
AGGCCCTGGCGGCCCTCCGCGAGAAGCTCGCGGGCGGCCAGAGCTAAAACGGGCTCCAGCACGTCCGTAAGGCCCCGCACGGCACCGTGCGGGGCCTTACGCATGCTTCACCCCCGTTCGCCCTCCGAAGGCCGGTCACGGCGGCTGGGGGCGCGTGTAGGGTGCTCGGCGTGGAGATCCAGCGGGCCCTGGCGGACGACGCCGGCGAGATCCTGACCCTGCAGCGGGCGGCGTACGTGGCCGAGGCCCAGCTCTACGGCGACCCGTTCATCCCGCCGCTGGTGGAGTCCGTCCAGCAGGTCCGCAAGGCCATCGAGACCGGCGTCACGCTCAAGGCGGTCGAGGACGGCCGGATCGTCGGCTCGGTGCGCGGCACCCTGTCCGGCGCCACCTGCCTGGTGGGCCGCCTCGTCGTGGCGCCCGACCGGCAGGGGCGGGGGGTCGGCACCGCCCTGCTGACGGCGCTGCACGAGCAGGTCCCGGAGGCGGCGGCGTTCGACCTGTCCACCGGCCACCTGTCGGAGGGCAACCTGCGCCTCTGCCGCCGCCTGGGCTACCGCGAGACCCGGCGCGAGCGCATGGACGACCACCTCACCCTCGTCCACCTCCGCCGCTGACCGCCGACCATCCCCGCGTGCTCGCCCTCTATGGAGGCCGTCCTGACTGACCGTTGGCCGCCCCCGTGTGCTCGCCCTCTGATGGAGGTCCCACTGACCCCCGGGTAGGCTGCGGGCTGTGCTGAAGATTGGGCTCACCGGCGGCATCGGTTCGGGCAAGAGCGAGGTGGCCAAGCGCCTGTCGGCCAGGGGCGCCGTGGTCATCGACGCCGACAAGATCGCCCGCGAGGTCGTCGAACCGGGCACCCCCGGCCTGGCCCGCGTCCAGGCGACCTTCGGCGAGGAGGTGATCCGCCCCGACGGCTCCCTCGACCGGGAGAAGCTCGGCGCGATCGTCTTCGCCGACCAGGAGCAGCTGGCCAAGCTCAACGCGATCGTCCACCCCCTGGTGGGGGAGCGGGTCGCGCAGCTGCAGAGCGAGGCGCCCGGCGACGCGATCGTGGTCTACGACGTGCCGCTGCTGGCCGAGAACAACCTCGCCCCCATGTACGACGTCGTCATCGTGGTCGACGCGGCCGACGAGGTGCGCATCGCCCGGCTGGCCGAGCACCGCGGCATGGCCGAGCCCGACGCCAAGGCCCGCATCGCCGCCCAGGCGAGCCGCGAGGAGCGGCTGGCCGTGGCCGACCTCGTGATCCCCAACGAGGGGTCGCTGGACGACCTCGACGCCCGTGTCGAGGAGGTCTGGGCCGAGCTGCTGAAGCGCGCGGCCCACGGCTAGATGTACTGACCACAGAGGTTAGATACAGGACAACACGGCTAGAAGGGCTCGTCCAGCGGCACCTGCCGCACCCCCGGCAGGTAGGCGTCCAGCTCGCCCAGCTCGAACCGCGCCATGCCGACCACGTGCCAGAACTGCCCCGCCGGGTCGCCCTGCACCTTGTAGCGCCCGTCCGGGGCGAGCGCCGCCCACCCCTCGGGCAGCCCGAGCAGCGTCACCAGCCGCTTGCCGCCCTCCCACAGGATGACGACCCCGTCGTCTCCGGCCGTGGCCAGCAGGTCCTCCACGGGGCTGTAGGCGACCGACCAGACCCGCCGCGAGTGCCCGTCGAGCCGGTGCAGCGGCCGCCCCGACTCCGCGTCCCACACGCGCACGGTCAGGTCGTCGCCGCCGGTCGCCACCCGCTCGCCGGTCGCGTCGAAGGCGACGCTCCACAGCCGGCCCGCCCCGCCGGTGAGGGTGTGTCTCAGCACGGGGTGCCACGGCTGGCCCGGCCGCAGCTCCCAGAGCAGCGCCCGCCCGTCGTTGCCCGCGCTGGCCAGCAGTCGGCCCGAGGGCGCGAACGCCACCGCGTACACCCGGTCGGTGTGCCCGTCGAGGGTGGCCACCCGGCCGCCGGACTCCACGTGCCAGATCCGTACCCGCCGGTCGTCGCAGCCGGTCGCGACGTAGCGGCCGTCGGGGCTGAAGGCGATGGAGCGGACCCGGCCGCGGTGGTCGGCCAGGTTGGCCACCAGCCGGCCCGTGGAGCGCCACCAGATCCGCACGCTGTCGTCGTCGTTGGCGGTCGCCAGCATGGTGCCGTCGGGGCTGAACGCCTCCGCCCACACGTGGTCGGTCTCGGTGTTGAGCTCGCGCTCGTACTCTCCGGTGGTGACGTTCCAGAAGTGCACGCCGCCGTCGTTGCTGGCGGCGGCGAGCAGCGGTGCGGCGGGGGAGAACAGCGCGGAGACGAGCCGGTCGGACGAGCCGGTGAACTCGCGCAGTTTCCGCCCGGTGCGCGGCTCCCAGACGCGGACCACGCCGTCGTTGCCGCTGGTCGCCAGCATCGTGCCGTCGGCGCTGAACCGTGCGTAGGTGATGCGCCTGCCGTGGCCGCGCAGCACCCGCTGGCACTGGCCCGACTCCGGGTCCCACAGCCGGACCGTGCCGTCGTTGCTGCTGGTGGCGAGCTGCCCGCCGTCGGGCCGCCACGCGAACGGCCACACCGAGCTGCGGTGGCCGGTCAGCTCGGTGCGGTGCGTGCCGCCCACCGGCTGCAGCCGCACCACGCCGTCGGAGTCGCCGGTGGCCAGCGTCCGCCCGTCGGGTGAGAACGCCACCTGGTAGACGGCCGCCGCGTGGGTGGTGTGCAGGCCGCGGAACTCGCCGGACGTCTCCCACAGCCGCACGTCGCCCGAGGTGTCGCCGGTGGCCACCAGCGAGCCGTCAGGGGAGAACGTGACGCAGTAGATGCTGCCGCGGTGGCCGGTGAACGCGTGCCGCGGCTCCCACCCGCGGGTGTCCCAGAGCCGCAGCGTGCCCGCCTCGTCGCCGGTCGCCAGCAGGCCGCCGCCGGGGGCGTGCACCGCCCGGTAGACCGCGCCGCGGTGCCCGTCGAGCGTGGTGACGATCTCCCCGCTCGCCAGGTCCCAAACCCGGACGACGCCGGCCGCGTCGCCCGTCACCAGCGCCTGCCCGCCGAAGGAGGCGGTGTAGATCGGCGCCCGGTGCCCGGCCAGCTCGTGCACCGGCTCGCCGGTCGCGGTGTGCCAGACCCGGACCACGCCGTCGCCGCCGCCCGCCGCCAGCAGCTCGCCCGACGGGCTGAACCGTACCGGCCAGGCGCCGTCGGGGTGGCCGGGCAGCGTGCGCAGCCGCGCGCCGGTCAGCGCGTCCCACAGCACCACGGTGCCGTCGCTCGCGCCGCTCGCCAGCAGGTCTCCGGCGAAGGTGACCGCGTACACCCGCCCGGCGTGCCCCTGCAGCGTGCGCACCGGCAGCCCGCCCGCGCACAGCAGCAGTCCGCCGTCCTCGTTGCCGATCGCGATCGTCGCGCCGTCGGGGCTGTAGGCGATCGGCTCGGGCAGCCGGCTGGTCTGGAAGTGGAAGCCGTACGGGACGCCGATCTCGGACGGCGCCAGCTGGGTCTCGACCGGCTGGCCGGGCACCACGGCGGCGCCGGGCAGGTGCGGCAGCGTGCCGCGCACGTCGATCAGCGCGGCCCGGTGCCAGCGGGCACCGGAGGCGGCGGCGTCGCTCAGGTCGGCCCTGGCCAGCCGCGCGCCCGACAGGTCGGCGCCGGTGAGGTCGGCCCCGGCGAGCACCGCGCCGTCCAGCCGGGCGCCGGTCAGGCGGGCGTCGCGCAGCACCGCGCGGGACAGGTTCGCGCCGACCAGGGTGGCCTCGGTCAGGTCGGCCCCGGTCAGGTCCACCTCGCGCAGGTCGCGGGCCGACAGGTCCTCGCCCTTGAGGTTGGCGCCGCGCAGGTCGGCCCGGGCCGGGGTGCGCAGCCGGGCCGCGATCTTGACGGCGTTGGCGCGTGCCACGTCGCCCTCGGGCGGGTCGGCCACCCACGCGCGCAGCGCCCGCACGTCCGCCAGGTCGCACAGGAACTCCACGGTCAGCGACGACAGCGGCCGCCGCGACAGCGCCACCGGCGCGTCCATCGTCGCCGCCACGTGCCGGGCGATCAGCCACTCCATCACCGAGGCGTGGATGAACCCGAACATGCCCTCCTCGGTGCGGACCATGAGGCTGCCCGACCCCATCGTGTACGCGGTGTGCGCGGGGGAGAGCTGGCCGCCCGCCAGATCGGCCAGCGTCCCGGCGATCTCGGTCAGCTCGTCGACGCCGAGCAGCGACTCGCCGGTCTCCCACAGCCGCAGCGCCAGCGCCGTCACCACCTGCCACAGCTCGTCCTTGGTCAGCGGCGCCGCCGAGCCGGGCACCCCGGCCCGGCGTTCCTCGAAGGCCAGCCACGTCTCCAGGATCTGCTCGTACAGCAGCGCGGGGCTGATCGTGTGGCGGGCGTCGGCGACCGTGCGCAGCCGGTCGGCGTCCAGGTCGGCGATGAAGCTCAGCATGCGCGGGTTCCTGGCCAGCGCCAGCAGGTCCTCGAGGCCCTCCATCAGCGACATGCGGGCGGCGGCCTCGTCCCCGGCGGCGAACCGGTTGGCCAGGTAGGAGCGGATCTGGTCGCGGGTGAAGTTCTCCACGCCGAGCACCCGCCGCTGCGGCAGCACGCCGACCATCTCGCCGAGCGAGGTCAGCACCTGGCTGTGCGACTTGAAGTGCTGCGTACGGCTGGCGACCACGATCTTCGCCTTGTCCTCCGCCGCGGCCAGCAGGGTCGCCAGGTGGTCGGCGGCCCGGTCGTAGGTGAGCCGGGTGACCAGCTCGTCGAACCCGTCGAACAGCAGCACGATCCGCCCCTGGCGCAGCAGGTAGCGGAAGGCCTTCAGGTCGATGAGCTCCTCGCCGTGGTTGGCCAGGTGGGCGGCCACCAGCCCGTCGACCGAGTGGGCCTTGTCCAGGGCGCGCAGCTCGATGAAGATCGGCGTCAGGTGGGGCAGCTCGGCCGGGATGCGCCGGGCCAGCTCGCGCAGCGCGAACGTCTTGCCGTGGCCGAAGTCGCCGAGCAGCAGCAGGAACCGGCCGTGGTCGGCGGAGAGCAGCCGCATCAGCTCGTCGGTCAGCCCGTCCTGGACCCGGCCGCCCGGCCGGTCCAGCTCCCGGTAGCGCTGCGGCACGTACAGCTCGGGCGGGTAGCGGCGGTCGGCGGCCAGCCGGGCCGTCTGCTCGGCCACGTAGCCGGACAGGTCGAGCAGCCCCTGGAACTCGGTGAAGCTGCGCAGCCGGACGCCGCGCCGCATCAGGTCCTCGCGCAGGCCGCGCGGAGGGGGAGGCCCCTGGTAGACCAGCTCGGCCGCCAGCTCGGTGGCGTGCGCCTGCCGCACGAAGGCCGCCGCGTCCTCCGCCGTCACCTCGCCGACGTGCGCGCCGATGAGCGTCTGGCGGACGAACCCGTCCTCGGGATGGGTGACCACCAAGTGGTCGCGGAGCCGCCGGATCCTGGCCCGCTCGTGCCTGGCCTCGCACACCTCGGTGATCCGGTCGAGCAGCAGGTCCACGGGGCTCGGCGGGCGCGCGCCGGGGCCGCCGCCGTCGGTCTCGGAGGGCGGCGCGGCCTCCGGCTCGCCGGAGAAGGTGGCGCGGGCGGCCCGCCAGACGCGCGCGGCCCGCTCCGGCTCGCCGCTCTCGGGCAGCCACGTCCGCGTCCCTCGGGCGGTGATCTCCACGACCTGGTGGCGGCCGGAGCGCGGCGCCGCGACGGCGGGCCCGTCGCCCGCCGCGCCGCCGTGGAAGAGCAGGTTGAGCCGGTGCGCCAGCAGCCGGTCGTAGGCGGCCGCGTCGTGCAGCGCGGCGGGCGGGTGGCCCAGCACGCCCAGCCGCAGCCAGGCCCGCTCCTCGTACGGGCGCAGCCGCTCGGCGAACCAGGCCGCCTGCGCCTCGCCCAGCATCGGGTACGCGTCGCGCTCCAGATGGCTCATGGCCATGGTCGAGTTGAGCCCGGCCACCACCACCTTCAGGTCCGGCACCTCGAACAGCGTCCACGGCTGCCCGCCGTCGAACACCCGGTCGTCCAGCCCCTGGTAGACCTCCTCGAACAGGCCGGCGAAGTGGCGCCACTTCGGCCAGTACGGGGGCTGCGGGCTCACGTCGTCGGCCTCGCAGGTCATGAAGTAGGCGGCGGCCGCGGCCTTGGTCACGTCACGCGGGCCCGGCACGACCACTAACCGGTGCGGCTCCAGCCCGACCAGCAGCCGCAGGTCGGTGACGAACCGGGTGGCCTGCCCGAACTGGCCGAGGCTGCCCGACTCCGTCAGGTCGCCGCCGACCACCATCAGGTCGGGCCGCGGCATGCCCCGGTCGTACATGGCGGTCAGGTCGGCCCAGATGCGCGCCTGCATGTCCTCGGGCGTGAACGGCTCGCCGGGGTCGGGCAGCGCCCGGCCGAAGCGCGGCCCGCCGATGTGGAGCACGGTGACGGACTCGCGGGCCGGGCGGGGGCCGGTGGCCGGGGGGAACGCCGGCGGCGAGACCGGGGTGCGGCGCGCCCGCGACCGCTCGCCGGGCGGCGGCAGCGAGGGCAGCGGACCGGCCGCCGGGACCGAGGCGGGGAACGCGGGCGCGGCCTCCGGCTTGGCCCGGCCCGCCAGCGCCTCGCGGACGCGGCCCAGCAGCAGCGCCCTGGCCTGCCCCGGGTCGGTGACGCCCAGCAGGTCGACCCAGGTGATCGTGGACAGCAGCCCCTCCAACCGGACGTCCTCCAGCCGGATCGTGACCAGCCTGCTGGACGGGTTGTCGGGGTCGGCCCGCAGCGCCGCCTGCCACTCCATCCGCCCATAGCGGGAGCCGAGGTAGTTGCGCGACAGCACGGCCACGACGAGCTGGGCCTCGCTGACGCCGCGGTCCATGAAGTCGATGAAGTTGGTGCCGGGCACGAAGTCCCACGCCTGGATCATCGTGCGGTAGCCGGCCGCCTCCAGCTCCCAGGCGATCCAGGTCGCCCAGGCCGTGTCGGCGGGGGAGTAGCTGACGAAGATCTGGGTCGGCCTGCCGTCACGCATCTCTCCAGTATCCCGTGCGGCGTCGGGCTTTCGCAGCCCATGTGCGATCATCGTGCTCGTGCTGCGTCAACTCGGCGTGCTCGACTGGATCAGGATCGGGCTGCTGGTGCTCGGCCTGCTCTTCGTGGCGACCGGGCTGCTCCCGCTCGCCGACGCCGCGGAGAGCCTGGCGGAGATCGGGCCGCTGCTGGTGTTCCTGGTCGGCATCATCGTGCTCGCCGAGCTGACCAAGGAGGCCCAGGTCTTCGACGCGATCGCGGCCAGGATGGCGGTGCTCGGCCGCGGCAACTATTTCGCGCTCTTCCTGCTCTGTACGGGTTTTGCGTCGTTTATCACGATATTTCTGAATCTGGACACGACGGCGGTCCTCCTCACCCCCGTGATGCTCGCCCTGGCCGCCCGGGCAGGCATCGCCGCCCTGCCCCTGGCCATGACCACCATCTGGTTCGCCAACACCGCCAGCCTGCTGCTGCCCGTGTCCAACCTGACGAACCTGCTCGCGATGGGCGAGATCGGGCTGTCACCCGTCGAGTTCGCCGCCCGCATGTGGGCGCCGCAGCTCGTCTCGATCCTGGTGACGATGGCGTTCCTGTGGGTGTTCTTCTGGCGCCGCGGCGAGCGCCGCGACCTGCGCTACACCCCGCCGGAGCTGCGGCCCGTCGGCGACCGCGTGCTGTTCGGCGCCGCCTCGGCCGCCTGCGTGCTGTTCATCGGGGCCCTGCTGGCCCGCGTGGAGGTGGGCGTCGCCGCCTGCGCGGCGGCGCTGATCGTGGTGGCCGCCTTCGCCGTACGGGACCGCACCCGGCTCAGCCTGAACCTGGTCCCGTGGCAGCTGCTGATCTTCGTGACCGGGCTGTTCCTGGTCGTGCCCACGCTCAGCCGCTACGGGCTGGCCGACCTGATGAACTGGCTGCTCGGCACCGATCGCGACCCGTACCGGACCGCCGCCGTCGGCGCGGGCCTGTCCAACGTCATCAACAACCTGCCCGCGTACAAAGCCGTGGAGGAGGTCGTGCCCGCGGGCGACCGCGGGCAGCTGCTCGCCCTGCTCGTCGGCACCAACGTGGGGCCGGTGATCACGCCGTGGGCGTCGCTGGCCACCCTGCTCTGGTTCGAGTCGTGCCGCCGTCACGGCGTGCGGGTGCCGATGCGCCGCTTCCTGCTCACCGGGGCGGGCCTGGCCGTCGTCGGTCTGGTCACCACCACCTGGGCGCTGGTGACCTTCGGATAGCCCGCCGAGGAGGCGGGCACCCGCTCACATGGTGCGGCGGACCTTCAGCACCCGGGGCTGGCGGCGGCGCTTACGGCGCTCGTCCTCCTCCGGGACCTCCTCAGACGGCCGCGGCCCCACCACGGCAGCGAACCACGGATGCGCCCACTCCTTGCGCTCGCCGGTCATGCGGGCACCGCCTGCTCTTCCCGGCCGGTATCCGGGACCGCCAGGGTGTTCATCAGAATCTCGGAGGGCTGCGCGGCAAGGGCGGAGAGCACCCGCACCGGCTCGCATACGGTCACATCGGTCAGCATGGTGATCTCTCCTTTCCCTGCGGTGCCGCTTCCAAGCACCTTCTGTATAGACGTCATCAGTAGGTGGAAGTCATAGCCGGAAACCACTTGCAATTTCAAGATTTTTCCCGGTGATCACCCGAGGAGTGCCAGCAGTCCGGGCAGGGCCTTGGGGTGTGCGGCCACGAAACTGCGGTTCTCGGCCGGGCCGTCGATGGTCTCCTCGAACGGCCCGCCGTCCAGCGCCCGGATCTCGATGCCCGCCTCCCGGGCGATCAGGGCCCCGGCCGGCAGGTCGACCGCCTCCGCGCGGTAGCCGACGATCCCGTCGATGTCGCCGCGCGCCAGCATCGCCCACTGCAGCAGTGGCGCCCAGAGCTGCAGCACCCGCCTGGCGCTCAGCTCCAGGGCCGCCTTGAGCAGGCGCGCCTTCGCGTCTTTCCTGCTCACAGCATACCCCTGGGTCCAAGCCAGGAGCGGGCCGTGCGGCGAGGGCCGGTAGGCGGCCGACAGCCGCGACCCGGACGAGGCGAGCGCGCCGCGCCCGCGGATCGCCGACCAGGTCCGCGCCGTCACCGGATCGTGCACCACGCCGACCAGCGGGCGGCCCTCCCGGCACAGCGCCAGCCCGACCACGTAGGCGGGCAGGCCGATGGCCACGTTGTTGGTGCCGTCGAGCGGGTCGACCAGCCACGTCCACTCGCCGCCCGGGGAGCCGAGCAGCCCCGACTCCTCGGCGACCACCGCGTGCGACGGGAACGCCGTCAGGATCCGCCCGACCAGCAGCCGCTCCGAGGCCAGGTCGAGGTCGGTGACCACGTCCCCGCCGCCCCCCTTCTGCCGCACCCCGAGCGCGCCGCGGGCGCCGTCGAGCAGGAGCGTCCCCGCAGCCTCGGCGGCCTCCACGGCGACCGCGCGGGCGTGATCCAGATCCATCGGGCACCCCTCAGCTCAGGTGGGCGGCTACCAGGCGGACGGCCAGCGCCGTCTCCTCGGCGTCGAGCGGCTGCCGCGGCACGTGGTGCCCGGCCGTGCCGAGCGGGCCGAGCGACAGGTCGCGGCTGCCCGGCCGGCCCCGGCCGAGCGCGATCGTGGCGGTCTCCCCGCCCTCGGGGACGACGCTGCTGTGGAAGCGGCCCGACGCGAGCGTGTAGGTCTCGCCGGGCCCGAACACCTCCACCAGGCCCGTCTCGTGCCGCACGGTGCGCGGGGTGGGGGAGATGCGGTCGCCGCCCGGCCCGCTGACCACCTCGAACACCCGGTGCGTGGCGTCCGGCCCGGCGTCGGTCACCACCGCGTGCACGTTGCGCACCTGGCCGTAGAGCACATGGCTGACCAGGTCCCAGCTGTGGCAGTGGATCTGGGAGGTGGTGGTGCGCGCGGGGGCCAGCGAGTCGGACCACAGATGGATGCATACCCCGTCGCCGCCGTCGCGCGCCAGCGGCAGGCAGACGAATCCGAGCGGGTGCCGCACCGCGCGCAGGCCGCCCGCGGAGATCGCGGCCAGCGCCCAGGACCTGGCCCGGCCCCGGGCGAGCTGCCGGTAGACGTCGTCGTAGCTCATGGCCCGCCCGCCCGCGCCAGCGGCTCGCCGTACGGGTCGACCGCGCGCAACGCCTTACGGGCGATGTCGACGACGTCGCGGCCGTCGTAGGACTTGGGCAGCGGCATGCCGATACGCTCGAACAGATCCTGCACCTCCTCGATGGTGGGCTCGTCGCCGAGCGGCACGCTCCGGTAGGTCTCCAGCGGGACCCGGCGCGCCTGCTCGAAGCTGAGCCGCAGCTCGGTCTCGCAGTTCGCGTAGTAGAAGGTGCCCGACAGCGCCGTCATCGCGCGGTTCGGGTCCTCCACCGTCATGATCAGGCGGCTGCTGGACAGGTCCCAGCGGAACGTGGTCATCGACGACGACAGGCCCACCCCGATGTCGAGCAGCCCGTAGCGCTGCCGGTGCCAGAACGCGGCCAGGATCGTCGCGTACGACTCCTTCCTGACCCGGTCGGTGGTCCACCGCTCGCCGGTGGCGTCCGGCAGGTCCGACAGCGACCGCCGGTAGTGCGCGTACGTCTCGCACACCTCGACGTCCGCCGGGTCGAGCACCTCGATGCGGACGGTCAGGTGGCGCTTGTCGCGGCGGGCGGCGGCCACGCACGCGGGCAGCGTGACCGCGCGCAGGTAGGTGCCGGTACCGCCCTTGAAGATCCAGCGCGTGGTGTTCTCGCGCGCCTCGGCGTGCGCCTGCGCGATCTCCTGCGAGCTGCCCAGCACCCGGACGAGCTGGAGCGCGTCCAGCGCCTTGCGGGTACGGTCGACCATGGCCTCGATCTGCTCCAGCCGGTCCAGCCGGGCGGGCAGCCGGCCGAGCACGTCGGCGGTGATGGCCTCCATCGGCGCCTGCCGGGCCCGGTCGCGCAGCAGCGCGGTCGCCACCAGTGCCAGGATCACCAGCGTCGTGGCGTTGACGAGCTGGGTCTGCACGGTCGCGCCGTCGTCGCCGAAGATCTCGTCGGGCATGATGCCGAGCACGCCGATCACGACGGCCAGCAGCAGCGCGATGGCCACGTCGGCGTTCTGCACCGCCCAGGGAGCGATCCGCTTCAACGCCGCCAAGAACCGTGCCATCGCTACCCCGTCCGACGAACAGTCAGTCCCGCCGTCATGGTAACGACCAGGTATAGCGACGGGCCAGCTTATGGAAAGGGCGCGGGCCGTACCGTCTAAGATCGGCGGGCATGACGATCGACCCGGAGGTCCTCGGCTACTACGAGCAGGGCGGCGAAGCGTCCCGGCTGCGCGGGGGCGTCGGGCGGCTGGAGTTCTGGCGCACGCAGGACGTGCTCCGCCGGGTGCTGCCGCCCGCTCCGGCGCGGGTGCTCGACATCGGAGGCGGTACGGGCGTGCACGCCGAATGGCTGGCCGCCGACGGTCACGAGGTCGAGCTGATCGACCCGGTGCCGCTGCACGTGGCGCAGGCCGAGAGGCTGGAGGGGGTGACCGCGCGGCTGGGCGACGCCCGCGACCTGCCCGTGCCCGACGCGAGCGCCGACGCGGCGGTGCTGCTGGGCCCGCTCTACCACCTGACCGAGCGCTACGACCGGGTGCGGGCGCTGGCCGAGGCGCGCCGGGCGGTGCGGCCGGGCGGGGTGGTGGCGGCGGCGTTCATCAGCCGGTTCGCCGCGCTGCACGACGGGGTCGCGCGCGGCTTCGCGCTCCGGCCCGAGCACCTGGCCGCCGAGTATCACGCGGCCGACACCGGGCTCATGGTGTCGCCGCGGGAGGGCGGGTTCCGCGGCTTCTTCCACGATCCCGGCGAGATCCTCGGCGAGTTCGCCGACGCCGGGCTGGGCGAGCCCGCCCGGTACGGGCTGGAGGGCGCGTTCTGGCTGTACGGCGACATCGACGTGTGGCTGGACGACGACGGGCGGCGCGAGCTGCTGCTCGACGCCGCCCGCAGACTCGAGTCAGAGCCGTCGCTGCTCGGGGTGAGCGGCCACCTGCTGGCGGTGGCGACCCGCGGCTAGAACCAGCCGCGCCGGCGCGCCATCGACTCCAGCCCCCGCTGGAGCGCCCGGCCGACGCCCGCCGGGTCGTCGTCGTACCGCACGGTGAAGCGGTTGTAGGCGTCGCGGCCCGCCCGCAGGAAGCCGTCGCGCTGGTCGGCCTCCAGGACCACGTCCATCTGCCGCGGCCCGGCGATGAACGTCAGCTCCAGCTCGTTGAAGTGACGCCGCCATGGGCCGCCCGCGTAGTACTCGATCTCCTGGAAGAACGGCAGCGCCGATCCTTGCAGGGTGCCCCGCTCCAGGTCGGCGCTCTTGAAGCGGAAGCCCATCCGGTCCAGCGCGGCGAGCACGTGGTTCTGGGCCGGGAGGGGCTCCACGAACAGCGGGTCCAGGTCGCCCTTGTCGAGCGCGCCGGCGAGCGCGAGCTCGGTGTGCACGCCGAGCCGCATGCCCCGCAGCGCATGGCCGCCGACCGCGCTGATCGGGGTCTCCCACGGGATCGGGAACGCGAACGGCTGCCGGTGCTCGGCCTTGGCCGCCAGCCGCAGCGGGCCCGACACCCGATGGCGCAGGAAGCTGTAGGACGTCTTGTACTCGCTGTCACGGGATTCGACCTCGACCACCGCCGTCAGGTCGATCGTGATGGCCTCCACCTCGTACTCGGAGCCGCCGCCCCGGAGGTGGACCGCCCCGCGCAGCGGCTCGCCGGGGCGGACGGTCGCGTTGGACAGGACCGTGTCCACCTCGACGCCCGCGCCGAAGACGGCCATCAGCTTGCGGAACACCATGCGGTTCTCCTATGCGGTAGGCGGTTGTTCCTCGATGCTCCTGGTTCCGGCCGAGATGCGGGGGAGCAGCTGGGCCAGCAGCAGCGTGGACAGCGCGGATTCGCCGCCGCTCTGCTGGGTGCGGACCACCAGCGGCTGCGGGGCCTGCTCGGCGAGCTTGGCGCCCACGTCCAGGCGCCTGCGGGCCAGCTCGTACTGGAGGACGGCCCGGTTGTCGCGGTACGACTCGGCCAGCCGGCGCAGCGCCTTGGCCTCGTTCTCGGCGGACGTCAGCTCGGCGCGGCCGCGGGCCTCGATCTCCCAGCGCACCCGCTGCGCCTCGGTCTCCTGCTCCTCCAGCATCCGGGCCACGTCCTTGCGCGCCGTGTTGTGCGCGGCCTTGACCTCGACCACGCGGGCGTCGCGGGTCTTCTTGGCCCGCTCGATCTCCATGAGCAGGGTGTCGATGCGGCGCTTGCGGGTCAGCTCCCACTCGCGCTCGTAGGCCTGCAGCTCCTTGGCGACCTTCTCACGGGTGGCCAGGTGCTGCTGGTACTGGTCGGGCAGCTGCACGTCGGGGATGTTGGCGCCGGTGACGCGCACCCCGTAGCGGCCGAGCTGGCGGTTGAGCGCGTCCTGCATGTCGCCCACGTCGGAGCCGCGCAGGTCGTAGGCCCGCTCGGTGTGGACCCTGCGGCTGCGCTGCCGGATCGCGTCCTGCACGGCACTGGAGAGCACCAGGTCGAAGTTCCCGGCGCCGATGGTGCGGACGAACGCCACCGGGTCGACGATGCGGAACTTCAGGAAGAACTCGATCGACTTCAGCGGCACGCTCTCCGCCGTCGGGCAGGCCACGATCGGGGCCGAGTACGGGATCTCGGTCGAGGTGTCGACGACCGCGTCCACCCGGTCCCAGGGCAGCCAGAGGTAGTGCCGGCCGGGAGGCAGCGTGGAGACGATGGCGCCCCAGCGGCTGCGCACCCCGGTGGTGCCCTCCTCGATCTCGATGATCGCCCGCCGCCACATCGTGAGCAGCGCGACGGCCAGGAAGAACAGCGCGGCCAGCGCGGCGAAGACGGTGAAGTCCGTCATCACGGCCATGCCGGCGAAGTAGACGGCCAGGAAGACCAGGATCATCCAGGAGAAGCCGCGCCGGTCCTTGGGGATGACGACGGGCACGAGCTGGCCCTGCTCGCCGCCGCGCAGCAGCTGGCGGATCTCCGACCAGGACGCCAGAGATTCCTTGATCTTCGAGAACTCGCGGCTCATCGGGGCTCGACCTCCGTGGTGATCTCCAGGTCCGGTGCTTCCTCGACCTCGTCGGCGACCCGCTTGAGCAGCGCGTCGATCTCCGCCTCACGGGAGGCGACGCGGCTGCCGATCTGCTGCAGCCGGACGCGGATGGCGGCCATGTCCTCGGGTGTGAACAGCGCCGCCTCCTTGCTGCCGACCAGCTGCTTGGCCAGGTTCAGGAAGTCGATGTCGGTGTCCTCGCCGACGTGCACGACCTGCGGCAGCCGGGTGGCGATGGACTCCAGCTTGTCCAGCATGTCCTGCTGGAAGCGGTAGTCGAGGATCTCCGGCGCCTCGGCCGCGCTCAGCGCGCGGATGTCGAGCGCCTGCGCCTCCAGCAGCGCCGAGTTGGCCTTGGCCTCGGACTCGGCCTCGACCAGGCGCTGCCTGGCCTGCGCGGTGGCCTGGTGGGTGGCCCGCTCCAGCGCCGTGTCCATGCGCGCCTGGTAGCCGGCGATCTCCGCCTCGATGCCGCTCAGCGTCTCCTGCAGCCCGGCCAGCTCCTTGACCAGGTCGCCTTCGTTCTGCTCCTTGCGCAGGTTCAGCTCGTACTCGTAGGTGTAGGCCTCCTTGGCCACCCGCACCATCTCGGGGGCGGCCAGGTCCATGCGGTACTCCTGGCTGGAGGGCTCGGCGTGGGTGATGTTCACGTCCGTGAGCCGGACCGCGGGCAGGAACTGCTGGTTGAGGCTGTCGAGCATGCCGACCGTGCTCTCGCCGACCAGGTCGTAGATCTCCTCGGCGCGCTGGGCGTAGATGAGGGAGCGGGTGACCTCGCTGATGGCGTTCTGCAGCTTGGACTGGAAGCCGCTCACCGAGCCGAGCACGAAGATGAACTCGGCCGGGTTCTCGATGCGGAACTGCAGGAACAGGTCGACGCTGGCCTTGACACCCTGCTGGGTGGGGGCCTCGCTGATGGGGGCGTTGAAGGGGTACTCGCGGGTGGTGTTGACGATGTAGCTGACCCGCTTCCACGGGTTCAGCAGCGTCACCCGGCCGGGGTCGGCGATCTGCACGAGCTTGCCGAACTGGGTGATGAGCGCCTTGCAGCCCTCCGGCACCATCACCACGCTCCGCCGCCACCACAGGAACGCCGCGGCCAGCACCAGGACCACCCAGTAGTGAGGGCCGAAGAACACGTCGGTGTTGGGGATGACGTTCGCGAGCGCGCCGATCAGGCCGAGGCCGACCAGGATGACCAGCGGCACCACGACCTTGGCGATGCCGCTCTTGGGGATCACCACCGGCGAGATGACGTGCATGCCGTTCTCGGAGAAGCTGCGGTTGACGATCTCGCCGGCTTCGTTGAGCGACGCGGTGCGCGCCTCGATCAGGGTGCCGACCGACGCGCCGCCGTCACGGGCGGCGGCGAAGTCGTGCGGGTTGAGCGCGAAGTCCTGGGCCTCGTCCGGGTTCTGTCCCGGGCCCTGGCCCGGATTCTGCCCTGGATTCTGGCCCGTGTACTGGCCGGCGTACTGACCGGCCTGCTGCTGCACCGCCTGGCCGACGGCTTGACGGATGTTTCCTCCCTGGGCGACCGCCTGGGCTACGCCCCGGCCCGCCTGCATGAGGGCCTCTCTGGGTCGTGACATGAAACCTTCCTCTTCCGCTACAAGCGAGTTCAGACCGTATCGGGTGCGACTTGCCATTTGCTTGCAACGCGACGTCGTACCCCTATTGCCGGATGTAGTACTTGTGCTATCTATGTAGTAGTCCTGCTACATAGGAGGGGGTTATGAGCGCCACCAGAGAACTCGACGGTGACCTCAATGTGATGAACGGGGACGCCGCCGTCGAGGTCACCGGCCTGCGCATGGCGTACGGGGAGAAGGAGGTCCTGCGCGGCGTCGACTTCGCCGTCGCGCCCGGCGAGGTGATCGCCTTACTGGGGCCCAACGGCGCGGGCAAGACCACCACGATCGAGATCCTGGAGGGCTTCCGGGTGCCCTCGGGCGGTTTCGTGCGGGTGCTCGGCGTCGAACCGGCCCGCGGCGACGAGCGCTGGCGCGCCCGGCTCGGCGTCGTCCTGCAGTCCTGGCGCGACCACGGCCGCTGGCGCGTGCACCAGCTCCTGAGCCACCTGAGCCGCTATTACGAACCGTACGCGCGACCCGGGCGAGAGCCCTTCGACACGGGCGAGCTGATCGAGGCGGTCGGCCTCCAAGAGCAGGCGGGCCAGCGGATCAGCCGGCTCTCCGGCGGTCAGCGGCGCCGCCTCGACGTCGCCATCGGCATCGTCGGCCGCCCCGAGGTGCTCTTCCTCGACGAGCCGACCGCCGGCTTCGACCCGCAGGCCAGACGTGACTTCCACGACCTCGTCCACCGGCTGTCGGACCTCGACGACACCACGATCCTGCTCACCACGCACGACCTCGACGAGGCCGAGAAGCTCGCCGACCGCATCCTCATCCTGTCCGGCGGCCGGATCACCGCCGACGGCAGCCCGGACGCCCTGGCCCGCCGGGTCTCCCGCGACGCCCAGGTGCGCTGGAGCCGCGACGGCGAGCACTTCGTGCACGCCACCCAGGACGCGACCGGCTTCGTCCGCGGCCTGTTCGAGCAGTACGGGACCGGGATCTCCGACCTGGAAGTGCGCCGGGCGACCTTGGAGGACACCTACATGGCCATCGTCAAGAAGGAGGAAGCGTGAACCCCACCCTGCACGCCGCGCGGGTGGGACTCGCCCGCGGCTGGATCGAGTTCAAGCAGCAACTCACCAGAGGTCAGGACCTGGGCTTCACCCTGGCCAACACCACGGCCTTCGTCGCGGTGCTCTACTTCCAGCGCGACGCCACGCTGCCCGGCACCGACCTGTCTCTCGCGGCGGCCACGCTGCCCGGCCTGCTCGGCCTGCTGATCCTGATCAATGCGCTCATCGGCGCGGTGGGCACGCTCTCCGTCGAGCGCGAGGACGGCACCCTGCTCCGGGCCAAGGCGTTGCCCCAGGGCATGGTCGGCTATCTGGTCGGCCGGATCTTCACGCTCTCCATGTCCACCATGCTCTCCCTGGTGGTGCTGCTCATCGCCGGGCTGTTCCTGGTGCCGGGCCTGACCGGGATCGGGGCGGGCGGCTGGCTCGGCGTCGCCTGGTTCACGCTCCTCGGCCTGCTGTCCGCGCTCCCGCTCGGCGCGGTCATCGGCGCCATGGCCACCAGCCCGCAGGCCGCCGCCGGGATGTCGCTGCTGACCGTCGGCGGGCTCACCGCGATCTCCGGGATCTTCTACCCGATCACCGCGCTCGCCGGCTGGCTGCAGGGCCTGGCCCACGTCTTCCCGCTTTACTGGCTCGGCCTCGGCATGCGCTCGGCGCTGCTGCCCGACGCGGCCGCCGCCGCCGAGCTCGGCGGCTTGTGGCGGCCGGTCGAGACCACGCTCGTGCTGCTCGCCTGGGCCGTGGCCGGGCTGGCGCTGGCCCCGCCGATCCTGCGCCGGATGGCCAGGCGCGAGTCCGGCTCGCTGATGGAGCAGCGCCGCCACCGCGCCATGCAGCGGATCGGCTGAGAAGATGGGCGACGATGAGCGAGACCGTCTACAACCGCATCGCGCTCCTGCGCGCCGAGCGCGGCGTCACCCGCAGGCAGCTCGCCGAGGCTCTGGGCGTCCACTACCAGACGATCGGCTACCTGGAACGCGGCGAATACAGCCCGAGCCTCTATCTGGCGCTGCGCATCGCCGAATACTTCGAGGTGCCGGTGGAGGTCGTGTTCTCCACGAAGCCGTTTCCGCGGATCGGCGAGCGCACCGCCTGACGTAGGGCACAGTAACGGGAGTTCGTGCCTCGGCCGCCGCCCGTATCCAGGCCTTCTCCGGCTTCTGTCTGCTGGACCGTCTGCGGCTGACCGCGTACTGCCGATGCGCGAGGACGACGTCCCCCAACCCGTCACGGGGTGAGTTTCTGTCGGTGGGTGCGCCTACAGTGGGCAACATGCGTCCGGTCACAGACTTGCAGCGGAAGGTGGCGCCCTTCAAGGTCGTCACCGAGATGACTCCCTCGGGCGACCAGCCGACGGCCATCGCCGAGCTGGAGCGCCGCGTCAAGGCCGGGGAGAAGGACAGCGTGCTGCTCGGCGCCACCGGCACCGGCAAGACCGCCACGATCGCCTGGCTCATCGAGCGCGTGCAGCGGCCCGTCCTGGTCATGCAGCCCAACAAGACGCTCGCCGCCCAGTTCGCCAACGAGCTGCGCGAGATGCTGCCCCACAACGCGGTCGAATACTTCGTCTCCTACTACGACTACTACCAGCCCGAGGCGTACGTCCCGCAGAGCGACACCTACATCGAGAAGGACTCCTCGATCAACGACGAGGTCGAGCGGCTGCGCCACTCGGCCACCAACTCGCTGCTCACCCGCCGCGACACCGTCGTGGTCGCCTCCGTCTCCTGCATCTACGGCCTCGGCACGCCGCAGGAGTACGTCGACCGGATGACGCGGCTGCGCGTCGGCATGGAGATCGACCGCGACCGGCTGCTGCGCCGCCTGGTCGACATGCAGTACGCCCGGAACGACGTGGCCTTCACCCGGGGCACGTTCCGGGTGCGCGGCGACACCATCGAGATCATCCCGAAGTACGAAGAGCTCGCCGTCCGCATCGAGATGTTCGGCGACGAGATCGAGAAGCTCGCCACCATGCACCCGCTCACCGGCGAGGTCCTCACCGAGGACGACGAGCTCTACATCTTCCCCGCCTCCCACTACGTCGCGGGCGAGGAGCGGATGGCCAACGCCATCGCCGGCATCGAGGCCGAGCTGGCCGAGCGCCTGGCCGAGCTGGAGCGGCAGGGCAAGCTGCTGGAGGCGCAGCGGCTGCGCATGCGCACCACCTACGACATCGAGATGATGCGCCAGATCGGCACCTGCTCCGGCATCGAGAACTACTCGCGCCACATGGACGCCCGCGAGCCCGGCAGCCCGCCCAACACGCTGCTCGACTACTTCCCCGAGGACTTCGTGCTGGTGCTCGACGAGTCCCACCAGACCGTGCCGCAGATCGGCGCCATGTACGAAGGCGACGCCTCCCGCAAGCGCACCCTCGTCGAGCACGGCTTCCGGCTGCCGTCCGCGCTCGACAACCGGCCGCTGAAGTGGGAGGAGTTCCTGGAGCGCATCGGGCAGACCATCTACCTGTCCGCCACCCCCGGGCCCTACGAGCTGGGGCGGGTCAAGGGTGACGTGGTCGAGCAGGTCATCCGGCCCACCGGGCTGGTCGACCCCGAGGTCGTGGTCAAGCCGACCAAGGGGCAGATCGACGACCTGGTCCACGAGATCCGCGAGCGGGCCGAGCGCGACGAGCGCGTGCTCGTCACCACGCTCACCAAGAAGATGGCCGAAGACCTGACCGACTACCTGCTGGAGCTCGGCATCCGGGTCCGCTACCTCCACAGCGAGGTCGACACCCTGCGCCGCATCGAGCTGCTGCGGGAGCTGCGCACCGGCGAGTTCGACGTGCTCGTCGGCATCAACCTGCTGCGTGAGGGGCTCGACCTGCCCGAGGTGTCGCTGGTCGCCATCCTCGACGCCGACAAGGAGGGCTTCCTGCGCTCCGAGACGTCGCTCATCCAGACGATCGGCCGCGCCGCCCGTAACGTGTCGGGCCAGGTCCACATGTACGCGGACAAGGTCACGCCGTCGATGGAGCGGGCGATCGACGAGACCAACCGGCGGCGGGCCAAGCAGATCGCCTACAACGAGGCCAACGGCATCGACCCGCAGCCGCTCCGCAAGAAGATCGCCGACATCCTCGACTCGCTGCACCGCGAGGACGCCGACACCCAGCAGCTCATGGGCGGCGGGCGGTCCCAGTCCCGGGGCAAGGCGCCGGTGCCCGGCTTCACCGCCAAGGCGGGGCAGCACGCCAAGGCGATCGCGGGGGAGATGCCCCGGGCGCAGCTGGAGTCCCTGGTCGACTCGCTGACCGAGCAGATGCACCAGGCGGCCGCCGACCTGCAGTTCGAGGTCGCCGCCCGGCTCCGCGACGAGATCAAGGAGCTCAAGCGCGAGCTCCGCGACATGCGCGAGGCCGGGGTCAGCTAGGGGTTCCTTCTGCCGCCGCGGTGGTAGACGGGCGCCCCGGGCCTCCCGGAGGCGGATGCCCTTACGGGCCGACAGCACAAACCTCGTCGGCATCGCGCGCTTGAGGCTGGTGATGTTCTGCGGGCTGGCAGCACAGACCCGGGCCATCGCACCCCGGAGGCTGACCGCCCCCGGGGTGGGCCGGGCGCGGGCGGTTCCCGCCGTAGCTGAAGTGCCGCCTTCCGGGCCGTGTGAGCGCGGGCCGCCGTCAGTCCGGGTCCGGTACGCGGGGATCGGGGATCATGAGCAGGCCGTCGGGCCGGGGGACCACGCTGGCGACGGCTGTCACCTTGGCCTGGGGAGGCAGGCGGAAGCGCCAGCGGGAGCAGAGCGTGGCGAGCACGATGACCATTTCGGTCCAGGCGAAGGCGTCGCCGATGCACTTGTGGGGGCCCGCGCCGAAGGGCAGGAACGCCTTGCGCGGGATCTGCCGCGCCCGCTCGGGCAGCCAGCGGTCGGGGTCGAAGCGTTCGTCGAAGAAGCGGGCGTCGCGGTGGATCAGATACGGGCTCAGCAGGACGTCGGCGCCCTGGGGCAGGGTCGCGTCCCCGACCGGGACCGGTTCGACGGTGCTGCGCATCAGCAGCAGGGCCGAGTAGAGGCGGCTGGCCTCGGTGAGGAGCCGGCCGGTGAACGGCAGGCGCGGCACGTCCTGCGCCTCAGCCGGCCGCGAGCCGAGCACCTCATCGAGTTCGGCGTGCAGCCGGTGTTCGAGGGCGGGGTCGCGGGCCAGCTCGTACAGGGTCCAGGCCAGGATGGCGGCCGGGGTGTCGGTGCCGGCCAGCATGATCGTGATGATCTCGTCGCGCATCTGCCCGTCGGTCAGGCCCGCGCCGCTGTCGGGGTCGCGTGCCTCCTGCAGGGCCGTGAGGAGGTTCCGGCCGTGCGGGGCCGTGGTGCGGTGCCGGCTGATCGCCGTCTCGATGGTCTGGCGCAGCCTCCGGATGGCCAGGTCGTAGCGCCGGTTCAGCGGCAGCGGCAAGCGTTCGAAAGCGGGCGGCAGGAAGGCGCGCAGTGCCACGCCGTTCGTCACCACGGGCAGCGACCGGTCGACCTCGGCCACGACCGGGCCCGCCAGGTCCACCGAGAACAGCGCCTCGGCGGCCGCGCTCACGGTCAGCTGGTAGAGCCGGCGGTCGATCCGTACGGGTTCGCCAGGCTTGAGGGAGTCGCTCAGCTGGTGCGCCCGCCTCAGCATGATCGGGCCGTAGTTGGGGATCTCCGCGGCGCGGAGGGGCGGCTGCATCAGGCGGCGGCGCCTGAGGTGGGCGGATCCGGCCAGCGTGGCGAGGCTGTCCCCGATGAGCGGTTCGAGCTGTTTGAACATGCGGCCCACGCCGAGGGTGTGCGCCCGTGCCGCCAGCAGGTCGTCGGCCGGCTCGTACGCCGTGACGACGTACATCGGCGTGGTGCCCAGATAGATCCGGACCAGCCCTCCACGGGCGGCGGAGGCGAGTGACCTCACGAAGCCGAGGGGGGAGCGTGCCAGGTGGGGTAAGTGACCGGCCAGCGGGAGTCGTCCTGGTGCTGTGGGAATCGCCTTCGCCACGTACCACCTCTCGCGGTATCCAAATGATCATCTAGAGATGAGGCAACCTCAGGTGCGGCCGATTGTCCAGGGCCCGGATCGATGGTCAGGTGGATGCGCCGCCCGCGAGCCTGCCGATGCTCTCCCTCGCCGCTTGGGCGAAGGACTGCGAGACCAACGCGCCCACGGGATCCTGGGCCGTGATCTCCTTGGCGCGGCGGCGCTCCTCCGCCGACAGGAACGCGGGCAGCACCCGGCAGGCGTGCGCCAGTGAGACGAACGCCGAGGTGCGCGCGTCGGGCCGGCCGCCGGACAGCGCTGTGCGCAAGCGGTCGTGGAGCGACTCCCTCGGCCGCGGATCCCTGTCCGGGAAGACCTCTTCTTTGAAGATCCGCAGGTAGCGGCGCGTTTCCGCGGTCATGACGCCTCGCTGTACGAGCCGGGCCAGCAGGCGGGAGCGGCGTTCGGGCGTGTACATGGAGATCCACCAGTCACCGAAGGCCGGTGGCGGGCCGGGGTGCGTCGCCAGCCGTTGGAGGGTCTCGTCCAGCTCGGTGTCGCCGGTGGGCTCCGGGGCTCGTACGCGTAGGTGCCCGTTCTCCAGGGTGACCCTGTTCAGGATGACGAGTTCGGCGAGCACGGCCGCGCTCAGCGTGTAGTCCAGCATCTCCAGGTTGACCGAGGGCGTGCCGCGGGGGCGGTAGGCGAGCAGGAGGAGTTCTTCGGCCATGAGCAGCTCCATGTCTTCACTCTGGCGCATCGCGGGCAGGTGCGGGTTGGGTCGTCAGAGCTCGGCGACCTGGCACGGAAACACGATCGCGGGGGAGTGCGGCGGGCGGATATCGTGCCGGGGTGCGGCGATGCGGGGAGTGCGGGGAGTGGGAGCCGGCCGGGGCGCCGGGGTGTGCTTCCTGTGCCCGGATGGTGGACGGGCTGGTCGAGGAGGGGTGGCGGGCGTTTCTGGCCCGGGAGTTCGGTGAGCTCTCCGCCGAGGAGGAGCGGGAGGTCGCCGCGATGGTGATCGACGAGCTCGACCGGCACCTCTGGCGGGTGGTCGACGCGGCCTACGACCGGCTGGCGTGCGAGGAGTGCGGCGGGAGGCTGAGCCGGGGGCCCGGCGGGTGCGCGACCTGTGACCGGGCGCACGGCTACCGGTACGCGGCGGTCGAGGTCGACCGGCCCGGCGTGGTGCCGGGGAACGAGCACGCGCTCCGGGTCAACGTCTCCGTCGTGCGCAGACCGTACGGGATCTCGGAGAAGGAGCTGCTGGCGCGGCGGCTGGCGCTGCCGATCCTGCTGGAGGGCCACCTGCCGACGACGGCGCAGGCCCAGGCGGCCCGCGCCATCCTCGCCCGGGGCGGATCGGGCGAGGAGTACGCCGCCCACATCTACCGCGACCTGGGCTGACGGGGCTTCTAGCGCCGGGCCTTGTCGAGATCGAGGTCGATGTCGACCTGGGAGCCGATGTCGGTCCGCAGCCGCCCACGATGGATGCCGGTGGGCACGTACGCCTTCACCACGGGCTCCGGCTCGAAGGTGCGGGGCGCTGTCTCCGCCCCAAGGTCACCGTCATCTGACGGGTGACGACGAGATTCTCTGGAGGGTGGAGTTCCCGTTCGAGCAGTCTGAGGGCGAGCATGTGGGACATCGGCTGCGGCGGCGGCAGGATGAGCGCGCCGTCGATCAGCTCGACGCGCGGGGGTGCGCCGGAGGGGTGCTGGTCGAGCAGGGCGGCGGTCCAGCCGCCTAGAAGGCCCGGGTAGAGCCGGTCCGGGAGGGCTGTCGTCGTGAGGGCGCGGCCGGTGACGTCAGGGCTGGTCTCTGCGGTCCTGCATGGACCTGCGGTAGAGGTCGTCGATTTCCTGGAGGGGGTCGGGGGCGGGGCGGCGGGCTTCGATCTCCAGGTCGGTGCGGAGGGTCAGGTCGGCGATGCCGGTGGCCGAGTGTTGCACCTGGTCGCTGAGGAGGTCGGAGCGGATGCGGGCGCACATGGCCGCGAGTTTGGCCTGGTGTTCGCGGAGCCGGTCGAGGGTGGCGGGGTCGGTGTGCTGCGAGAGGCGGGCCTGCTGGGCGTACATGCCGAGATGGCTGTCGTGCGCGTCGGTCTGGGCCGTCAGCTCGGCCATCAGGCGGGGCAGCTCGCCGATGCCCCAGCCCTGGCGCTGGGCCTGCTCGACCGCCTGGCGGGTGAGCGAGACCTCGCGGCGCAGCTCCAGGCGGAGGCGTTCGATCTCGGCGGCGTCGCCGGAGCCCATGGCGTTGACGTGGGTGGCCAGCCGGGTGGTGGCCTCCTTGGCCTTGCCGGCGGCCTTCTTGCCGAGCTTGACGAGCAGGTAGATGCCGACTCCGGCGATCAGCATCAGGAACGCCAGGATGACCAGGATGATCATCAGGATATCGCCGAAAATCGGGGACACCTCCTGTGTGGGGCTCTCGGTTCGAGGATAGTGCCCGGGAGCCGATGGGAAAGGCCGTGGCTCAGGGGGACGCCAGGCGGGACCGGCGGCGGGCGCGCAGCCGGCGGACCCGTTTGATCACCCACCAGGCGATCAGGGCCAGCAGGATCAGGGCGAGGACGACCAGGATCGGGGCGAAGATCGCCACCAGGCTCAGGCCGAGGGCGCCGCTGTCTTCGGCGACGCTGGCCACCGGGGCGCCGGTGCCCGCCGTGGTGGTGTTGACGACCGGCCGGGCGGCGGTCTTCAGCAGGTGGACGGCGAGGGCCATGACGATGCCGAGCACCCAGCCGATCCACGGGTTCTCCGCCATCCAGGTGGAGTTGTCGAGCTCGGCCGCCGCGCTGGTGGCGCTGAACACCACGCCGCCGGAGGCCGGGCGGATCGCCGTCTGGATCACGTCGTTCACCGTGTCGACGGCCGGCACCTTGTCGAGCACGAACTCGGCGGTCAGGAGCAGCGCGAGCACGCCGAGCACGCCCCAGTTCGACAGCCAGTCGTAGCCGTCGGGCAGCTTCACGGCGTCGGTGATGTTGGACAGCACCCCCACGACCAGCAGGGGGATGTAGGCGTTGAGCCCGGCGGCGGTGGACAGGCCGAGCCCGGTCAGGGCGCTGAACATGGCTCTAGTCTGCCCGGACCGCCTCGTCCATGAGCCGCGAAAGCTCCGAACCGGTGAATTCGGACACCGCTCGCTCGTACTTCTCCATCCCCCACGACCAGAAGTCGAAGTCGATGGACTGGTTGGCGCCGTCCTGGATCGACGCCCAGAGCGTCCACCCGTACTTGGACATCAGCCCCAGCAGCCGGGCGCGGGCGATCTTGTGGCGCAGGCGGCGGCCGTAGTAGGCGGTCACCAGCTCCTCCAGCCGGTGGACCGGGAGGTCGGACTCGCTCCACAGGTTGCCGAGCTCGAAGCAGGGGTCGTTGTTGCCCGCGTACTCGTAGTCGATCAGCCAGAGGCGCCGGCCGTCGTCGATGATGTTGCCGGCCAGCAGGTCGTTGTTGCACGGCACCGTCGCCCCCCGCCGCACTTCCAGACATTTCTGGATTTGAGCGACAAGCGGCATGAAATCCAGATACCGCCGCGGCAGCCGGAACCCCCGCTCCCGCACCACCCCCAGATACCGCCGCTGCACCTCGAACATGTCGAAGTCCCGGGAGAACCGCGGCCCCGCGTGCAGCCGCCGGCACGCCTCCGCCAGCCGGGGCAGATTGACCGGGGCCCGCACGTCGGCCTCGGTGAACGTACGCCCCGCGATGTACCCCACGACCAGCCCCTCACCGGGCAGATAGGCGTGGACCGGCGCCCCCACCCCCGCCTCGGCCGCGGCCAGCGTCGCCTGGTGCTCGGCGTCCCGGTCGATGAACAGCAGCGACCCCTCGCCGCCGAACACCCGCACCACGAACACCCCGCCGCCGGTCGTCACCTTGAAGTTGCGGTTGGTCAGCCCGCCGGGCAGCTCCTCCACCGAGCGCGGCACGCCGGACAGGAGGGGGATGCGGTCGAGGATCTCGAGCACGGCCATGGTCGATGCTAAATCGCCCCGCCCCGAACGGTCTAGACCATTTAAGAGCCGGAGAGTTAGCCTCGCGGAATGAGCGACTCCGCGCGCATCGTGATCATCGGGGGTGGCGTCGGCGGCGCCTCCGTCGCCTACCACCTGACCCTGCTCGGCGAGCGGGACGTGATCCTGCTCGACCGGGACGAGCTCACCAGCGGGTCGACCTTCCACTCGGCCGGACTCGTCGGCCAGCTCCGCGCCGACCCGACGCTGGCCAGGATGAACCAGTACTCCGTCGAGCTCTACCGCACCCTCGACGCGGGCTGGACCGAGTGCGGCGGCATCAAGCTCGCCTCCACCCCCGAGCGGATGGCCGAGATCCGCCGCCAGATCGGCTGGGCCCGCACGTTCGGCCTGCCGCTGGAGGAGATCTCCGTCGCCGAGGCGGCCGAGCTGTTCCCCCTGATGAGCACCGAGGGCGTGACCGGCGCGGCCTACCTGCCGACCGACGGCCAGATCGACCCCTCCCGGCTCTGCTACGCGCTGGCCGCCGGGGCCAGGCAGGGCGGGGCGCGCATCCGTACCAGGACGAGAGTGCTCGGCCTGGACGTCGCCGACGGCCGCGTGACCGGGGTACGCACCGACCAGGGCGACATCGACTGCGAGATCGTCGTCAACTGCGGCGGCATGTTCGCCGCCGAGATCGGCCGGATGGCCGGCGTGCGCGTGCCGATCGTGCCGATGTCCCACCAGTACGTGGTCACCGACGGCTTCCACGACCACCGCGGCCTGCCCACGCTGCGCGACCCCGACCTGCTCGTCTACTACCGGCAGGAGCTCGGCGGGCTGGTCATGGGCGGGTACGAGCGAGAATGCGCCCCCTGGACGGCCACGGCCGGCTCCTACGACGCGATACCGGCGGACTTCAACGGCCGCCTGCTGCCCGAGGACTGGCCGCGGCTGGAGGAGATCTTCGACAACTCCCGCCGCCGCGTCCCGGCGATGGCCGACGTCGGCATCCGCAAGCTGATCAACGGGCCGGAGGCGTTCACCCCCGACAACGAGTTCTGCCTGGGCGAGACCGAGGTGGGTGGCTTCTACGTGGCGGCCGGGTTCTGCGCGCACGGCATCGCCGGGGCGGGCGGTATCGGCAGGGTGATGGCCGAGTGGATCGTCGAGGGCGAGCCGTCCATGGACCTGTGGCACATGGACATCCGCCGCTTCGGCGCCCAGTACCGCTCGCCCTCCTACACGCTCGCCAGGGCCGTGGAGAACTACGAGACCTACTACGACATCCGCTATCCGGGCGACGAGCGGCGGGCGGGCCGGCCGTTGCGGGTCTCTCCCGCGTACTCCTGGCACCGCGCGCACGGCGCGGTGTTCGGCGAGAAGGCCGGCTGGGAGCGGGTCGACTACTACGAGACGAACGCGGGCGGCGGGGACGAGCGGCCGCGAGGCTGGGCCGGGCGCGGCTGGTCGCCCGCGATCGGCGCCGAGCACCGGGCCACCCGCGAGGCCGCCGGGCTGTTCGACGAGAGCTCGTGCGCCAAGATCGAGGTGACCGGGCCGGACGCCGCCGCGCTCCTGGAGTGGGTGTGCGACAACCGGGTGGCCCGGAAGATCGGCGCGGTCACGTACACGCAGGCGCTCAACCGGCGCGGCGGGATCGAGTGCGACTTCACCGTCACCCGGCGCGGTGAGCGGGAGTTCCTGATCGTCACCGGCACCGCGTTCGGCTCGCACGACCTCGGCTGGCTGCGCAAGCAGGCCCGGCTGCGCGGCGCTGACGTGCGGATCGCCGACGTGACCGGGCAGTACGCCTGCTTCGCGCTGTGGGGGCCGCGCGCCCGCGACATCCTCGGCGCGCTCACCCCGGGCCCGCTGGACTTCCCGTTCATGTCCTCGCGCGAGCTGACCGCGGGCGGCGTGCCGGTGCTGGCGCTGCGGGTGACGTTCGTCGGCGAGCACGGGTGGGAGCTCTACTGCTCCAGCGAGTACGGGCTCGCGCTCTGGGAGTCGCTGTGGCGGGCGGGCGAGCCGCACGGCCTGGTGGCCGGAGGCTACAAGGCCGTCGACAGCCTGCGCCTGGAGAAGGGCTACCGGGTGTGGGGCGCGGACATCGGCCCCGAGACCACGCCGTACGAGGCGGGGCTGGGCTTCTGCGTGAAGATGGACAAGGACTTCCTGGGCAGGCAGGCGCTCGACCCGCGCCCGTCGCGGCGGCTGCGCTGCGTCACACTGGGCGACCCGCGGGCGGTGGCGCTCGGCAACGAGCCGGTGCGGGTCGACGGCGAGGTGGCCGCCCGGGTCACCTCCGGCGGCTACGGCTACACGGTCCGGTCCTCCATCGCCTACGCCTACCTGGAGGCCGGTCCCGGCACCAAGGTCGAGATCGAGGTGGAGGGCGCGTGGGTGCCCGGTGTGGTGGTCAGGGACCCGCTCTATGACCCGGCGGGGGAGCGGGTGCGCTGAGGCCGGACCGCGTCGAGATCCGCACCCGGTCGGGGCGGAACAGGTCGCGGGCGTGCTCGACCGGCGTCCCTCCGGCGGCGCGGGCGGTGCGCTCGATCCGCATGAGCGGCGCGCCCGGCTCGATGCCGAGCTCCGCCGCCTCCTCGGCCGTCGCGACCACCGGATCCAGGTGCTCCAGCATGCTGCGCGGCGCGAGACCGTACTTCCCGGCCAGCAGCGCGTGCAGCGGCCCCGACAGGTCCTCCTCCAGCAGGCCGGGCAGCGCGGGGAGGAACGAGCGCTCCAGAGCCACCGGCGACCGGCCCGCTGAGCGCACCCGCGCGACCTCGTGCACCGGCTCGCCCGCCGCCAGCCCCAGCGCGGCGGCCACCGGCGCGGGGGCGGGCACCGTGCGCGCCGTCAGGACGCGCGTGCGCGCCCGCGGGTGGGCGCGGCGCAGCTGCTCGGTGAACCCGGCCACTCCCGTCAGGTCGCAGTCGGCGCGCGGCTCGGCCACGAACGCGCCGCCCGACCGGCCCGGCACCCTGACCAGCACCCCGTCGAGCTCCAGCCGCGCCAGCGCCTGCCGGAGCGTCATCCGGCTCACGCCGAGCCGCCCGGCCAGCTCCCGCTCCCCGGGCAGCCGGTCGCCGGGCGCCAGCTCGCCGCGGCCGATCGAGCCGAGCAGCCACCGTTCGATCTGCACGTGCGCGGGCACGCCGGTGCCCCGCTCCAGCTCAGGGGGTGTCCCGACCACACCGCATACTGACATGATCCGGGGCTGTAACGCCAAAACGGGCGAATCAGGCCGACAGCCGCTTGAGGCGGTCCAGCGCCGCACCGAACTCGCTGATCATCTCGTACACCACCTCACGGGCGGGCTTCACCTGGTCGAGCTGGCCCACCACCTGGCCGACGAAGTAGCCGGCCAGCTCCAGCGCGCCCGGCTCGCCCCGCTCGGCCGCCGCGACGATGCGGGCCATCGCGTTCTCGGCCACCAGCATCTGCAGCGGCATGCCCAGCGGCCCCGGGCTCTCCTGGGCGTGGTCCCACTCCTCGGTCCACGCGGAGACGAGCTGGCGGGCGGGCTTGCCGGTACGGGAGCGCGACCGGACCGTGTCGAGCGACGAGGCGGCCAGGAACTTGCGCTTGACCGCCTCCGGCGTCTCCGCCTCCTCCGTCGTCAGCCAGACCGAGCCGCACCAGACGCCCTCGGCGCCCAGCGCCAGCGCCGCCGCGAGCTGACGCCCCGAGGCGATGCCGCCCGCGGCCAGCACCGGCACCGGCGCCACCGCGTCCACCACCTGCGGCACCAGCACCAGCGTCGAGATCTCGCCGGTGTGGCCGCCCGCCTCGGTGCCCTGCGCGACGATGATGTCGGCGCCCGCGGCCACCTGCCTGCGGGCGTGCTCCACCGTGCCGACCAGCGCCGCCACCGGCACCCCCGCCGCCCGGGCCCGCTCCGCCATCTCCGGCGGCGGCGGCCCCAGCGCCGAGGCGATCAGCCCGATCGGGTGCCGCAGCGCCACGTCGATCAGCCCGGTCGCGCCCGCCGCCGACACCCGCCGGGCGAACGCGTCCGCCCCCGCCCCCACCGTCTGCCCCGGCCCGCCCACGCCGTACTTGGCCAGCAGGTGCGCGACGAAGTCGCGGTGCCGCTCGGGGATCAGGTCGGCGGCCCGCACGCCGCGGCCCGCGGCGGCGTCCACCTGGCCGGGGACGAGCACGTCCACGCCGTACGGCCGGCCGCCCACCTGCCCGTCGATCCAGGTGAGCGCCGCGTCGAGCTCTGCGGGGGTGTACGCGACGGCGCCCAGCACGCCGAACCCGCCCGCGTTCGTCACGGCCGCCACCACGTCGCGGCAGTGGCTGAAGGCGAAGAGCGGGAACTCGATGCCGAGACGCTCGCTGACGACGGTCCGCATGATGTGACGCTATCCGGCCAGGCCCCGCTTGTCAGGGGGGCGGGGCTTGCCACGGCGGGGGTGAGGTTGACAAGATCAAGATGCTCCGGCAGGGGGAGCGGTCAGGGGAGACGACTTCTGACGGTTCGAAGAGAGGCGAAACGTCGTGACCGGCGTTCCCGGCGAGCACCACACGCCTGCGGCCATGCCCTGGGAACTGCGGGTGAGCCGCGCCGCCGTCGCGATGCTGGCGGTGGCCTTCTTCCTGCGCCCCCTGGTGGAGCTGGCCTCCTCCGGGCCGGTGCTCCTCCGGGTCGCCGGCGTCGTGCTCGGCGTGCTGGTGCTGGTGCTGTACATCACCGTGGCGGTGACCGGTCTGCCGCCCGGCCGGCGGCTGTGGGCGCTGGCCGCGATGACCCTGCTGGCGTACCCGCCGCTGGCCTTCCTCGGACCGTGGTGGACAGCGGTGATCTTCCTCGCCGCGATGGCCCTGACCGTGCTGCCGCTGCCGTACTCCGTCCTCGGCTTCGGGCTGGTGATCCTCGGGGAGGTGCCCACCGGCCTGGCCTTCGGCGACAGCCTCCCCGAAGCCCTCTACTCGGCGCTGCGGGTGGCCATGCCGGCGCTGCTGCTGTACTGCCTGGCCCGCTTCGCGATGACGGCCAAGGAGATGTACGACACCCGGGCCATGCTCATGGCGGCCGAGGTGGAGCGGGAACGCGAGCGCGTCGCGGCCGAGCTGCACGCGGTGCTCGGCGAGCGGCTGGCGGAGCTGCGCAGGCAGGGCGAGCGGGCGCAGGCGAAGCTGGAGGGCGACGGCTGCGACCCGCGTGCCGAGCTCGGCCGGATGCTGCTGCTCGCCCGCGACGCCCAGCAGGAGATGCGCGCGTTCGCCCATCGGGAGCAGCAGCTGCACTCGGGCAAGAGAGCCTTCCCGAAGTGACGATCATCATGAGATGTCAGTGTTAGTCATCTCTAGTGACAAAAGGCGCGAAAGGGAATTCTGAGAGCCACAGGGCAGCGAGCAGTCCAGATGCCCGCTGCCACTCCCGTCGGGTCCCGGCCAAGGAGCGCCGGGACGGAAGGAGAGTGGCCCGATGGCCGAAAGCCTTTACATTCTCGGTGACGAGGACCGCAGGAAGTTCGCCCGGCTGATCGCGGCCGCGTGGGCGGACGAGGACGTCAAGAACCGCTACGAGCGCGAGCCGCGCGTCATGCTGGAGGAGTACGGGATCGCCTACCCGCAGGGCGTGGCCACGCCGCCGCTCCCGCCCAAGCCGGTGGGCGAGTTCAGCGTCGAGGAGCTGGAGACCGCCGCGGGCGGCACCCTCGGCTCGGCCAGCTCGGTGAGCACGGTCGGGTCCGTGTCCGGTACGGCGGGCTCCGCCTTCACCGCGTCGAGCGCCGGCAGCTCGGGCGGCTGACACCGCGTCACCCGGGGCGTGACCGCGAGCCGGTCACGCCCCGGGGCAACCGACCCCCACTGCGCCCCCCGAGGTGACCTCATGCCGCAATCGCCCGAGCCCTCACCGGAGGCCCGCAAGGCGTTCGCCCGCTTCGTGGCGCGAGCCTGGACCGACGAGGAGGTCAGGCACGCCTACGGGCGGGACCCGCGCCTGGCCCTGGCCCAGGCCGGTGTGGACTGGCCGGAGACGCTGCCGACGCCCGAGCTTCCCGCCCGCCCCGACAAGTCCCTGGACCTGGAGAGTCTCGAATCCTCAGCCGGCGGCGCCCTCGGCACGATCGGCACCGTCAGCTGCCCGACCGGATGCTTCTCCAGCGGTCAGGCCCAATCCCGCTAGCCGCCAAGGACACCGATGAAGCCTCGCATCCTCCTCACGGTCCTCCTCGCGCTGGCCTGCGTGCTGGCCGGCGCGCCCGCCGCGGCGGCGGGCCCGAAACGGCACCGCCTGCCGCCGCCGCCCTCCCGGCAGACCCTGCAGAACATCCTGGAGGAGATCACCAGGAACGGCACCCCCGGCGTTCTCGTCCAGATACACGACGAACGCGGCACCTGGTCGAGCGCGGCCGGGGTGGGGAACGTCGAGACCGGCGCCCCGATGCGCGCCCACGACAAGTTCCGGATCGGCAGCCTCACCAAGGCGTTCGTGTCGACCGTGATCATGCAGCTGGTCCAGGAACGCCGGCTGCGGCTCGACGACACGGTGCAGCGGCACCTGCCCGGTCTGCTGCCCGGCCACGAGCCGGTGACGATCAGACAGCTGCTCAACCACACCAGCGGCATCTACAACTACCTCGACGACCCGGTGATCTGGGACGACTACCTCAACCTGCGGTATCGCACCTGGCAGCCGCGTGAGCTGGTGGACATGGCCACCGGCCACGGCCCGCTCTTCTCACCGGGCACGGACTGGTACTACTCCAACACCAACTACGTCATCGCCGGGCTGATCATCGAGAAGATCACCCGCAGGCCGGTGGAGCTGGAGGTGCACCGGCGGCTGATCCATCCGCTCAGGCTCCGGCACACCGACTTCCCCAAGACCGACCCGAAGATCCACGGTCCGCACCCGCTGGGCTACTTCGGCGTGGGGGTGGACGGCCCGTACACCGAGGCGACGGAGATGAACCCGTCCAGGATGTACGCGGCGGGCGCCATGATCTCCACCGCGGCGGACCTGAACACGTTCTGGAAGGCGCTGCTCGGCGGCCGCCTGCTCCGCCCCGACCTGCTGCGCGAGATGCAGAAGACCGTGCCCGCCCTCGGCGGCGGCTACGGCCTGGGCGTGAGCGTGTTCGAGCCGTGCGGGTTCCCGCTGTGGGGCCACAACGGCCGCATGCCCGGGTACGGCGTGCGCCTGCTGCACACCGCCGACGGCAAGCGGCAGGTGACCGTGGCGTTCAACGTGCAGACCTACAGCGAGACCCTGCTCCCGCTCCTGGACAAGCTGCTGCTGGCCGAGTTCTGCGGCGAGTCGTTCGCGGGGGTGGTGGGCAGTCCAGATGCCCACCACCCCCGGTGAAACAGCATCTCATATCGCGATGTGGAGGTTCGTGATGGCGACTGATCTCATCCCGCGGCCGGCCCTGGCGGACGTGGCCTGGCGCCGGCGGTTCGGCGAGCTGACGGCGCGGTCCTGGTGCGACGACGACCTGCGCGACCGTTACGAACGAGACCCGCACACCGTGCTCGCCGAGTTCGGCGTGCACCTGCCTCTCGGCGTCCCCGTGCCGCCCATTCCCGAACTGGCGGACGACCTCGTCGTCGAGCGGCTCAAGGGCGGCGGCGCCCCCGCCCGGCCGTGCGCGTGCAGCCTGACCCTGCCGTGCTTCGCCAGTCCGCAGGCGGACGAGCTGTCATGACCCAGCCGGTGGTGGAAACCCCGGGCGGAGAGCGGATCGACCGGCTCGTCTCCACCATCAGAGCCCGAGCCTGGGTCGCCGTCCTGGCCCTCGCCCTCGCGGTGGGGGCCGGGGCCGCCTGGGCGGCCGGAAGCGAAGTGCGCAGCGTGGTCCGGGCCGGCGGCGTCGTGGTGGCGGGCGACGGCCCCGTCGCCGTGCCCGCGCCGGGCACGGGCAGCCTCGCCGGAACGTTCGTCCGGCAGGGTGAGCGGGTGTCCGCGGGCAGCCCGCTGGCGGAGCTGGCGGACGCGGACGGGACCCGCACGATCGTGCGCAGCACGGTGAGCGGGTTCGTCGCCAGGATCGCCGTGCCCGGCACCCACCTGCGGGCCGGCGCGACGGTGGCGGCCGTCGACCCGGCGAGCGGCCCGCCGCGGGCTCTGCTCCTGGTGCCCCCGGAGCAGGCCGCCGCGCTCGCCCCCGGCCAGCCCGCCCGCGTCGCCGTGCCCGGCGGCCTGGCGACCGGCCGGGTCAGCGAGGTCGGCGCCTTCCCCGTCACCGCGGAAGATCTCCGCCACCGGTTCGGCGACACGCCCGCCGCCGGCGGGCCGCGGCACCTGGTGACCGTGGAACTGGCCGGCACCCGCGACCGCGTCGGGCCGGCTCCCGCGCAGGCCGAGATCACCGTCGCGGTCACCCGGCCGATCGAGGCCCTGCTGCCGGGGGACGGCCATGCCTGAGGTCATCGCCCGGCGGCGTCCGGTGCGCACGCAGCGCAGGCCGCAGATGGAGGACGCCGACTGCGGCCCCGCGTGCCTGGCCATCATCCTGGCCCACCACGGCCTGCGCGTGCCCGTGAACGAGATCAGGGAGCGCTGCGGCGTCGGCAGGGACGGGCTGTCCGGCACCGGCCTCAAGATCGCCGCCGACCTGTACGGCGTCGAGATCCGCGCCTGGCGCGTGACCGCCGCCGAGGCGGCCGGCCTGCCCGTGCCCTCGATGGTCTTCGTCGACGCGCGGCACTACGTCGTACTCGAAGGAGTACGCCGCGGCTGGGTCTACCTCAACGACCCCGCCGTCGGCCGGGTGCGCCTGAGCAAGGCGGACTTCGCCCGCCGGTTCAGCGGCATCGCGCTGGTGATCAGCCCCGGCGAGAACTTCGCGCCGGGCGGGCCGCGCTTCCCCCTCGCCAGGTCGATGGCGGCCAAGGCACGGCCGTACGTGTCCACGCTGCTGGCCATCGCCGCCATCGCCGCGCTGCTGGCCGTGCCGCCCGCGATCACCGCGCTGCTGACCAGACTCCTGCTCGGCCGGGTGATCGGTTTGGGCGACACCGCCTGGACCGCCCCCGTCCTGCTCGGCCTCCTGGCCTGCGCGGTCTTCGCCCTGGCGGGCGCGTGGGCGCAGCAGCGGCTGCTGGCCGCCGTGCAGAGCGCCATGGCCGCCGACTACTCCGGCCGCTACATGTGGCACCTGCTCCGGATGCCGGGCGACTACTTCCACCGAAGACAGACCGGCGGCCTGGTGACCAGGATCTCCTTCGGCGCCGGCCTGGCCCTGCTGCTGTCGGACCGGGCGGCCACGGCCGTCGCGGCCCTGCTGGCGATGGGTGTCCACTCGGTGATCCTGTTCGGCTTCCATCCGTACTTCGCCGCGCTCGCGGGCGTGCTGGTCGCGGTCAACCTGGTCGCCATGCGCGCGGTCAGCCGGCGCAGCGCGCCGCACCAGCAGCAGCTCATCTTCGACGAGCACCGCCGCGACAGCATGGCGTTCAACGGCGTGTCCATGGCCGAGTCGCTCAAGGCCGACGGCGCGGAGGGCTGGTTCTTCGCCAAGTGGGCCGGCCTGCAGGCCAGGGCGCTGCAGGCCACGCAGGACCTGGCCACGGCCACCCAGTCGCTGCTGGTGGTGCCCGCCGCCCTCGGCACGCTGGCGGGGGCCGCGACGGTCATCTGCGGGGCCGCGCTCATGGCGGCGGGAGAGGTGGGACTGGAGACCGTCATCGCCGCCCAGCTGCTCGTCAGCGCCTTCCTCGTGCCCGTCTCCTCACTGGTGGGGCTGGGGGCGGAGGCGCAGATCGCGGTCGCGCAGACCGGCATGCTCGACGACGCGCTCTCGGCGGAACCCGACCCCCGCCACCGCCACCTGCCCGAGGCCGGGACGGAGCTCACCCGCCTGCGCGGCAGGGTGGAGTTCGACGACGTCAGCTTCGGCTACGACCGGCAGTACGGACCGGTCGTCAGCTCGCTGTCGTTCGTCGCGGAGCCGGGGCAGCGGATCGCCGTCGTCGGGCGTACCGGCAGCGGCAAGTCCACCGTGGCCCGGTTGCTCACCGGCGCCGTGCGGCCCTGGTCGGGCCGGATCCTCCTGGACGGCGTGCCCCGCGAGGAGCTGCCGCGCGAACTGCTCACCACCTCCATCGGCTACGTCGAGCAGCACCTGCAGGTGTTCGAGGGGTCGGTGGCCGACAACCTGACCCTGTGGGATCCCACCGTGCCCGCCTACCGGCTGCACCGCGCCCTGCGCGACGCCCACGTGGCCGACGTCGTGCACCGGCGCGGCGGGCTGGAGGGCGGCTGGATCCAGGAGCGCGGCCGCAACCTGTCCGGCGGCGAACGCCAGCGCCTGGAGATCGCCCGTGCCCTGGCCCTGTCCCCTTCCGTGCTGGTGCTCGACGAGGCGACCAGCGCGCTCGACGCCGAGACCGAGGCGCTCGTCGACGCCGAGCTGAGCGCCAGAGGGTGCACCTGCGTGGTGATCGCGCATCGGCTCAGCACCGTGCGCGACAGCGACCTGATCCTCGTCCTGGACGCCGGGCGCGTGGTGGAGCGCGGCACCCACGCCGAGCTCCTGGCGCTCGGCGGTCACTACCGGGCCCTGGTCGAGGAGGCCTCATGACGGGGACGCGGGAGAGCACCGGCTACCCGGTCGGCGAGATCGAGCTGATCGACCCCTACGCCTGCTGGCACGTCGTCAGCGGCGCCGTCGACGTGCTGCTCCGCGCGGAGGGCGGGCGCGGCGGCGGCCTTCGCGTGGTGCGCGTGCAGGCCGGCCAGACTCTGTACGGTTTCGCGGCCACGGACCTGCCCGAGGGCTACACGGTCAAGGCCGAGCCGGTGCGGGAGGCGTCCGTGCGGCGGGTCCGGGGCAACCCCGCCGCGCTGTCGGACTGGTCGCGGCGGATGGGCGGCCGGGGCGGCGCCGATGTGCGAGACCTGCGCCCGGTCCACCGCCGGCGGCTGCACGACGTCCTGATCCTGGCCGAGGCCGAGGAGGCCGACCGGGACAACTGGCGCGCCGCCCGGTCGGCGGCCACCCGCGAGACCTTCCGGCAGGCCTGCGCCGACCTCGGCGTCGCTGCGGGGGCCGCGCCCGCGCCCGATCTGCCCCGGACCCGGCACGAGCACGCCGCGGAGGTGCTGCGCGTCATCGGTGAGCAGGACGGGTTCGACGTCCCCGAAACCGCCGCCGGTCCGGGCGACCCGCTGACGGCCGCGCTGGACGCGGCCCGGGCCAGGCACCGGCACGTCCGGCTGGAGCCCGGCTGGTGGCGCACGGCCACCGTGCCGCTCATCGGTTTCCTGCGCGACGGCGGCCGTCCCGTCGCCCTGCTGCCCCGTCGCGGCGGCTACCGCCTCGTCGACCCCTCCGACCCCGGCCAGGACGTCGCCCGCCTCGACGCGGCCACCGCCGCCCGCCTGGAGGAGCGGGCCTGGCAGGTCTATCCGCCGCTCGGCACCGCCCCCGGCTCGCCCCTCGCGCTCCTGGCCTACGGCCTGCGCGGCGCCACGGGCGAGCTGCTCGGGCTGCTCGCCGCCGGGGCCGGGGCCGCGCTCCTCGGCCTGGCCGTGCCCCTGCTCACCTTCAGCCTGCTGTCGGCCTCGCTCGACCCCGGCGGCACGGCCACCGCGGTCTGGACGGCCGCTCTCATCCTCACTGCGGTCGTCTCCGGCACGCTCCTGCTGTCGGTGCGCAACGCCCTGCTGGTACGGGTGCAGGGCCGGTTGCAGGAGCGGCTGGAACCCGCGGTCTGGAGCCACCTGCTCGCCCTGGACGTGCGCTTCCTCACCGGCTACAGCACCGGGGAACTGGTCCAGCGCGCCAACGCGGTGGCCGACATGCGCAAAGGGCTGGCCGAGGCCGCAGTGAACTCGCTGCTCGGCGGCCTGTTCTCCGCCCTGAGCATGCTGGTGCTGCTGGTCGTGGACTGGCGGCTGGCCCTGGCCGCCCTGGGCGCGGCGGCGGTCCTGCTCTTCCTGCTCGGCCTGTGCGCGGTCCGGCAGCAGCGCCACGAACTGGTCATGCACGAGCAGTACGGCAAGGTCTACGCGCTGCTCTACTCCAGCCTCACCGCCATCGACAAGATCCACGTGGCGGGCCGGGAGGCGCAGCTGTTCGGCCTGTGGTCCCGGCTGTTCGCCACCCAGCAGCGGGCCGAGTCGGCCGCCCGCCGCGAACGCGCCACGGCCACGGCGCTCGGCGCCGCCGCCCAGCCCCTGCTGCTGCTGGTCGTGGCCGGAGCCGGCGTGGCGGCCCAGGTGCCCGCGGCCGGGTTCGTCGTCGCCGCGGTGGCGATCGGCCAGTTCGTGCTGGCGCTCGGTCAGATGAACCGGGCGGTGGAGTCGGTCTTCGCGCTGCTGCCCCGGTACGAACGGCTCAAGCCGCTCCTGCGGCGGCCTCCCGAGACGCCCCCCGGCGCCAAGGACCCCGGTGTCCTCACCGGGCTCGTCCAGCTCCGCTCCGTCTCCTTCGCCTACCCCGGCACCGCCGCGCGGATACTCGACGACGTCACCATGACGTTCCGGCCCGGCGAGTTCGTCGCCGTGGCCGGGCCGTCGGGGGCCGGCAAGTCCACGATCGTCCGGCTGCTGCTCGGCTTCGACTCCCCGCGCACCGGCCAGGTGCTGTACGGCGGCGGCGACCTGCGCGACCTGGACCTGCGCCGGGTGCGCGCCCAGGTGGGCGTGGTCATGCAGCAGGCGCGGGTGCTGCGCGGCACCCTGCTGGAGAACATCGTGGGCGACCTGCCCGGCGCCACCGAGGAGGACGCCTGGCGCGCGGCCCGGCTGGCGGACCTGGACCAGGACATCGCCCGGCTGCCGATGGGCATGCAGACGATGGTCGCCGAGGACAACGCGACGTTCTCGGGCGGCCAGCTGCAGCGCCTGCTCATCGCCAGGGCGCTGGTGAAGCGCCCGCGCGTGCTCATCCTCGACGAGGCGACCAGCGCGCTGGACAACGTCACCCAGGCCGTCGTCAGCAAGCGCATCGCCGAGCTCGACATCACCCGCGTCGTCATCGCGCACCGGCTCAGCACGATCCGGTCGGCCGATCGGATCTACCTCCTCGACCAGGGCAAGGTGGCGGCCGGCGGCACCTTCGACGAGCTGATGGCCGGCAGCGAGACGTTCGCCCGCATGGTCCGCCGACAGGAGATCTGAGATGACCGAGGTGTTGCACGAGTACGCCGACCCCGGGACGGACCGTCTGCTGGCCGTGCCCGGTGGTGACCAGCGCCTGATCGCGGTGCTCGCGAGCGCCGCGCCGTTCTCGGAACGGGTCTCCGGCGAGTTCTTCACACCGGTGGCCACGCGCAACCCGCGCCAGGCGTCCGAGCGCACCGCCCGCTGGCTCAAGGCGGCGGTCGGCGACGACGAGCTCGCCAGGCGGGCCCTGTTCCAGCACCGGCGCCGGTCGGGCAGGGACCTCGGCGCGGGCCTGGTCGACGTGCGGGTGACCGACCCCGGCAGGCTGCCGGAATGGGCCTACGCCCTGGTGGACTTCCTGCTCGCCCAGCCGCCGACGGCCGCCGCCGACCCGGCCGCGGGCCGGCCGGGGGCGCCGTTCGTGGCCTTCCGCAGGGCCGTGAACCGGCTCGTGGACTTCAAGGACGGCCACGTGCGCGGGGTGCCCATCACCGCCGAGGCCCGCGAGGACATCGCCGGCCAGCTCATCGAACGCCTCACCCAGGTGTGCTACGCCGGGTTCGCCTTCGAGGCGCAGATGTCCGGGGCCAGCAACGACGCCGCCGGGTGGCTGCGCACCCCGGGTTTCGACGTCAGCCAGGCCGGCTGGCTGGACCGGCTGGAGACCCTGCCGGGCCTGGCGTACGTGATGGGCATGGCGTGCCTGCAGTGGCGGCGCGTGGTGCACGAGCTGTTCACCCGGCTCGACGCGGACCTGCCCGAACTGCGCAGGGCCCTGTGGGGCTGGGCCGACCCCGGCCCCGTGACGGGCTACTCGGGCGACTCCGGCGACCTGCACAACCACGGCAGGGTGGTCACGCTGCTGACGTTCGCCTCCGGGGAACGGGTCGTCTACAAGCCCAAGGACCTGAGCTCGGCGGCCGGGCTGATGGACGTCTGCACCCTGCTGAACAACCATGGGCTGCCCCTGGACCTGCACGTCCGGCAGGTGATCCGGTGTGACGGCTACGGGTGGGAGGAGTACGTCACCGCGGGCCCCTGCGACGAGGAGGGGGCCCGCCGCTACTACATCCGCCTGGGCATGCTGGCCAGGCTCGCCCAGTTCCTGGAGTGCCGCGACCTGTGGGCGGACAACCTCGTCGCGGTGGGGGAGCGGCCCGCCTTCATCGACCTGGAGAACGTGCTGCAGGCCCGCATCAACAAGCCCGCCCTCATCGGCGAGCGGATCAAGAGCCTGTGGGAGCGGGTGGAGGAGACCGTGGCCAAGACCGCCGTCGTCTCCTTCCCCCGGGTGATCGCCGCGGGCGTGCAGGCGCAGGACATCGGCTGCCTGGCCCCGCTGCAGGAGCAGGTCGCGGTGAACTCGCACGGGTTCCCGCCGGGATGGGAGGCCCCACCGTACCGGCCGAACCTCGAGGACGGCGGGCTGGCCGACCCCCGGCACTACCCGGAGGAGGTCGCCGCCGGCTACCGCATGATGCAGGACTGCCTGGAGCGCAACCGCGACCTGCTCGCCGACCCCAGGGGGCCGCTGGTGCTGCTGCGGGACGCGCCGGTCCGCTACATCTGGCGCAGTACGTGGGACTGCGTGGAACTGCTGGCCCGCAGCCTCACCCCGGCGTCCCTCGTCGACGGGGTGGCCAGGGAGATCTGCCTGGCCCACCTGTTCCGCAGCGCCAGGGAGACGCTGCGCGAGGACTCCGGCAGATCCGACGTCCTGGAGATCATCGAGCAGGAGATCGACGCGTTCCGGCGGATGGACGTGCCGCTGTTCGTCGCCCGGCCCCGGTCGGACTCGGTCTTCACCCCCGGCGGGGTGGAGATCCCCGGCCATTTCGCGGGCACGGCCTGGGAGCGGCTGAGGGACCGGATCGCCGGGCTGGCCGCGTTCCCCGTCGAGGAGCATCTGGCCGTGCTGCACACCTGCCTCGACTTCGTGGGCGCCGACCCGCCGGCGGTCGCCGCGCCCCCTCGGGACCGCCCGCCGCGCACGCTGCCCGAGTACGGCCTGCGCGCCTTCGCCGAGTCCGGCGCCGAGCGGGGGCCGTCGGCCGAGACGCTCCTGGCCCGGGCGAACGAGATCGCCGAGGCGCTGCTGGCGGCGGCGGTCCCGATCGACGGCCCGGCGGGCGAGCGCAGCGGCTGGCTCGGCGTGGTCAGCTACCCCGCGCACGGCCTGG
This sequence comes from Nonomuraea sp. NPDC049649, assembly GCF_040675175.1. Lineage (NCBI taxonomy): Bacteria > Bacillati > Actinomycetota > Actinomycetes > Streptosporangiales > Streptosporangiaceae > Nonomuraea > Nonomuraea sp. NPDC049649. The sequence continues at coordinate 204,063 of NZ_JBFAOH010000005.1, forward strand.
ACCAGGTGGAGCCGCTCCAGGGCGACCTGCTGACCGGCACCGCGGGCCTGGCCGTCTTTCTCGCCGAGCTGTACGCGGGCACCGGCGCCCCCAGCCACTGGACGGCGGCGCAGGACGCGCTCGACGCCACGGTCGAGTTCGTCACGCTGTCGGCGCAGTCGGCCTTCTTCCGGCGGATGTCCGGGGGCATCGTCCCCGTCGGCGCGTTCGTCGGCGTCGGATCGGCGATCTACGCGCTGAGCCGGTGCGGCGGCGCGCTGGCCGATGCCGAGCTGATCCGGCGCGCCGCCGAGCTCGTGCCGCAGGCCGCCTCCCTGCTGGACGGGCCCACCACGGCCGAGCCGGTGTTCGGCCGGGCGGGGCTGCTGCTGGCGCTGCACAAGCTGCGCCAGGTGGCCGGGCAGCCCGTCCCCGCCGCCGACGAACTGGCCGGGCGCCTGCACGCGGAGCTCATGGCGGAGCTGGGGCGATCGCCCATGCGCGAGCCGTACCCGCCGGGCCTGCGCGCGCTCGACGGGCTGCCCACGGGCGCCGACGGCCTGGCATGGGCGCTGGCCAGCAGCGCGGACGCGCTCAACCAGGCCGACGAGTACGCGGAGGTCCTGGCCGGGCACCGGTTCGGGCTCGGCACCCCCGGCTCGCTGCTGGCCGCCGTCGCGACCGGCCACCTGCTCACCGGGGACGTGCCCGCCGAGGTGCGCGAGCGCGTGGCCCGCCGGTGCGCGCCGGAGGACCGGCGCTCGTGCGAGCGGCTCGTCGTGGACGCCGAACTCGCCCTGCACACCGGCCGGCTCACCGGTGACGCCGAACTGGCCGCGGCCGCCCGCCACCTGACCGCCGAGCTGGTGGAGCGCAGGGAGCGGACGGGACGCTGGTTCGCCGACCGGCGGCGCGCGGACCGGCTCACCCTCTCGGCCGTCAACGGGCTGGCGGCGGCCGGGCTCACCCTGCTCAGACTCGCCGATGACCAGGTGGACTCGCTCCGCCTCGTGCACTGACGAAAGGAGTTGGCATGGACGTCCGGCCGAGCTTCCGCCGGCACCACCGCGTGGAGGTCGTTGACGGAGAAGGCGTCTATTTGGTGTCCGAGCGTGACCTGCACGTTCTCACCGGCCGTACGGTGCAGGCGATCGCCGGTCTGCTCGACGGCAAGCACACCACGGAGGAGATCCTGGCCGCCGTCGAGCCGGAGATCCCGCCCGAGCAGGTCTACTACGTCCTGCACCGGTTACGGGAGCAGGGCTTCGTGGTCGACGTCACCGAGGAGGTCGAGCCCCGTGCCGCCGCCTACTGGGAGATGGCGGGCCACTCGGCCGACCAGGCGGCGACCGGCATCGCCGGCGCCTGCGTGGAGGTGCTCGCGGTGGGCGACGTCCCCCGGCAGGAGCTGGCGGGGCTGCTGGCCGAGGAGGGCGTGCGCGTGAGCGACGAGGCCGCGCCCGACACGCGGCTGACGGTCGTGCTGACCGACGACTACATCCGGCGGGAACTCGCCGACATCAACCGCCGGCACCTGGCCGATGGCCGGCCGTGGCTGCTGGCCAGGGCCGGCGGGCCGGTGCTGTGGATCGGGCCGATCTTCCAGCCGGGGACCGGAGGCTGCTGGCGCTGCCTGTCCCAGCGGCTGGAGGGGCACCGCCAGGGGCTCATGTACCTGGAGGACCGGCTGCACAGCCCCCGGCCGCTGCCGATGCCCTCGGCCGAGCTGCCGCTCACGCGCGGCGCCGGGCTCCGCCTGATCGCCGCCGAGACGCTCAAATGGCTCGCGGGCGTACGCAACGACCAGCAGCGCGACGTGATCACCCTGGACACGCAGCTGCTCGGCGCCACCCGGCACGAGCTGCGGCCCAGGGCGCAGTGCCCGGAGTGCGGCGACCCGTCCCTCATGGCCGCCCAGGCCCGCCGGCCCGTGGAGACGGTCTCCCGGCCCAAGCTGTTCACCGCCGACGGCGGGCACCGCTCCCGGCATCCGGAGGAGACCGCCGAGCGCTACGCCCACCTGGTCAGCCCGGTCACCGGAGTGGTGCGCGAGCTGATCAAACAGGACACCGGCACGCCCTTCATCAAGACGTACATGGCCGGCCACAACTTCTCCCGCCAGGTGCACGACCTGCGCGAGCTGCGGACCGGGCTGCGCAGCCAGAGCTGCGGCAAGGGCATGACCGACCTGCAGGCCAAGGTGAGCGCGATGTGCGAGGCCGTCGAGCGGTACTCGGGCATCTTCCAGGGGGACGAGGCCAGGATCCGGGCCAGCTACCGCGCTCTCGGCGACGACGCCGTGCACCCCAACGCCTGCGCGCTCTACAGCGAGGCCCAGTTCAGGGACCGCCCGCACGAGAGGACGTCGACCTACACCTACGTCAACGACCCGCTGGACGAGGACGCGGTCATCGAGTGGACCCCCGTGTGGTCGCTGACCGAGCGGCGGCACAAGTACCTGCCCACCGGATACCTGTACTACTACTACCCGCGCGTGCAGGGGCAGATCTACGCCTGGTCCGACTCCAACGGCAACGCCGCGGGCTCCTCCCTGGAGGACGCCATCGTGCAGGGCGCCATGGAGCTGTTCGAACGCGACGCGGTGGCCGTGTGGTGGTACAACCGGCTGCGCCGGCCCGCCTTCGACCTGGACGCCTTCCGCGACCCGTGGATCGACGAGTTCCGCGAGGTGTACGCGGGCCTGGACCGCGAGGTGCACGTCCTGGACCTCACCAACGACCTGGGCGTCCCGGTGGCCGCCGCGATCAGCCGCCGGACGACGGGCCCTGCCGAGGACATCCTCATGGCCTTCGGCGCCCACTTCGACCCGCGCATCGCTGTCCAGCGCGCCCTGGCCGAGATGAACCAGTTCATCCCGGCCGTCATCCAGGTCACCGAGAAGGGCACCCGGTACCGGTACCCCGACGGCGAGCAGCTGCGCTGGTGGAAGACCGCCCGGATCGAGGACCACCCCTACCTGACCCCGTCGGGCCCGCCCGTGGAACCCGGACACCACCGCCGGCCCGCCACCGCCGACCTGCTCGACGACATCGCGATGGCCCGCCAGGTGATCGAGGGCGAGGGCATGGAGATGCTGGTCCTCGACCAGACCAGGCCCGACATCGGCCTGCCCGTGGTGAAGGTCGTCGCGCCCGGCCTCCGCCATTTCTGGCGGCGCCTGGCCCCCGGCCGCCTCTACGACGTGCCCGTCCGGCTCGGCTGGCTGGCCGAGCCCACACCGGAGGAGCAGATGAACCCCATCACGATGTTCCTGTGACCGCCGTGCCGGTCGCCGGGGCCGTCGCGCTCCGCCCCGACACGGACGTACGCCTCCAGGACGACGCGACCGTCATCACCCTCCCCTACCGGCGGATCGCCCTGCGCGGGCTCGGCCCGCGCGTCACCGACCTGCTCGCCGGGCTGCGCGACCGGCCCGCCACCGTCGACGCGCTCGCCGACCGGCTGGCCGAGGGCGGCGGGTCGAGCACCGAGATCGCCACCCTGTACCTGGCGCTGGACCGGCTGGGCGACGTCCTGGTGCACGTGCTCGACCCGATCCTGCGGGTCGTGCCGGTGGCGCGGGATGCGGCGTTCGCCGCCGCCGACCCGGCGCCCGGCGACCTCGTGCGCCTGTCCAGGTTCGCTCTCGTCCGGCGGCACGGCTCCCGGCTGGTGCTGGAGTCCCCGCTGGCCAGGCATCGGGTGGAGCTGGGCGCCGACGCGCTGCCGCTGCTCGCCGCCCTGGCGGCGCCGGTGGCGGCCAAGGAGGCCCTGGACGGCCTGCCGGCCGAGGTGCTCGGCCACCTGGTGGGCGCCGGGATGGCGGAGGTGGCCGCGGACGGCGCCTTCCCCGAGGACGCCGAGCCTGTCCTGCGCATGTGGGACTTCCACGACCTGCTCTTCCACAGCAGGAGCCGGCTCGGGAGGTTCGACGGGGAGTTCGGCGCGACCTTCCGCTTCCGGGACGAACTGCCGCCGGAGCCGGTGACCAAGCCGCTGCCACCGGGCCCGTCGGTGGCCCTGTACCGCCCGGGGAAACTGGAGGACGGCCCGCCGCTCGGCGCGGTGCTGGAGGCGCGGCGGTCGGTGCGCGAGCACCGCCGGCCGCCCACCGCGGACCAGCTCGGCGAGCTGCTCTACCGGTCCGCCCGGGTCAAGAACCTGCTGGCCGCGAACGAGGCCATGCCGTACGAGGCGAGCGCGCGGCCCTACCCCGGCGGCGGCGCCGCCTACGAGCTGGAGCTCTACCCCGTCGTACGGCGCTGCGACGGCCTGGATCCGGGCGTCTACCAGTACGACCCGGTCGGCCACCGGCTGATCGGGCTGGCCCACCGGCCCGAGGACGCCGAGGCCGCGCTGGCCGGGGCCTACCAGGCCACCGGCGGCGCGGTCCGGCCGGATGTGCTGATCACCGTCACGGCCAGGTTCCAGCGGGTGTCGTGGAAGTACGCCGGCATGGCGTACGCGACGATCCTCAAGGACGTGGGCGTGCTCTACCAGACCTTCTATCTGGTGGCCACCGCGATGGGCCTGGCGCCGTGCGGGCTCGGCAGCGGTGACGCGGACCTGTCCGCCCGGCTGCTGGGGCTGGACTGGGCCGAGGAGTCCTCGGTCGGCGAGTTCCTCATCGGTTGCCCGTGATGACTGTCATGTCAGGAATCCGTCAAACGCATCTGTTCGAGGGCGGCCGGATGCGCGACCGTACAGGAAGACCGGACGGACGCGGCCGGCGCCACGCCGGACCCGTGATGTTCGTCATGGGCCGCACGTGTCATTTGCCTCTGGCCGGTCGAGGCAGGTGACGAGATCGTGGCAGGAGACGGGAGCCGGGGCGCCCGCTCGTGCCCCGGCAACCCGGAAGGAGCGGCTGCATGGCCGAGAGCGTCTACATCCTCGGCGACGAGGACCGCAAGAAGCTTGCGCGGCTGATAGCCGCCGCGTGGGCCGACGAAAGGGTCAGGACCCGCTACGAGCGCGAGCCGCGGCCGATGCTGGCCGAGTTCGGCATCGCCTACCCGGAGGGGGTGCCCACCCCGCCCCTGCCGGACAAGCCGGAGGGCGAGTTCGACGTGGAGGACCTGGAGTCCGCCGCGGGCGGCTCGCTCGGCTCGGCCAGCTCGGTGAGTTCAGTGGGCGGCAGCGCCTTCACGGCGTGGACGGTGGGGTCCAGCGGAGGCTGACCAGGAAGGCGGCGGGTCACCGGCCCGCCGCCTTCTCCGAGGACGGGAGACTGAGCATGGGCGAGACGGTGATCGAGGTCGCCGGGCTGCGCAAACGATACGGCGACCTGGTCGCGGTGGACGGCATCTCCTTCGAGGTACGCCGGGGGGAGGTGTTCGCGCTGCTCGGCACCAACGGCGCGGGCAAGACCACCACGATCGAGATCATGGAGGGCTACCTCAAGCCCTCCGGCGGCACCGTCAGGATCTTCGGGCACGACCCGTCCGACCGGCGGGCGCTGCGGTCCAGGACCGGCCTGGTGCTCCAGGAGTCCGGGCTGTTCGGCGAGCTGACCGCGGCGGAGACCGTCGACGCCTGGCGGCGGTTCACCTCCGGCGCCCGCCCCACCGCGGAGGCGCTGGACCTGGTCGGCCTGTCCGGGCAGGCCGGGACCAGGGTCAAGCACATGTCCGGCGGCGAGCGGCGCAAGCTCGACATCACGCTGGCCGTCCTGGGCCGCCCCGAGCTCCTCTTCCTGGACGAGCCCACCACCGGCCTGGACCCCGAGGCCCGCCGCCGCGTCCGGCAACTGGTCAGCCGCCTGGCGGAGGAGGGCACCACGGTGCTGCTCACCACCCACTACCTGGAGGAGGCCCAGGAGCTGGCGGCCCGGGTGGCCATCATGGACAAGGGCCGGATCATGACCTACGGGACGATGGCCGAGGTGCTTGGCCGCGGTGCGGGACGGGTCGCGTTCGAACTGCCCGAGGGCGCCACCCTGGCCGGCCTCGACCTCGGCGAGGGACACACGCCGGCCATGACCGGGCGGCGCTGTGTGATCGTCACCGCGGAGCCGGAGGCCGTCGCCCACGCGGTGCTCGGCTGGGCCGGCGCCGCCGGCATCCGCATCAGCGGGCTGGACGTCCGCCAGGCCACGCTGGAGGAGGTCTTCCTCGACATCGCCGAGGGCGACCGGAAGGTGGCGCCGAAATGATCGCTTACACGCTCGCCCAGTTCCGGCTCAGCCAGAAGATCTTCTGGCGGACGCCGGTGATGGTCGCCATGGGGTTCGGCTTCCCGCTGCTCGTCGGCGGCCTGTTCCCGCTGATCATGCCCGACGGGGCGTGGGGCGGGGCGACCCTGAGCGCCTACCTCGTCACCGGCGTGCTCGTGCTCGCGCTCGGCATGCTCGCGTTCATGAACCTCCTGGAGGTCCTGGTCCAGCGCAGGCAGCAGCTGATACTCAAGCGCCTGCGCGGCACCGAACTGCCCGATCTGGCCATCTTCGCGGGTGAGATCCTCTGCGTGATCGTCGTCGTCATCGCCCAGATCGCGCTGCTGATCGCGCTGGCCTGGGCCGTGCACGGCATCGCCCTGCCCGCCAACCCCGCCCTGCTCCTGGCCACGGTGATCGCCGGGACGGCGGTGTTCGCCGCGCTCGCCGTGGCGGTGAGCGGGCGCATCCCCGGACAGGGGATGACGATCTTCGTGGGGCTGCCCTTCCTCTTCCTGACCATCGGGCTGTCCGGCCTGGCCTACCCGATCTCCCAGCTGCCCGGCTGGGTCCAGGCCCCGCTGTCGTACCTGCCCTTCATCCCGATCGCCGACGGGATCCGCACCGCCTACCTCGGCAAGGACTTCGTGCACCAGCAAGGCTCGGCGGTGCCCCCGGACATCGGCGTGCTGGAGGGTTTCCAGGTGATGTGGCAGGGCTGGATCGTGCTGGCCGTGTGGCTGGTCGTCGCCCTGTGGGCCGCGAAGAGGTGGTTCAAGTGGGAGCCTCGGCGAGGCTGATCGGGGTGGGGCCCCGCACGCTCCGGATCGCGCGGCTCACCGCGGGCGGTTTCGCGGTCGGCATGGCCGTCTTCGTGGCCGTCCCCGTCGCCGAGGCGTTCCGGGCGTTCTCTCCCGGCCGGGCCGCCGCCGCGCTGATCCTGCTGACCGGCCTCACCGCCTGCTACCTGTGGCTGGTCGTGTCCGCGGTGGCCGACCGGCCCGCGAAGGCCGATCTGCCGGTGCTCAGCACCATGACCGGCCTGTCGGTCGCCGCCCCCTTCGTGGCCGGTCCGACGTGGTGGAGCATCGGCTTCATGCTGCCGGCGGCCTTCGCCCTGACTCTGCGGGGGTGGCGGGCCGCGGCGGGCTTCGCCGCGGCGCTCGCCGGCGGAGCCGCGCTCGCCTGGCTCGGCGGCGGGCGCTGGGTGGGATACGGCGCGGTGCAGAACCTCCTCACGGCCGGCGCGCTGGTGGGCATGGTGCTCTTCGCCGCGCTGCTGCGGGAGCTGCACAGGACCAGGGAAGAGCTGGCCGCGCTGGCGGTCACGGAGGAGCGGCTCAGGTTCGCCAGGGAACTGCACGACGTGCTCGGGCACAACCTGTCGGTCATCGCGATGAAGACCGAGCTGGCCATGCGGATCTCCGCCGGTCAGCGGGAGCGCCTGCAGGCCGAGCTCGCCGACATCCACGACGCCGCCCGCCGCTCGCTGCGCGACGTGCGGGCGGTCGTCAAAGGCTACCGGGAGATGTCGCTGGAGCGGGAGATCGGCGGGGTGCGGCGGGTGCTGCAGACCGCGGGAGTCCGCTGCGAGTTCGAACCGCTGCCCGCCCACCTGGACCGCGAGATCAGAGTGGCGCTCGCCTGGGCCCTGCGGGAGGGGGCCACGAACATCCTGCGGCACAGCCGGGCGACCGTCTGCCGGCTGGCCGTCGAGGAGGACGAGGAACACGGCCGCATCGAGATCCGCCTGTCCAACGACGGCGCCGGCGCCGGAGAGGGCGACACCGACGGCAGCGGCCTGGCCGGGGTGCAGGAACGGCTGGCCCAGGTGGGCGGGACCAGCACCCGGCAGACCACGCAGGACGACTGGTTCCACCTTGTCCTGGACGTTCCCCGCGGGACGGCGGCGGCGTCGCCCGTCCCCTCATCACCGGAGAGAACATGATCGATGTGCTGATCGCCGAGGACCACGACCTCATCAGGGGCGCGCTGATCGCCCTGATGTCCGAGGAGCCCGACATCCGCGTGGTCCGGGAGGTGGACAGGGGTGACGACATCCTGCCCGCCGTGGTCGAGTCCCGGCCCGACGTGGCGCTGCTGGACATCGGGCTGCCCGGCATCGACGGGCTGGAGGCCGCCGACCGGCTCAGCCGGCTCGACGCGCCTCCGCCGGTGCTGATCCTCACCAGCGTCGGCACCCAGGGCAACTTCGAGCGCGCGATGGCGGCCGGAGTGCGCGGGTTCCTGGTCAAGGACGCCCCCGCCCACCGGCTGACCGACGCGATCCGCGCCGTCGCCAGGGGAGAGCGGGTCATCGACCTGAATCTGGCCGACGACCTGCTCGAACCGGAGGTGGACACCAACCCGCTGACGCCCCGGGAGGCCAGCGTGCTCGCGGCCCTGGCGGCGGGGGAGGGGATCCACCAGCTCAGCCGGCGCCTCGGGCTGTCCGCCCACACCGTGCGCAACTACCTGGCCGCCGCCCGGGTGAAGACCGGCGGCCGGACCGACGAGGAGGCGGTACGGGTCGCGGCGGTCAACGGCTGGCTGGCCGGCGGAACGGCGCTCACCAGCAGTTGATCACGGATTCGGCGCCTGTCACGATGGAGGCCGGGCGTGGGGTGCCGACACACGGGGATCACCGATGATGGGGACGAACGCGATCGCGGACGCGGTGAGCGGTCTGTTACACGACATCCGCCGGGCCGGCCGGCAGGCCGGCATCGCCATCGCCGGGGTGGCGCTGCCGTGGGCGGCGCTGCCGGTCGCCGCCCTCCTGCTCCGCGCCTCCGTCATCGAGGCGCTGGTCCTCACCGTGCTCCTGTCGGCCCTGCTCGTGGTCTACGCCGCGGCGGCGGCCCGCTACGTCGCCGGGGCCGGGCGACGCCCCGGCGGCCCCCTCAGGGTCGCGCTGGCCGCCGCGGCCGTCTACGCGGCGGCGGTGGCCTTCGGCGACTTCCTCCTCTACCTCCCCGGCGTCGTCGCCGTGCTGGCCCTGCTGAGCCTGCCGGCCGGGGCCGCCTGGACCGTGGTCGCCGGGGTCTCACTGGCCGAGATCCCCCTGGTCCTGCTCATCGATCCGGACCCCGGGGGCGCGATGGGCGTCACCGCCGCGCTGAGCCTGCCGGTGTCGGCCGTGCTCCAGTTCGGCGTGCTGCGGTACGTACGACTCGAACGCGAGCTGCGGGCGGTGCGCGCCCGGCTGTCCGAGGCGGCCGTCGACCACGACCGGATGCGCGTCGCGCGGGAGCTGCACGACCTGCTGGGGCAGACGCTGACCGCCATCATCCTCAAGACCGAGCTGGCCGCCGCCCTGGTGGACGCCGACCGCCGGCAGGCCGCGCAGGAGCTGCGGGAGGCGTGCGCCTTCATCGACGAGGCGAGCGAGGAGGTGAAGGCGGTGGTGCGCGGCCGCCGCACCCTCGACGTCGGCGCCGAGGTGTCCTCGGCGGTGTCCCTCCTGGAACTGTCGGGGGCCGGCTGCGTCGTCCGGGTCCGCCTCGACGAGGTGGACGCCGAGGTCGGCAACGTCGCGGGCTGGGTCGTCCGCGAGGCCACCACCAACATCATCAAGCACAGCGCCGCGACCAGCTGCGTGATCGAGCTGGAGGAGGTCGCGGGCCGTGTCGTGCTGCTCATCTGGAACGACGGCGTCCCCCCGGGCCGGGAACTCGTCTGGGGGTCCGGCCTGAGAGGGCTCAGCAGGCGAGTGGCGAGGATGCGAGGAGAACTGGCCGTCGGCAGGGAGGGCGCCGACGGGTTCGCCGTGCGGGTGGACATGCCCGCCGTCCCCGAGCTGGAAAGGGCCACAGCAGGTGATTCGCGTACTGCTGGCTGAAGACCACGGCGTGGTGCGCGGCGCCCTGGTCGCGCTGCTCAACCTCACCGACGACATCGAGGTGGTCGCGGAGACCGGCCGCGGCGACCGCGTGCTCGCCCAGGCCCTGGCCGCCCGGCCGGACGTCGCCGTGATCGACATCGAGATGCCGCACCTGGACGGCATCGCCGCCACCGAGCGCCTCGTGACGGCGTTACCCGAGTGCCGGGTGCTCATCCTCACCGGCCTCGCCCAGACCGGCCGGCTGCAGCAGGCGCTGGAGGCGGGCGCCACCGGCTTCCTCATGAAGGGCGCGCCGACGGAGCGGCTGGCCGAGAGCATCCGCAGGGTGGCCGCCGGCGAGCAGGTCATCGACGGATCGGCGGCCGTCGCCGCGATGCGCGCCGCGGCCAGCCCGCTCACCCAGCGCGAGACCGACGTGCTCGTGGCGATCGGCTCCGGCGCCACCACCAGTGAGATCGCCGAGCGGCTGCACCTGTCGGCGGCCACGGTGCGCAACTACATCTCCAGCCTGCTCAGCAAGACGGGGGCGCGCAACCGTACCGACGCCGTGCGGATCGCCTCGGAGTCCGGCTGGATCTGATCGGAGCGCGTCCACTGACGGTCCGGGTCAGGAAGCCCTCAGCGACGCGACGTCCGGGTCGTGCCAGCCTAATTCGGCGTCGTACGTACGGACCAGCCTGGCCGGGACCCCCGCCACCACGCTGTGGTCGGGGAACTCGCCGCGCACCACCGCGCCGCCCGCCACCACGCACTGCCGGCCCAGCCGGGTGCCCGGCAGCACGATCGCGCCCGCGCCCAGCCACGAGCCCGAGCCGATCGAGACCGGGTTGTTGCGCGGCCACTGCCGGCCGATCGGCACGTCCGGGTCGTCGTAGACGTGGTTCTGGTCGGTGATGTAGACGTACGGGCCGGTGAACACGTGGTCGCCGATGTCGATCGACTGGTGGGCGACCACGTGCGTGCCCCGGCCGATCGAGCAGCTGCCGCCGATCCGCAGGATCGTGTCCGGGCCCAGGTCGGCGCCCGGCCACATGCCGCACGACAGCGACACGCGCTCGCCGATCAGCGTGTGGTCGCCGATCTCCATCCATTCCTCGCCGAAGATCGCCCCGGGCGGGAAAGCGATCTTGGCTCCCTCGCCCAGCCGGCGGAACCGGTGGCCTGAGGGCGTGCGCGGGGTGATCGCGCCGGCCTCCCGGACCGCCGCGTAGGCACGGTGGATCAGCGTGCCCAGAGCCCGCCGTACTAGTGACATAGGGCCCAAAGTTACCGGTTGGTCATACCGTTCGGGCATGTGAGGGACGCCGTTTGATATTCTGAGAGCCCGTGGACACTAGCCACACCTAGCCACGGGAGCCCTCCTTGCGCAGCGACACGCACACCAAGCATCTGTTCGTCACCGGGGGCGTCGCCTCCAGTCTCGGCAAGGGGCTCACCGCCTCCAGCCTCGGTCGCCTGCTCAAGGGCCGCGGTCTCCGGGTCACGATGCAGAAGCTCGACCCGTACCTCAACGTCGACCCCGGCACGATGAACCCGTTCCAGCACGGCGAGGTCTTCGTCACCGACGACGGCGCCGAGACCGACCTCGACGTCGGCCACTACGAACGCTTCCTCGACACCGACCTGCACGGCTCGGCCAACGTGACCACCGGCCAGGTCTACTCCCACGTCATCGCCAAAGAGCGGCGCGGCGAGTACCTCGGCGACACCGTCCAGGTGATCCCGCACATCACCAACGAGATCAAGGACCGCATCCGCGGCATGGCCGGCCCCGACGTCGACCTGGTCATCACCGAGGTGGGCGGCACCGTCGGCGACATCGAGTCGCTGCCGTTCCTGGAGGCCGTGCGGCAGATCCGCCACGAGGTCGGCCGCGACAACGTGTTCTTCCTGCACGTCTCCCTGCTGCCCTACATCGGCCCGTCCGGCGAGCTCAAGACCAAGCCCACCCAGCACAGCGTGGCCGCGCTGCGCAGCATCGGCATCCAGCCCGACGCCATCGTGCTCCGCTCCGACCGTCCCGTGCAGGTCGCGATCAAGCGCAAGATCAGCCTGATGTGCGACGTCGACGAGGACGCCGTGGTCAGCTGCGTCGACGCCGCCTCCATCTACGACATCCCCCGCGTGCTGCACACCGAGGGGCTCGACGCGTACGTGGTGCGCCGGCTCGGCCTGCCCTTCCGCGACGTCGACTGGAACGAGTGGGACCAGCTCCTGCGCCGCGTCCACCGCCCGGCCAACGAGGTCACCATCGCCCTGGTCGGCAAGTACATCGACCTGCCCGACGCCTACCTGTCGGTCACCGAGGCGCTGCGCGCCGGCGGGTTCGCCAACGACGCCCGCGTCAACATCCGCTGGGTCAAGAGCGACGACTGCGAGACCCCCGAGGGCGCCGAGCGCGAGCTCGACGGCGTCGACGGCGTGCTCATCCCCGGCGGCTTCGGCGTCCGCGGCATAGAGGGCAAGATCGGCGCCATCCGCCACGCCCGGGAGAACAAGATCCCGCTGCTCGGCATCTGCCTCGGCATGCAGGGCATGGTCATCGAGGCCGCCCGCAACCTCGCCGGGCTGGAGAACGCCAACTCCACCGAGTTCGACCCCGACACCAAGCACCCCGTCATCTCCACGATGGCCGACCAGAAGGACGTCGTCGCCGGCGAGCGCGACATGGGCGGCACCATGCGGCTCGGCAGCTACACCGCCAAGCTCCGCGAGGGCACCCTCGCCCGCCAGCTCTACGGCAAGGACAAGGCCGCCGAGCGCCACCGCCACCGCTACGAGGTCAACAACGCCTACCGCGAGCGGCTGGAGAAGGTCGGCCTGGTGTTCTCCGGCGTGTCGCCCGACGAGCGCCTGGTCGAATACACCGAGCTGCCCGCCGACGTCCACCCGTTCTTCATCGGCACCCAGGCCCACCCCGAGTTCCGGTCCCGGCCCACCCGCGCCAACCCGATGTTCAAGGGGCTCGTCGGCGCCGCCCTCGCCTACGCCGACAGCAGGGTGGCCGCTAAGGTGACCAAGTGATCCAAGACACGCCCGAGTCCTGGGAGGTCGTCGAGTCCAGGAAGCGGTTCGCGGGATACGTGATCGACGTCGTCACCGACACCGTCCGCATGCCCCGCGACGAGACCGCCGACCGCGACTACGTCCGCCACCCCGGCTCCGTCGGGGTGCTCGCCCTCGACGACGCCGGGCGGGTGCTGCTCATCCGGCAGTACCGCCACCCGACCCGCCACCTGCTGTGGGAGCTGCCCGCCGGGATCCGCGACGTGGAAGGCGAACCGCTGGTCGACGGCGCCGCCCGCGAGCTGGCCGAGGAGGCCGGCTACCGCGCCGCCACCTGGCACACCCTGGTCGACCTCTACACCTCGCCCGGCTGCTCCGACGAGCGCATCCGCGTCTTCCTCGCCCGCGACCTGGAGAAGATCCCCGACGAGGAGAACACCTTCGAGCACCGCCACGAGGAGATCGGCATGCCGGTCGAGTGGGTGCCGCTGGACGACGCCGTGCGCCGGGTGCTCGCGGGGATGATCCACAATTCCGCCGCCGTCGCCGGTATTCTCGCGGCGTACGCGGCCGCGGCCGGCGGGTTCGCCGGCCTGCGTCCCGCGGACGCCCCGGAGGCATGACGGAAAGGACCAATCCCGTGGAGGCGGTGCTGTCCAGCTACCTCGCCCACCTCGCGGTGGAGCGCGGCCTGGCCGCCAACACGCTCGCCTCCTACCGCCGCGACCTGCACCGCTACGCCGAGCACCTGCGCTCACGCGGGCGGGAGGAGCTCGGCGAGGTGGCCGAGTCCGACGTCCGGGCCTTCCTCGCCGCGCTCCGCGAGGGCGACGGCGAGCACCCCGCCCTCGTCGCCAGCTCGGCCGCCCGCGCCGTCTCCGCCGTGCGCGGCCTGCACCGCTTCGCGCTGCGCGAAGGCGTCACCGCCCACGACCCCGCCCACCAGGTGCGCCCGCCCCGTCAGCTGCGCCGGCTCCCCAAGGCCATCACCGTCGACGAGGTCGAACGCCTCATCGCCGCCTCCGGCCCCGACGGCGCGCCGCTCACCCTGCGCAACCGCGCCCTGCTGGAGGTCCTGTACGGCACCGGCGCCCGCATCTCCGAGGCCGTCGGCCTCGCCGTCGACGACCTGGAGGACGACCAGGTGCGGCTGCGCGGCAAGGGCGGCCGCAGCCGGGTCGTCCCGCTCGGCCGCTACGCCCGCGCCGCCCTCGACGCCTACCTCGTCCGGGCCAGGCCCGGCCTGCTGGCCCACGGCCGCGGCACCCCCGCCGTCTTCCTCAACGCCCGCGGCGGGCGGCTCACCCGCCAGGGCGCCTGGGAGGTCCTGCAGTCCGCCGCCGAACGGGCCGGACTCGCCGGGATCTCTCCCCACGTTCTGCGCCATTCGTTCGCAACCCACCTTCTCGACGGCGGCGCCGACGTTAGGGTGGTGCAGGAGCTGCTCGGCCACGCCTCCGTGACGACCACCCAGGTCTACACACTGGTCACGGTCGACAAGCTCCGAGAGGTGTACGCCGCGGCGCATCCCCGGGCCCGCCAGTGATCTATAGTCTTTTGGGTCGTGCGGCACTCCGGCGTGCCGCCTTGCCGCGTTAAGTGGTGACGCCATAGTGTCCGTCCGGACGGTCCGGTTCGGGATCGTCAGGGAGGTTCGAGCTGGTGACTGTGAAGACCAACGGTTCGACCCCGGGGAACCCCGACAACCCCTGGGGTGACACCAAGACCAACGCGCCTTCCGCGGGCGTCAACCTGGGCCCGACACAGCGGCCCCGCCCGGTGTTCCCTGATCCGGTGCCGCGGGACACCCACGGCCCGGCGCGCGTGGTCGCCATGGTCAACCAGAAGGGCGGGGTGGGCAAGACCACCACCACCATCAACCTCGGCGCCGCCCTCGTCGAATGCGGCCTCAAGGTGCTGCTCGTCGACTTCGACCCGCAGGGCGCGCTCTCCGTCGGCCTCGGCATCAACCCGCTCCAGCTCGACCTCACGGTCTACAACCTGCTCATGGACCGGAACGTCAGCGCCGAGGACGTGCTGCTGGAGACCGGCGTCGAAGGCCTCGACCTGCTGCCCAGCAACATCGACCTGTCCGCCGCCGAGGTCCAGCTCGTCACCGAGGTCGCCCGCGAACAGGTGCTCGGCCGCGTCATCAAGCCGCTGCTGCCGCACTACGACGTCTGCCTGATCGACTGCCAGCCCTCGCTGGGCCTGCTCACGATCAACGCCCTCACCTGCGCGCACGGCGTCATGGTGCCGCTGGAGTGCGAGTTCTTCGCGCTGCGCGGCGTCGCCCTGCTCATGGACACCATCTCCAAGGTGCAGGAGCGGCTCAACGACGAGCTGGAGATCGAAGGCCTGCTCGCCACCATGTACGACGCCCGTACCCTCCACGGCCGCGAGGTGCTCGCCCGCGTCGTCGAAGCCTTCGGCGACAAGGTGTTCCACACCGTGATCAACCGTACGGTGCGGTTCCCCGACGCCACCGTGGCCGGCGAGCCGATCACCACCTTCGACCCCTCCTCGCTCGGCGCCAACGCCTACCGCGAGCTGGCCCGCGAAGTGCTCTCGCGGTGGCCGCAGCCTGCGACAATGGCCAGGTGACAGAGCAGCAGGCCGAACCCCAGGGCTTCCAGGTCAACCTGGACGTCTTCCAAGGGCCCTTCGACCTGCTCCTCGGGCTGATCTCCAAGCACAAGCTCGACATCACCGAGGTCTCGCTCTCACAGGTGACCGACGAGTTCATCGCCTACATCCGCTCCCGCGGGCCCGAGTGGGACCTCGACCAGACCAGCCACTTCCTGCTGGTCGCCGCCACCCTGCTCGACCTCAAAGCCGCCCGGCTGCTGCCCTCCGGCGAAGTCGAGGACGAGGAGGACTTGGCCCTGCTGGAAGCCCGCGACCTGCTGTTCGCCCGGCTCCTGCAGTACAAGGCCTACAAGGAGGTCGCCAAGATCTTCGCCGCGCGGATGGCGGACGAGGCGCTCCGCTTCCCGCGCACCGTCCCCATGGAGCCGCAGTTCGCCGGCCTGCTGCCCGAACTGGTCCTCGGCATCGGCCCCGAACAGCTCGCCCGCATCGCCGCCCGCGCCTTCACCCCCAAACCGCCGCCCACCGTCAGCGTCGGCCACATCTACCAGCCTCTGGCCAGCGTGCGCGAACAGGCCGCTATTCTGGTGCAGCGCCTGCGCCGCCTGCGCAGGGCCACCTTCAGGGCCCTGGTCTCCGACTGCGAGGGCACCTACGAGGTCATCGCCCGCTTCCTGGCCGTCCTGGAGCTGTTCCGGGAGTCCGCGGTCACCTTCGAGCAGGCCGAGCCGCTCGGCGACCTGCACGTCACCTGGACGGGCACCGACGACGGCGACGTCGCGGTGGGAGACGACTACGAGGAGAGCCGGGAGAAACCCGCAGATGGCTGACGACCCCCGCCCGCGCAAACCCCTGCCCGCCTGGATGACCCTCCCCGGCTCCCTGGTGTCCGTTGAGGACGCTGACACGTCTCAGGAGGTAGTTCCTCAAGACGTCACCGCGCCTCCCGCCCTTGAGGGTGACGCCTCTCCTGAGGGGGATCCCGCTTCTCGCAGCGACGCCTCTCCGGGAGATCTCACCGCTTCCACTGAGAATGCAGCTTCAGATGGGGAGGGCGCCGGTCTGACAGGTAACCCGCCCTCCCCTGGCGCCGGTCCGGCCAGTGCTTCCCCATCCCCTGGCGCCGGTGCGGAGGAGCTCGGCGCAACGCGTACGGGACATGAGCCCGGCGGTACGGGTCTCGGGCAGGAGTCCGATGATCAGGAGGAAGCCGCTGCTCGTGGGGGCGAGGTTGACGCGCTCTCCGCAGAATCGGATCCGTTCACGCCTGCGGAGGATGTCGCTTTCCATGAAGACGTGGTCTCCCGCACGGGGGATGCCGCTGCCGGAGGGAAGGGCACGGCTGCCCATGGTGAGGGGGCGGCCGTGCATGGGGAGAGTCCGGTTACCCGAGGGGAGGATGTGGCTGCCCATCGGGAGGCGGTGGATGCCGGTGGGGAGGCTGCGGCTGCCCATGGGGCGGGCGCGGTTGCCCGTGGGGAGAGTGCGGTTGACGGCGGGGAAGGTGCCGACCTAGCCGCTGGCATGCAATCCCCTGGCGCCGGTGCGGCGGGGAGTGGTGCGGAGGAGCTCGGCGCTAAGCGTGCAGGACAGGAACTCGGCGAGACGCGTACCGGGCGGGAACCTCACGATCAGGAAGCAGCCGCTTTCCGCGAGGATGCGGCCTTTGGCGCAGGGGATGCCGTTACCCGTGGGGAGGACGTGGTCGACGGCGGCGAGGATGCCGCCCTAGCCGCTGGCATGCAACCCTCTGGCGCCGGTGCGGCGGGGAGCGGTGCGGAGGAGCTCGGCGCTAAGCGTGCAGGACAGAAACTCGGCGAGACGCGTACCGGGCGGGAACCTCACGATCAGGAAGCAGCCGCTTTCCGCGAGGATGCGGCCTTTGGCGCAGGGGATGCCGTTACCCGTGGGGAGGACGTGGTCGACGGCGGCGAGGATGCCGCCCTAGCCGCTGGCATGCAACCCTCTGGCGCCGGTGCGGCGGGGAGTGGTGCGGAGGAGTTCGGCGCAACGCGTGCGGGACAGGAACGTGGTGGTACGCACACCGGGCAGGAAGGTGGCGCTCCGCACGCCGGGCAGGAATCCGGCGCTCGGCGTAACGGGCAGGCAGACCGTCGTCAGAACCGGCAGGCACCCCGCGATCAGAATGGGCAGGCACCCCGCGATCAGAACGGGCAGGCAGGCCGGGAACAGGAGCACCAGGAGGTCCCGCTCAAGGGGGCGTTGGAGGCCATTCTCATGGTCGTGGACGAGCCCGTACAGGAAGTGACCCTGGCGCAGGTGCTGGAGCGGCCCACGCATCTGGTGGCGGCGGCGTTGCGGGAGCTGGCCGAGGAATACGAGGCGTCGGGGCGGGGTTTCGATTTGAGGCAGGTCGCGGGGGGCTGGCGCTACTACACTCGGCCCGGGTACGCGCCGTTCGTGGAACGGTTCGTCCGTGACGGCCAGCAGACGCGGCTCACCCAGGCCGCGCTGGAAACACTCGCGGTGGTGGCTTACCGGCAGCCGGTGAGCCGGGCGCGGGTGGCCGCGGTACGCGGCGTGAACAGCGACGGCGTCATGCGGACGCTGGTCGCGAGGGGGCTGGTCGAGGAGGCCGGCACCGACCCGGAGAGCCAAGCCGTGCTCTACCGGACAAGCTCATACTTCCTTGAGCGTCTGGGACTGAATGACATCAGCGAGCTTCCCGAGCTCGCCCCGTTCCTCCCCGACGACGTGGAGAACATCGAGGAGACATCGACGTGAAGAACAGGCGAAGCACCCCGTCCGGTGATGGACGCGGTCGAGGACGCGCCGGCGGCTCCGGCCGTGGCGGGCGTCCCGCCTTCCGTTCGGACGACTCGCGGGGCCGTTCGCGCCGCGACGACTTCCGGGACGGTTCCCGCCGCGACGACCGCGGCGGTTCCCGACGAGACGACTTCCCCCGCGACGACCTCCGGGCCGACCGCCGTGGTTCCCGCCGCGACGACGCCCGTGGTGAGCGCAGCTCGTACGGTCGTGACGACGAGCGGGGTTTCCGCCGGGGTTCCGGCGGGGGTGGGTCCCGCCGGGATGACTTCCGGCGCGACGACGAGCGCGGCGGTTTCCGTCGCGATGACCGCCGGGGTTCCGATGGGTTCCGGAGCGACCGTTCCCGGGACGGTGGGTTCCGGGATGACCGTTCCCGGGGTGACCGTTATCGGGACGGTGGGTTCCGAAGTGACCGTTCCCGGGATGACCGTTCCCGGGATGGCGGGTTCCGGGGCGAGCGTTCCCGGGACGGTGGGTTCCGGCGCGATGACGCCCGTGGTGAGCGCGGGTCGTACCGCCGGGACGACGCGCGTGGGGGCGATCGGTACGGACGCGACGCGCGTGCCGGAGTCCGGGCCCGCTACGGGCGTGACGAGCGGCCCGAGCGCGGGGACTTCTTCGGGGGCGACGAGTTCGAGTACGAGTCGTCCGGCGGCGGCAGGCAGGAGCGCGGCGGGTTCCGGGTGGACCGCAGCGGGCGCAGGGAAGGCTCCCAGGGGCCGGTCCGGGCGCGTTATGGCAAGCGGGAAGACGGCGCCAGGGAAGACCGCGCGCCGCGCAGTGATCGTACGTCCCGCGGTGACCGTGCGCCGCGCGGCGACCGTGAGTCCCGCGGTGACCGTCCGTTCCGCGATGACCGTGGGCCGCGCGGTGACCGTCCGCTCCGCGATGACCGTGCGCCCCGAGGTGACCGTGAGTCCCGGGGTGACCGTGCGCCGCGCGGCGGCCGTCCGTCCCGTAATGACCGTGCGCCGCGCGGCGGGCGCGACCGGGTGCAGACCCTCGGCGACTCCCAGCGTGGCAAGCCCAAGGACCGGTTCAAGACGTCGCGCCAGCCCGTCCGCGACCCCGACTTCTTCCCGGAGGGCTACACCGACGAGCGCGACACCACCGAGGTCCCCGACGGGGTGCGGCTGCAGAAGGTGCTCGCCCAGGCGGGCGTGGCCAGCCGCCGGGCCTGCGAGGAGATGATCGGCGAGGGCCGCGTCACCGTGGACGGTCAGGTGGTGCGCAGGTTCGGCGCGAAGGTGGACCCGGACAAGCAGGTCATCCACGTCGACGGCAAGCGCATCCCGACAAAGCCTGACCTGGTCTACTACGCGCTGAACAAGCCGATCGGCGTGGTGTCCACGATGGAGGACCCGCAGGGCCGGCCGTGCCTGGCCGACTTCGTGCAGGAGCTGGCGCCGCGGCTGTTCCACGTGGGCCGGCTCGACACCGAGACCGAGGGCCTGCTGTTGCTCACCAACGACGGCGAGCTGGCCAACCGGCTCACGCACCCCAGTTACGGGGTGCAGAAGAAGTACTGGGCCAAGGTGCCCGGCCCGATCGGGCGCGACGTGGCCCGCCGCCTCACGAAGGGCGTCGAGCTGGAGGACGGCATCGCCAGGGCCGACGACTTCCGGGTCGTGCAGGAGCACGGCCAGCAGGCGCTGGTCGAGGTGGTGCTGCACGAGGGCCGCAAGCACATCGTGCGGCGCATGCTGGAGGAGGTCGGCCACCGGGTGATCGACCTGGCCCGCATCGAGTTCGGCCCGGTGAAGCTGGGCCGCACCAAGCCGGGCACGGTCCGGGCGCTGTCGCTGCGTGAGGTCGGCGAATTGTACGCGGCGGTGAAGCTGTAATCTGACCCACGACGCTGGAGCCCGTGCGCGCCTTCGCACGGGCTCTCCCGCTAAAGAAGGAGCGAAGCGCATGGTGCGGGCGATCCGCGGTGCGATCCAGGTGGACGCCAACGACCGTGACTCGATCATCGCGGGCACGACCGAGCTGGTCACCCAGGTCATGGAGCGTAACGAGCTCACCACGGACGACGTGATCAGCGTGCTGTTCACCGCCACTCCCGATCTGACCGCCGAGTTCCCGGCGCTGGCGGCCCGCAAGCTGGGCTTCCACGAGGTGCCGCTGATCTGCTGCACCGAGATCGACGTGCCGGGGGCGCTGCCCCGGGTGGTGCGGCTCATGGCGCACGTGGAGACCGACCGCCCGCGTTCGGCGATCCAGCACGTGTATCTGCGCGGCGCCGTCGCCCTCCGCCAGGACATCGCCCAATAGTCATTCGTACGACTGATCAGGACAGACGACATGGCCTCCGAACTCCGTACCGTGCTGGTTGTCGGCACCGGTCTCATCGGCACCTCGCTGGCGCTCGCCCTGCGCGGGCGCGGCGTGCGTGTGCTGCTCGCGGACCGCGACCAGGGCGCCGTACGGCTCGCGCGCGAGCTGGGCGCCGGTGAGGAGTGGCGGCCGGGGGAGAGCGCCGACCTGGCGGTGATAGCGGTCCCGCCGGGCCATGTCGCCACCGAGCTGCAGCGGCTGCAGGAGGGCGGCGCGGCCCGGTTCTACACCGACGTGGCCAGCGTCAAGGCGGAGCCGATCGACCGGGCGCGTCAGCTCGGCTGCGATCTGTCCTCGTACGTGGCCTCGCATCCGCTGGCGGGCCGTGAGCGGTCCGGGCCGGGCGCGGCCAGGGCCGATTTGTTCCTGGGCCGGCCGTGGGCGTTCTGCCCCACGCCTGAGGCGTCTTCCGAGGCGCGGGCGGCGGTGCTGCGGCTGATCGAGCTGTGCGGCGCCAACGTGGTCGAGGTCGACGCGGAGGAGCACGACCGGGCGGTGGCCGTCGTCTCCCACGCGCCGCACGTCGCCGCCTCGGCGGTGGCGGCCCGGCTGGCCGACGCGTCCGATGTGGCGCTCGGCCTGGCGGGTCAGGGCGTGCGCGACGTGACCCGGATCGCCGGCGGCGACCCGGGGCTGTGGCTGGGCATCCTGTCCGGCAACTCGCTGCCGGTGGCCGAGGTGCTGGAGGCGGTCTCCCGCGACCTGGCCGAGGCGGCCACGGCGCTGCGGGCGCTGGCCGAGGGCGACGGCACCGCGGCCGGCGAGCTGACCCAGCTGCTCAAGCAGGGTGTCGTGGGCCACGGGCGGATTCCGGGCAAGCACGGCGGGCCCGCGTCGGCCTACGTCGTGGTCCAGGTCGTCATCGGCGACCGTCCGGGCCAGCTGGCCCGGCTGTTCCAGGTGTGCGGCGAGGTCGGGGTCAACGTCGAGGACGTCCGCCTGGAGCACGCGCCCGGCCTGCCGCTGGGTGTGGCCGAGCTGTCGGTGCAGCCCGACGCGGCGGAGCCGCTCACCCGGGCGCTGCGCGAGCGCGGCTGGAAGGTGCCTTGACCGTTCCGGCGGGCCCCGGCCGGTAGCCGGGACCCGCACGGGTTCAGCGCCGGGTGACCGCCTGGCTGACGGCGTTGGGGCCGTCGTACTCGCGGTCCGGCATGGCCTCCAGTGCTCTGATGGTGTCCTGGTCGGCGCCCTGGTCGCGGGCGGCCTGCACCAGGTCGGCCTTGGAGGCCGGATAGTCGACACCCTTGAGGTGTTTCTGCAGCTGGATCGGGTTCGGTGCTGTTGCCATGCACGGATTGCTACCCGGTTGTCACGAAATGTAACGATCTATTGACGTGCTCAGGGTAGAGGTGTACAAAAGTGGTAACAGCGTTACCTAGAAGAAACGGTGTTACCCACTCATGAGCGTGACCGCGTACCAGCAGGCCCAGCGAGAAGGGCAGAGCGCCGTGCGGGCGGCGATCCTCGACGTCGCCAAGAGCCTGCTGATCGGCGAGGGGCCCGCGGCGCTGACCGTGCGGCGCATCTCCGGCGAGGCCGGCTGCTCGACCAAGGTCATCTACACGCTCTTCGGCGGCAAGGACGGGCTGGCCCGGGCGCTCTGGCTGGAGGGGTTCGCCCGGTTCGAGCGGCGGCTGCTCGCGGTGCCCGACGGCGACGACGCGCTGGCGCGGCTACGCGCCGGCCTCGACGCCTACCGGGAGTACGCGCTGGAGGAGCCGGAGTACTACCGGGTGATGTTTCAGGGCGCGCTCTCCGGCTACACCCCCGACGAGACGGCCAGGGAGGCCGCGCGACGGACCTTCCGCCTGCTCGTGGGCGTCGTGCGGCGATGCCTCGACGAGGGGCGGCTGCGCGGCGGCGGCGAAGCCGAGATCGCCGACGCGCTCTGGATGGCCATGCACGGCGCCGTGAGCCTGGAGATCTCCGGCTTCTTCGACCCGGCCGAGGCGGAGCAGCGCTACCGGCTGCTGATGGCCTCGGTGCTCTGTCCCTTCCTCCCTCCCGATGAGAGGACCGCGTGATGGACCACCCGTACCACGGCGGCTTCACCCCCGTCACCGAGGAGATCACCGCCTTCGACCTGGAGGTCACCGGCCGCATCCCGGCCGAGCTGAACGGCCGCTACCTGCGTAACGGCCCCAACCCGCTGAGCCTCGACGACCCGTCGGCCTCCCACCTGTTCCTGGGGGAGGGCATGGTCCACGGCGTCCGGCTGCGCGACGGCCGCGCCGAGTGGTACCGCAACCGGTGGGTGCGCAGCGCCGAGGTGGCCCGCCGGCTCGGCGAGGAGCCGCGCTCCACGCTCGTCCACGGGGGCATGGACTTCGCCGCGAACACCCACGTGATCGGACTCGCCGGCCGCACCCTGGCCACCGTCGAGGCCGGTTCTCTCCCGTACGAGCTGAGCTACGAGCTGGACACGATCGGCCCGTGCGACTTCGACGGCGGCCTGCCCGGAGGCTTCGCCGCGCACACCCACCTCGACCCGGCCACCGGCGAGCTGCACGCGATGGCGTACTTCTGGGGCTGGGAGCACCACCAGCACCTGGTGCTCGACGAGAAGGGCAGGGTCGTCCACGTCAGAGACATCCCGGTCGCCGACGCGCCCATGCTGCACGACTTCGCGCTGACCGCGAAGTACGTCGTCATCTACGACCTGCCGGTCACCTTCAGCATGGCCCACGCCGAGAAGGGCGCGCCGCTGCCGTACGCCTGGAACCCCGGCCACCCCTCCCGGATCGGCCTGCTGTCGCGGGAGACCGGCGAGCTCCGCTGGGTGGAGGTGGCGCCGTGCTGGGTCTTCCACACGCTCAACGCCTACGACGACGGCGACCAGGTGGTGGTCGACGTGGTGCGCTACCCCGAGCGGTTCGTCGACGCCCGGCTGGACGCGGGCGGCGCGCCCACGCTCGACCGCTGGCGGATCGACCCGGCCAGGGGCACGGTCACCGAGACCCGCCTCGACGACCGGGCGCAGGAGTTCCCGCGCATGGACGAGCGGCTCACCGGCAGGCCCTACCGCTACGGCTACACCGCCGCCGCCCGCGACCTGGTCGACCTCGTCGCCCCGGACGGGACCGGGCTGGAGGACCTGCCCGACGCGGCCTTCGACAACACCCTGATCAAGCACGACCTGACGGCCGGCACGCGGGAGTCCCGCCGCTTCGGGCGGGACGCGTACGTGGGCGAGCCGGTGTTCGTGCCGTCCGGCGACGGCGAGGACGACGGGTACGTGATGACCTTCGTCAACAACCCGGCCAGGGGCGCGGCCGACCTGGTGATCCTGGCCGCGCAGGACTTCACCGGCGACCCGGTGGCCGTCGTCCACCTGCCGGCCCGGGTGCCGCTCGGCTTCCACGGGAACTGGATCCCCGGCTGACGCGGCTCGGCGGGGTGCGCGGAGGCGGTAACCTCGTCAGGTTGGGTCAGCACACGTGAAGAGGGAGAGCCGTGGCCGGTCTGGTCGTCGCCATGGACGGCCCTTCGGGGTCGGGCAAGTCGAGCGTGTCGCGCGGGGTGGCCCGCGCGCTGGGTCTGCGCTACCTCGACACCGGGGCGCAGTACCGCGCGATGACGTGGTGGATCCTCCGGCAGGGCGTCGACCTCGCCGATCCCGCCGCGATCGCGTCCCGCTGCGGCGAGCCCGAGATCGTCTCCGGCACCGACCCCGGCGCCCCGGCGATCCACGTCGGCGGCGTCGACGTGTCGGAGCCGATCCGCCAGGACGAGGTCACCTCGGCCGTCTCCGCCGTCGCGGCGGTGCCCGAGGTCCGCAAGCGCCTCGTCGACCTGCAGCGGCAGATCATCGGCGACGGCGACATCGTGGTCGAGGGCCGCGACATCGGCACCGTCGTCGCCCCCGGCGCCCAGGTCAAGATCTACCTGACGGCCAGCCCGGAGGCCCGCGCGCGGCGCCGGTCGGCCGAGCTGACCGGCACCA
Organism: Nonomuraea sp. NPDC049649; assembly: GCF_040675175.1. NCBI lineage: Bacteria > Bacillati > Actinomycetota > Actinomycetes > Streptosporangiales > Streptosporangiaceae > Nonomuraea > Nonomuraea sp. NPDC049649. The sequence goes on from NZ_JBFAOH010000005.1 coordinate 228,705, forward strand.
CCGCCGAGGCGCAGCAGGCGGCGATGGCCAGGCGTGACACGCTCGACTCGACACGCAAGACGGATCCACTCTCGATGGCGGATGGCGCCGTCGAGCTCGACACCACCGCGCTCACCCTCGACGAGGTGATCGCGGAGGTGCTGAGACTGGTCAAGGAGCGCACCTGAACGGTGCGGGACTCACAGGAATGAGACACCATGCCAACGGGGGATTGGGTCGAGGCTGAACTCGACGATCTCGAGGTCACCGGCGACCGCGGCGGCCCGCAGCTGCCGGTGGTGGCCATCGTAGGGCGGCCGAACGTCGGCAAGTCCACGCTGGTCAACCGCATCATCGGCCGCCGCGAGGCGGTCGTGGAGGACGTGCCCGGCGTGACCCGCGACCGGGTCGCCTACGAGGCGAACTGGCGGGGCCGCCGCTTCACCGTGGTCGACACCGGCGGGTGGGACCCCGACGCCACCGGCATGGGGCTGCGCATCGCCGAGCAGGCGCAGGTCGCCACCGAGCTGGCCGACGTGATCGTGTTCGTGGTCGACGCCACCGTGGGCGCCACCGACGCCGACGAGATCGTCGGCTCGGTGCTGCGCCAGTCCGGCAAGCCCGTCATCCTGGCCGCCAACAAGGTCGACAACCAGGAGGTCGAGCTGGAGGCCGCCGCGCTCTGGTCGCTCGGCCTCGGCGAGCCCTACCCCGTCTCCGCGCTGCACGGCCGCGCCAGCGGCGACCTGCTCGACGTGGTCCTCGACGCGCTGCCCGAGACGCCGCGCGAGAGCTTCGGCGAAGAGGGCGGCCCCGCCCGGGTGGCGCTGCTCGGCAAGCCCAACGTCGGCAAGTCCTCCCTGCTCAACAAGCTGGCGGGGGAGGAGCGGGTGCTGGTCGACTCGGTGGCCGGCACCACCCGCGACCCCGTCGACGAGCTGATCGAGCTGGGCGGCCGGACGTGGCGGTTCGTCGACACGGCCGGCATCCGGCGGCGCGACCGCGAGCTGCAGGGCGCCGACTTCTACGCCGCCATGCGCACCCGCGCCGCGCTGGAGCGCTCGGAGGTCGCGGTGGTGCTCATCGACGCCAGCCAGCCCCTCACCGAGCAGGACCTGCGCATCATCAGCCTGGTGATCGAGTCCGGCCGGGCGATGGTGGTCGCGTTCAACAAGTGGGACCTCGTCGACGAGGACCGCCGCTACTACCTGGAGAAGGAGATCGACCGCCAGCTCGCCCGCACCCCGTGGGCGCTGCGGGTCAACATCTCCGCCAAGACCGGCCGCCACGTCGACCGGCTGGTGCCCGCCCTGGAGCGGGCGCTGGAGTCCTGGTCGACCCGGGTGCCGACGTCCCGGCTGAACACGTTCCTGACCGAGCTGGTGCGGCAGACGCCGCCCCCGGTGCGCGGCGGCAAGCAGCCGAAGATCCTCTTCGCCACCCAGGCGTCGATCGAGCCGCCCAAGTTCGTGCTGTTCACCTCCGGCTGGCTCGAAGAGACCTACCGGCGCTTCATCGAGCGGCGCCTGCGCGAGGAGTTCGGCTTCGCCGGCTCGCCCATCGAGGTCACCATGAAGATCAGAGAGAAGCGACAGAAGAAGGACCACTGATATACCATCGGCGCAACGCGTCGACGGAGACGAGTAGCCGGGTCCCCGCGGGCCGAGAGAGCCGCCGGGTGCTGTGATGGCGGTCCCGCGCCCCCCGGTGAAGACACTCCCGAGTGCGGGGAGGAAATGCCCCGCCGGCCTGACCCCCGTCACAGGGTCCGAGAGGCCGCCTGTTCCGGGCGGTGAAAGTGCGGTGGCACCGGGAGTTCCCTTCTCCCCCGCACTCCCAAGGGGTCATACATCTTCCTTCCGAGGAGCTGTCATGATCTCTCGTGTTCTGTCCGCCGAGCTCGCCGAGCACGCCGGGCAACGAGTGACGATCGCCGGCTGGGTCCATCGCCGCCGGCTGCTGAAATCCGTGTCCTTCCTCATCGTCAGAGACCGCTCCGGGCTGGCCCAGGCGGTCACGGCGGGCGACCTGCCCGCCGAGGAGAGCGTCGTGGCGGTCACCGGCACCGTGACCGCCAACCCGCAGGCGCCCGGGGGCGCCGAACTGGCCGAACCGGAGATCGAGGTGCTGTCCAGGCCGGTCGAGCCGCCGCCGTTCGACCTGTTCAGGCCCGTGGTGCCGGCGACGCTGCCGACGGTGCTCGACCACGCGCCCGCCGCCCTGCGCCACCCGGCGCTGCGGGCGCCGCTGGAGATCTCGGCCGCGAGCGTGGCCGGGTTCCGCGCCGCGCTGGACCGGCTCGGCTTCACCGAGGTCCACACCCCGAAGATCGTCGCGTCGGCCACCGAGTCCGGCGCGAACGTGTTCGGCATCGACTACTTCGGCCGCCCCGCCTACCTCGCCCAGTCGCCGCAGTTCTACAAGCAGGCGATGGTCGGCGTGTTCGAGCGGGTGTACGAGGTGGGCCCGGTCTTCCGCGCCGAGCCGCACGACACCGTCCGTCACCTGGCCCAGTACACCAGCCTCGACGCCGAGCTGGGCTTCGTCCGCGACCACCGGGACGTGATGGCCGTGCTCCGCGAGGCCGTGGCCGGCATGGTGGAATCGGTCCGCGAGCGCGCCGCCCGGGCCGTGGCCCGGCTCGGCGCCGAACTGCCCGAGGTGCCCGCCGAGATCCCGGCCATCCACTTCACCGAGGCGCAGCGGATGACCGGCGAGGACGAACCGGACCTGTCACCGGCCCAGGAGCGGTGGCTGTCGGAGTGGGCGCTGCGCGAGCACGGCTCGGAGTTCCTCTTCGTCACCGGCTACCCGCTGGCCAAACGGCCCTTCTACACCCATCCCGACCCGGACAGGCCCGGCTACACCAACGGCTTCGACCTGCTCTTCCGGGGCCTGGAACTGGTGACCGGCGGGCAGCGGCTCCACCGGCACCAGGACTACCTGGACGCGTTGGCCGCCCGGGGCGAGAACGCGGAACCGTACGAGGCGTACCTGCGGACGTTCGCGTACGGGATGCCGCCGCACGGCGGGTTCGCCATCGGGCTGGAGCGGTGGACGGCGCGCCTGACAGGCGCGGCCAACATCCGCCAGGTCACCGCGTTCCCGCGCGACCTGCACCGCCTCACGCCGTAGCCGCACCTCCCGCCGCCCGGGCTCTTCGGGCGGCGGGTCAGCCTGTACGGGGGAGCACCGGCACCCCGCGCAGCGCCATGTCCAGATGCTTCTGCCCCCGCTGCATCTCCCGCCAGGCGTCGATTTCGGACGACCCTAATCCGGCATGACGTAATTTGTGGAATGCTTATACCTGCGTCACAGGTATTTTAGCTCTACGGGGAATGAAGCACGCCAAACCGGCCCCGATGAGGCAGATGAAGGCCGTGACCAGGAACATTTCCGTATATTCCACATGGAGCGCTGCCTGGACCGCGGCTGTGTACTCCGACAGCCGCCGCGCGTACTCGTCCGGTTCGACCCCGAACGGCAGCGGCGTGTCCAGATGCGCGGTCAGCGACTGAAAACGGTAGAAACCCCAGGCCGAAACCGCGGCGATGCCGATGAGCATCCCCATCATCCGGGCCACCACGACCGCCGCCGACGCCACCCCGTGCTGCGCCGCCGGGGTCACCCGCAGCGCCGCCGCCGACACCGGCGCGATCACCAGGCCCACCCCGAGACCCGCCACCACCAGCGTCGCGTCCATCATCAGCCGCGCCTCCGCCAGCTCCAGCGGCCAGCGGCTCATGAACACGTAGCCCGCGGCGGCCACCAGCAGGCCCGCCACCGTGACCTCCCGCCCGCCGAACCGCCGCGTCAGCAGCCCGCCCAGCAGCGCCCCCACCGGCAGCGCCACCAGGAACCTGCCCAGCACCAGCGACGCCTCCAGCGCCTCCATGCCGAGCATCGTCTGCGCGGTGAACTGCACGAACACCATCGTGACCAGCAACGCCGCGCCCGTCACGAAGCTCACGCCCAGCGTCGACAGCAACGGACCCTTGGGCACGCCGGTGAGGTCGAGCAGCCGTACCGGCGAGCGGATCTCCCACCACACGAACGCCGCCCCCGCCAGCACCCCCGCTCCGATCAGCGGCGGCCCCCACGCGGGCAGCACCGCCGTCGCCGGATCCGGGTTGTACAGCCCCGCCACCAGCAACCCCAGCGCCAGCGCCAGCAACCCCCCACCGACCCAGTCCACCCGCCTCTCCCGGGAAGAACCGAGGGCGGGGCCCGTGGCGCTTTCCAGGTCCGCCCGCCCCTCTCCAGCAGAACCGGCGGTCGCGGTGCTCGCCAAGTCCACTCGCCGCTCTTCGGCGGGCCGCGCGCCGGGGGAACCGGCAGGCTCGGGAGTGGCCCGCCCTTCTCCGGTGGAACCGGCGGGCTCGGGAGCGGCGTTCTCCGGGTCTGCCTGCCCGTCTTCGGGAGAACCGGCGGGTGCGGTGCTTTCCCGGGTGGCGGGGGTCGGTGAGGGGAGTGGGTGTACGGGGACCGGCCGGGAGGAGGGGATGCCCCAGTGGACGGCGAGGGCCGCGGCGAGGGCCAGCGGCACGTTGATCCAGAAGATGGCGTGCCAGTCGCCCAGCTCCACCCCGAGCACCGCGAAGCTGGGAATCAGCGCCAGCACCCCGCCGTACACGGGCCCGAGCGCGCTGCCCAGCTCCTGGGCCGCGCCGACGGCGCCCAGCGCCAGCGGCCGTTCGCGCTCGCCCCACAGGTCGCCGATGAGCGCCATCGTGATGGGCAGCAGCGCACCGCCCGCGATCCCCTGGACGGTCCGGCCCGTCACCACCATCGCCTCGGATGCCGCCAGGGCCGTCAATACCGAGCCGAGCGTGAACGCCGCCAGGCAGGCGTGGATGAGCGGCTTCCTGCCGTAACGGTCGGACAGCTGCCCGAGCAGCGGCATCGCCGCGACGTAGCCCAGCAGGAACCCCGTCACCACGGGCGTGGCCCGTTCCAGCCGGTTGAGCGGGATGCCGAGGTCGGCGGCGATATCGATGAGGACGGTCACGACCACGTACGCGTCGAGCGCGGCCAGCAGCACGACCGCGCCGCCGACGCCGAGCGCGACCCGGCGGGCGCGCCTCATCCGGCCGTGGGCGGCGGCGTGATCGTGACCGGCGTGTCGTAGTCGGCCAGCGTCACGCGCACGCTGCCGTCCTTGAGGGGCAGCTCGATCTTGGTGAGCCTGCTGGTGGCCTTGTCGATCCAGATCGTGGCGTTCACGGGCTCGGTCACGCCTGGTACGAGCGTGCTGAGGGTCTGCTCGGAGAACCCGGTCGCCACGCGGTAGTCGCTGCCCTCTTCAGCCTGCACCTGCGGGTCGGAGGCGGATTCGAGCAGCTGGGCGATGCCCTTGGCGGGGTCGAGGATCAGCGACGGGTCGTAGATCTGGGCCAGCTCCTTGCGGGTGAGCTTCTGGAAGCCGCCCGTCGGGCCCTTGAAGTGGACGGTGTCGCCGATCAGGGCGAACGTGATCTCCTGGAGGCTGCCGAACACCTCCAAGGTGATCGTGCCGTCGCCGTCGCCCTCCGCGGTGAGTCGCCCGTCGGCGTTCTTGACCGGCACGTTCGGCTTGCCCTCGGTGGCGATCGTGAACGCCGCCGACTTCACCGACCGCATCGCCTGCGCGGCCTTCCGCATCAGGTCGGGCCCCGCGGGCAGCTCCTCGCCGCCGCCGGACGAGCAGGCGCTCAGGCCCGCGATGAGGAGGACGAGGAGGAGCTTTCTCAGCATGAAGCGGATCGTAGCGAGCGAGGGCGACAGCCGCGCGCGGTGATGGGTATCGGTTGGGTGTCAGCGCAGCTTCTTCAGGTGTTCGACTATCGGGGTGAAGGCGGCCTCCAGCTCGATGAGCTGGTCGTCGGTCAGCCGGTCGACGAAGTGTTCGCGCACGCCGTTCACGTGGACGGGCGCCACCCGCTGGATGGTGTCCCAGCCCTGGTCGGTCAGCACGGCGAAGGTGCCGCGCCGGTCGTCGCGGCAGTCTTCGCGGACCACCAGCCCCTTGGCCTCCATCCGGGAGATCTGGTGGGACAGGCGGCTGCGCGACTGGATCGTGGCGTCGGCCAGGTCGCTCATGCGCATGCGGCGGCCGGGGCTCTCGGAGAGGTTGACCAGGATCTCGTAGTCGTTCAGGGACAGCTGGTGCTCCTGGAGTTCCCGGTCCAGGCGGTGCATGAGGAGCTTGTGCAGGGCCAGGTGGGTCCGCCAGGCACGTTGCTCGAAGGGGGAAAGCCAGCGGGGCTCGCTCATGATCTCCTATCCAGGGCCCGGTCCGGCGGTCGCGCCGCCAGTGGAAACACTCTTCCAGATTAGCCCGCGATCGCGCCTTCCCCGGCAGGGGTATCGGTTATGGCGGGTAACCTGCGGCGCGTTCTTCCGCGCCTCGCCTGTGATGGACGCCTATGACCTAGATTTGCCCTCACACCAACCCAGCGCAAATACGGCAAATCCTAGGATTAAGTGGTATTTCCGTCGTCAGCGCGCACCCGGGGGGTGCGGACATGGTTCAGCTGCTCAAAAGCGGAATCGACGGGCTGCGCGAGAGATGCGCCGGGCGCGTGCTCTCCCCGCGGGACGCCGAGTACGAGGTCATCAGGAAGGTCTGGAACGGCGCCGTCGACCGGCGCCCCGCCGTGATCGTACGGTGCGACGGCGCCGACGACGTGGCCGCCGCGATCTCCTACGCCAGGGAGGAGAACCTGGAGATCTCCGTGCGCGGCGGCGGCCACAGCACCGCCGGCACGGCCGTGACCGACGGCGGCCTCATGATCGACCTGAGCGGCCTGCGGCTGATCGACGTCGACCCCGCCAGCCGCTGGGTGTCCTGCGACAGCGGCGCGACCTGGGCCGACCTCGACGCCGCCACGCAGACGTACGGGCTGGCCACCCCCGGCGGCGTGATCAGCCACACCGGCGTCGCCGGGCACACCCTCGGCGGCGGGTTCGGCTGGCTGAGCCACGACCACGGGCTGACCGCGGACAACCTGGAATCCGCCGACCTCGTACTCGCCGACGGGCGGCAGGTGCACGCCTCGGCGCGCGAGCACCCCGACCTGTTCTGGGCGCTGCGCGGCGGCGGCGGCAACTTCGGCGTCGTCACCTCCTTCTCCTACCGGCTCCATCCGGTCGGGCCCGAAGTGCGGGTGGCGCTGCTGTTCTGGGAGGCCGAACGGGGCCGCGAGGCGGCCGAGGCGATCGACCGGGCCGTCACCGGCCTGCCCCGCGGCTTCGGCGCGCTCGCCGGGTTCGGCGCCAGCGCGCCCTCCGGCTCGTTCGTGCCGGAGGAGTACCGCCTGCGGCCCGGGCACGCGCTCATGCTGGCCGGGTTCGGCTCGGCCGAGCAGCACGCGGCCGTCGTGGAGTCCGTCAGGAACGCGCTGCCGCCGCTGTTCTCGTTCATCACCCCGATGTCGTACGCACGACTCCAGTCGCTGCTGGACGAGAGCGCGCCGCCGGGAGTGGCCGCCTACGAGAAGGCGCTCGACCTGCCGTCACTCGGGCCGGACGCGATCGCCGCGCTCTGCGAGCACGCGGTGCGCAAGGGCTCGCCGATGTCGCTCATGCCGGTGTTCCGCCTCGACGGCGCCTTCAGCTCCGTCCCGGACGAGGCCACCGCCTTCGGTGGCCCCCGCGAGCCGCACTACACGATGTCCGTCGCCGCGCTCACGCCCGCGCCGGACGCCCTGGAACGGGAGAAGGAGTGGGCCCGCGACGCCTGGTCGGCGCTGCTCCCGTACTCCCGGGGCACCGGCGCGTACGTGAACTTCCTCGCCGACCGGGACCCCGCGCGCGTCCGCGCCTCCTACGGCGAGGAGAAGTACGCCCGGCTGGCCGCGATCAAGGCCGAGTACGACCCGGACAACGTCTTCCACCTCAACCCGAACATCGAACCGGCCCGCTGAGGCGGCCGAGGTGTTCAGCCGAGCAGGACCGTCCAGCCCTCTGCCTCGTCAGGGTGGCAGGAGCGCGCCATCGAACCGGCGGCCCGCTGAGGCGGCCGGGGGGTCAGCCGAGCAGGACCGCCATCCAGCTCTCCACCTCGTCCGGGTGGCGGGGGAGTGCCGCCGACATCAGCCGCGCCCCGTCGGCGGTGATGACCAGGTCGTCCTCGATGCGGACGCCCAGGCCGCGGAACTCCTCCGGCAGGGTGAGGTCGTCCGGCTGGAGGTACAGGCCGGGCTCCACCGTCAGCACCTGGCCCTCCTCCAGCACGCCGTCCAGATACGTCTCCGCCCGCGCCCTGGCGCAGTCGTGCACGTCCAGGCCCAGCATGTGGCCGCTGCTGCAGAGCGTGTAGCGGCGGTAGAGCCCGCTCTCCATGAGCGCGTCGGGCGAGTCCTTCAGCAGGCCCCACTCGTGCAGGCCCTCGCAGATGACGCGCATGGCCGTCAGGTGGAAGTCGCGGAACCGGACACCCGGCCGCAGCACCTCGATCGCGGCCGACTGCGCCTCGTAGACCAGCTCGTACACCTGCCGCTGCACCGGGCTGAACCGGCCCGAGAGCGGCAGCGTCCGGGTGATGTCGGCGGTGTAGAGGGTGTCGGTCTCGACGCCCGCGTCCAGCAGCAGCATGTCGGCCGGGTCGAGGCGGCCGTCGTTGCGGATCCAGTGGAGCACGCAGGCGTGCGCGCCGGAGGCGACGATGCTCTCGTAGCCGACCGCGTTGCCCTCCAGCCGCGAGCGCAGCCCGAACACGCCCTCCAGGTAACGCTCGCCGCGCGCGTGGCGCAGCGCCTGCGGGATGGCGCGCACCACGTCCTCGAAGCCGCGCACCGTCGCGTCGACCGCGGCCTGCAGCTCGCCGATCTCCCACTCGTCCTTGACCAGCCGGGCCTCCGACAGGTAGCTCTCCAGCTCGGCGTCGCCGTCGCCGGGCTCGACCGCCGCGTCCACCGCCGGATCCACCCCGCGCAGCACCCGGGCCGGGCCCGTCAGCTCCAGCTCGCGCAGGTGGGCGCAGTCGATCTGGTAGAGCTCCGCCGCCTCCGCCAGGTCGGGCCTGCGGCCCACCCAGAACTCGCCGTAGCGGCGGTCGCGGTAGAACTCCTGGCCCTCCTCCCTGGGGGAGCGCGGCCGGACGTACAGGACCGCCTCGCCGGACGGCTCGATCACGAGCACCTCGCCCGGCTCGCCCGCGCCTGTCAGGTACGAGAAGGCGCTGTGCGGGCGGAACCGGTAGTCGCAGTCGTTGCTGCGGACCTTGAGCGTGCCCGCCGGGACGACCAGCCGCTCCCCGGGGAACCGGCTCGCCAGCGCGGCCCGGCGCTTGGCCGCCCAAGGGGCGACGGGCAGTGCGCGCACGTCGGCCCGCCGGGTGTCCGCCCAGCCGGTCCGCATGAACGCGGCCAGCTCCTCGGTGATCGGCAGGTCGTGGCTGCCGGTGTTGAGAGGCTCGGTCACAGCTGCTCCCGCAGTGGTATTTCACATGGTAGGGGGATCAGCTTACGTGAGTTCTTGACGGCCACGGGCCCCGTTGCTTGCCTGGAATCAGGTCGGGGTACCTCATTAGCCGAGGTGGTGCAGATGCTGATCGGTACGATCCTGCGCAACAAGGGAAGCGACGTCGCGACCGTGGCGCCGCAGGCCACCGTTCGCGACCTCCTGGCCGCACTGGCCGAGCACAACATCGGCGCCGTCGTGGTCTCCGAAGACGGCGTCACCATCGACGGGATCGTCTCCGAGCGCGACGTGGTGCGCCGGCTGCACGATCGCGGCGCGGGCATCCTCGATGAGCCCGTCTCGTCGATCATGACCGCCGAAGTGCGCACCGTCACCCCCGCCGACCGGGTCGACGAGCTGCGCGAGACCATGACCACGCACCGGATCCGGCACGTGCCGGTGGTCGAGAACGACCGGCTCGCCGGCATCGTGAGCATCGGCGACGTGGTCAAGAGCGCCATCGACGAGCTGGAGACGGAGAAGGCGTCGCTGGTGGACTATCTCCACCGCTGATCGGGGTGGGACGCTGTCCTGGTGATGTACCGGCCCCCTCCGGAGTACCCGAGCGCGTCGAGCAGCCCGACGATCATCATGCTCGTCGCCGGGCTGACCGGGGTGGTGGGGTTCCTCATCGGGTTCCTCGTCGGCCTCGGCTCCTTAGACCCGTCCGCCGCGCCCGCACCCCGGGTCACGGTGACGGTCGAGGAGCCGCCGCCGGACACCCCGCCCACCGGCCCCGCCGTGCCCGACCCCGCAGCCTCCGACCCTGCTGTGCCCGACCCCGCCGCGTCTGATCCCGCCGTCCCCGACCCCGCCACCTCCGCTCCCGTCACGCCGGACGACCCCGTACCGTCCAACCCGGACGACCTGCTCGCCACCATGCGCACGCTCGTCGTCGGCGTCGACATCCAGCCCGGCACGTACCGCACCGCCGGCCCCGCACCCGGCTCCGCCAACTGCTACTGGGCCCGCATGAGCGGCCCCGGCCTGGCGGACGTGATCGACGCCGGCATGCCGACCGGGCCGGACACCGTCACCATCCAGGCGACCGACAAGAGCTTCCAGACGGCCGGCTGCGCCGAATGGACGCGTGCCTGACGAACCGCCGGGGATGAGTGTGATTGCGGAGGTTGTCGTACGCATAGGAGGATGCGGCTCAGCCCCACGCGAGGAGGAAGCCATGTCGGTGTTGAGGAGCTTCGCAGCCAGCCTGCGCGACGGCACGATCGAGGTGATCGACCTCACCGCGCCCCTGTCCGAGAAGACCCCGGTCCTCCAGCTGCCCGAGCCGTTCGGCAACACCATCCCGTTCCGGCTGGAGGAGATCAGCCGCTACGACGACCGCGGCCCCGGGTGGTACTGGAACGACATCCACACCGGCGAACACACGGGCACCCACTTCGACGCGCCCATCCACTGGGCGACCGGCCGCGACGGCGAGGACGTCTCCCAGGTGCCGGTGTCCAGCCTGATCGCGCCCGCCGCGGTGCTCGACTTCACCGCCGAGGCGGCCGCGGACCCCGACTTCCTCCTCGAGATCGACCACGTCAAGGAGTGGGAGCGCGCCAACGGGCCGCTGCCCGACGGCGGCTGGCTGCTCTACCGCACCGGCTGGGACGCCCGCGCCGGAGCCCAGGAGACCTTCCTCAACGCCGACGAGAACGGCCCGCACACCCCCGGCATCTCGGTCGAATGCGCCCGCTGGCTCGCCGAGGAGGCGCCGGTCATCGGGCTGGGCGTCGAGACCGTCGGCACCGACGCGGGCGCCGCCCACTCCTTCGACCCGGCCTTCCCCTGCCACGCCTTCATGCACGGCGCCGGCAAGTACGGGCTCACCATGCTGCGCAACCTCGACCGGCTCCCGGCCACCGGCGCGCTCGTGGTGGCGCCGCCGCTGCCCATCGTCGGCGGCTCTGGCAGCCCGGTGCGGGTGCTCGCCCTGGTCGAGCGCGGGCAGCCGAAGTGATCGTCGCCGAGGTCGTCGGCCGGGTGCTCGCCGAGGCGGGCGTCCGGACCGTGTTCGGCGTGGTCGGCAGCGGCAACTTCCACGTCACCAACGCCCTGGTGGGCCAGGGCGTGCGCTTCGTCGCGGCCCGCCACGAGGGCGGCGCGGCCACCATGGCCGACGCCTACGCCCGGATGACCGGCGACGTGACGGTCCTCTCCGTCCACCAGGGCCCCGGCCTGACCAACGCGATCACCGGCATCGCCGAGGCCGCCAAGAGCCGCACCCCGCTCGTCGTGCTCACCGGCGAGGCCACGGACGCGCGCTCCAACTTCCACATCGACCAGGACGCCGCCGCCCGCTCGGTGGGCGCCGTCCCCCTCCGGATCACCGACCCGGCGGAGGCGGCCCGGAACACCCTGGAAGCCTTCCGCATCGCCCGCGACGACCGCCGCACCGTCGTCCTCAACCTCCCCCTCGACATCCAATCCGAGCCCGGCCCGTCGCCGGTGCCCGGGACAGGCCGTGAAGAAGGAGAAGAGGGCGTCCGCACCGGGTGGCTGGGTGGAGCCGCCGAGTCCGGGGCGGGCCGTGAAGGGGGAGAGGAGGGCGTCCGTGCCGGATGGCTGGGTGGAGCCGCCGAGTCCGGGGCGGGCCGGGAACCGCGGGAGGGGGACGCCGCTGTTCGTGAGGGCGTGCCCGTGGCCTCTGCGGATGAGGTCGAAGGGTTGCGGCGGATGCTGGGGGTGGCGGAGCGGCCGGTGTTCGTCGCCGGGCGCGGGGCGCGGCATGCCCGGCGGGAGCTGGAGGAACTGGCCGAAAGGACCGGTGCGCTGCTGGCCACCTCTGCTGTGGCGAAGGGGCTGTTCCGGGGCAGCCCGTGGGATCTGGACGTGAGCGGCGGGTTCGCGACGCCGCTCGCGGCCGAGCTGATCCAGGGCGCCGACCTGGTGGTGGGCTGGGGGTGTGCGCTCAACATGTGGACGACCCGGCACGGCTCCCTGATCGGCCCCGGTGCCGAGGTCGCCCAGGTGGACCTCGACCGTACGGTCTTCGGCAAGCACGTGCCCGCCGACCTCGGCGTGGTGGGAGACGTGGCCGAGGTCGCCCGCGCGGTCGCGGCCGAGGCCGCAGAACGGTCCGGTTATCGCTCGCCCGACCTCGCCCGCCGTATCCAGGAGGAAGGCCGCTGGCGTGCGGTTCCGTACCGGGACGAGAGCGGCGACGGCCGCATCGACCCGAGGACGCTCACCATCGGCCTGGACGACCTGCTGCCCGCCGAGCGGATCGTGGCCACCGACTCGGGCAACTTCATGGGCTACCCGGCGATGTTCCTGGACGTGCCGGACGAGCAGGGGTTCTGCTTCACGCAGGCGTTCCAGGCGGTCGGGCTCGGCCTCGCCACCGCGATCGGCGCCGCCGTGGCCCGCCCCGACCGGCTGCCGGTGGCGGCGCTCGGCGACGGCGGCGCGTTCATGGGCATCGCCGAGCTGGAGACCGTTGTCCGGCTCGGGCTGCCGATGGTGGTCGTGGTCTACGACGACGAGGCCTACGGCGCCGAGGTGCACCACTTCGGCCCGCACGGCCACCCGCTGGAGACCGTCCGGTTCCCGCCCGCCGACCTGGCCTCGATCGCGCGCGGGTACGGGTTCGAGGCCGTGACCGTCACCCGGCGCGACGACCTGGAAGGCGTGGCTACCTGGCTCGCGGGGCCGCGCGACCGGCCGCTGCTGGTGCACGCCAAGGTCACCGCCGACCGTCCGTCGTGGTGGCTGGAGGAGGCGTTCAAGGGCCACTAGTCAGCTAGTCAGCGCTTGCGGTGGCAGCGCGCCTCCTCGGCGGCGGCCAGCACCCCGGCCAGGGCGGCGCCGCCGCCCGCCGCGACGGCCGCCGCGATCGCGCCCTCCACGAACGGCACGTCCGCCAGCACCACCCGGCCGGGCTCCTCCAGCAGCCCGGCGGTGATCACGGAGCTGCCCACGTCGGGGATGAGCACCACGCCGTCGCCCTGGTCGACCTCGCGCACCGCCGCCTCGATCCGGTCCATGCTGGTGCCGAGCCCGCCGTCGTCGTCACCCCCGGCCGCCGCGATCGGCGCGTCCTGGCCCGCGATGCCGCGCGCCAGCGCCACCGTCTCGGCGGCCAGCCCCGCGCTGTGCGAGACGAGCACCACGCCCACCATCACGCCGCCGCCTCCGCCAGCGCCGCCATGATCAGCGCCGCCGACGCCGCCCCCGGGTCCTCGTGGCCGATGCTGCGCTCACCCAGGTAGCTGGCGCGCCCCTTCCGGGCGCGCAGCGGAATCGTCGCCTTCGCCCCCTCCTCGGCCGCGCGCGCCGCCCGCTCGAACGCCTTCCGCTCCCCAGCACCCTCCTGTACGGCCTGCGTCAGGGCACGGGCGGCCGGGGCGAGCGCGTCGATCATGGTCTTGTCTCCCTGGGCGGCCTTGCCCAGCCGCTCCACCGCCCGCACCCCGGACTCGAACGCCGCCGCGAACCCGGCCGGCGTCACCGGCACGTCCAGCGCCTTACCCAGTTGCCGGAAGAGCGACCCGTACAGAGGACCGGAGGCGCCGCCCACGCGGCGGATCAGTGTCGTGCCCGCGGACACCAGCACCTGCGCGGGCGAGGTCGGCGGCCACTCGGTCAGCGCCTTGCGCACCTCGGTGAAGCCGCGGTCGAGGTTCGAGCCGTGGTCGGCGTCGCCGATCGCGGCGTCCAGGCCGGTGAGCCGGTCGCGGTGCCGCCGGACCGCCTCCGCCGCGCCCGTCATCCAGGCGAGGAAGAACCCGGTGTCGAGCATCCCGGCCATCAGCGCCCCCACCGCAGGCCCGGCGTCTCGACCGGGGCGTCCCACAGGCGGGTCAGCTCGTCGTCCAGGCGGCAGGCCGTCACCGAGAAGCCCTGCATGTCGAGGCTCGTCACGTAGTCGCCGACCAGCGAGCGCGCCACCCGCGCGCCCTTGCCCCGGATGTACGCCTCCACCTCGGCGAAGACCACGTACAGCTCGATCAGCGGGGTGCCGCCCATGCCGTTGACCAAGACCAGCAGGTCGCCGCTCAGCGGGAGGTCGCCGTGGACGGCGTCCATCGCCACCGCGGCCAGCTCGCGCGCCGGCGCCATCGGGACCCGAGACCTGCCCGGCTCGCCGTGGATGCCGATGCCCAGCTCCACCTGGTCGTCCGGCAGGTCGAAGGTGGGCTTCCCGGCCGCGGGCGTCACCCCCGAGGTGAGCGCGATGCCGAACGAGCGGCTGCGCTCGTCCACCTCGCGGGCCACCCGCGCCACCTCCTCCAGCGGCGCGCCCTCCTCGGCCAGCGCACCCGCGATCTTCTCCACGAACAGCGTCGCGCCGGTGCCGCGCCGGCCCGCCGTGTAGAGCGAGTCCTGCACCGCCACGTCGTCGTCGACCAGCACACTCTCCACCCGCACGTCGTCGCAGAGCTCGGCGGCCATCTCAAAGTTCAGCACGTCGCCCGTGTAGTTCTTCACGATGTGGAGCACGCCCGCGCCGCCGTCGGCTCCCCTGGTCGCGTCGACGATCTGGTCGGGCACCGGCGACGTGAAGATCTCACCCGGGCAGGCGGCGTCGAGCATGCCGGGGCCCACGAAGGCGGCGTGCAGCGGTTCGTGCCCCGACCCGCCGCCGGAAACCAGGCCCACCTTGCCGGGCCGCGGCCCCTCCGCCCGGTAGACCACGCGGTCGCGTACCCGCAGCGAGGGGTGCGCCGCGGCCAGCCCGGCGAGCGCGTCGTCCACCACGGACTCGGCGGAGTTGATGAGCTTCTTCATGGTCAGAACATCTGCCCGTTTTCCCCGTGAGGCAAGCACCGGGGGGAGTAGGCTACCGTCTGCACATGGCCGAGATCGTGTACCCGCCGGTGATCGCAGCCGCGCGGACGTTGTTTCGCGTGCTTGACTACCGCTTTCACCTGGAGGGCACCGAACACGTGCCGTCGACGGGCGGCGCCGTCCTGGTGAGCAACCACATCAGCTACCTCGACTTCATCTTCGCGGGCTACGCCGCGCTGCCCGCCAAGCGGCTGGTGCGGTTCATGGCCAAGCAGGACGTGTTCGAGCACCGGATCTCCGGGCCGCTGATGCGCGGCATGAAACACATCCCGGTCGACCGCGGCGCCGGCGCCAGCTCGTACGCGACCGCGCTGCGCATGCTGAAGGCGGGCGAAGTGGTCGGCGTGTTCGCCGAGGCCACCATCAGCCGGTCGTTCACCGTCAAGGACATCAAGAGCGGCGCGATCCGCATGGCGCAGGCCACCAAGGTGCCGGTGATCCCGGTCGCGCTCTGGGGCACCCAGCGGCTCTGGACCAAGGGCAGGGAGCGCCGCATCTTCCAGCGCCACGTCCCGATCACCATCCTGGTCGGCGAGCCCATGTACCCCAAGCGCGGCGAGGACGTCAACGAGCACACCGCCACCCTCCGCACCCGCCTCACCGACCTGGTCGACCGCGCCCAGCGCGACTACCCGGAGATCCCCGAGGGCGTCTGGTGGCAGCCCGCCCACCTCGGCGGCACCGCCCCCACCCCCGAAGAGGCGGCGGCCCTCGACGCCGCCGAAGCCGAGGCCCGCGCCGCCAAGAAAGCCGCCGAGGGCGGCACCCGCGAAGAAGCAGCCGGCGCCTAGCACCCGCCCCACGACTTGCCCGCTGGGATCAACCCGGCGGGCATTCTGCGCTCCGGCTCCACCCTCCGGGGATCGGCCCGGTTAGCGCTGCACTGCCCGGATCTGCCCGCGAGGTATCGGTCCCGCAGGAAGCCTGCGCGCCGCATCCGTCCTCCGGGAGTCGCCGACGGGGGACCACCCGTCTGGTGATCAGCCCGCGAGGGAGCCGTCGCGATCTCGTCCGCCGGAATCAGCCTCGCCCCGGCGGGCATCAGCACCGCCCGCCGGAAAGCCGTCGACAGCCGCCGCTCGTGAGCTGGAGCGCGGTCAGATGGCTGTCTGGTAGGCGCTGGCGCGCATGCCTGCCAGGACCATTTCCGTCTGCGACAAGGAGTAGCGGCGGGCCGGGTCGTGGTGGAGCAGGCCCTCGATCAGCGGGCGCAGCACTCCGGCGCGGCGGGGCGGCGGGAAGGGGCCGCTGCGGGCCATGCCGAGCACGGTCGCGGCGTCCTGGCCCGGGTAGGGCGGCTGGCCCTCGATGGCGCTGTAGAGCGTGGCGCCGAAGGACCACATGTCGGCCTCTTTTGTCGCCGGGCCGCCGTAGAGCCGCTCGGGGGCCATGAACGCGGGCGTGCCGCGCAGCCGCCGGGAGGTGGTGGTCTTGCGGATGTCGCCCTCAGCGGTCGCGATGCCGAAGTCGGTCAGCACGACCCGGTCGCCGGTCAGCATCACGTTGGCCGGTTTCACGTCGCGGTGGAGGACTCCCGCCTGGTGGGCGGTGCGCAGCGCGGCCAGCAGGTGACGGCCGATCGCGGCCACCGACTGCGCGGGGAGCGTGCCCACCTGGGAGAGCAACTGGTGCATGGAGAGCCCGTCGAGGTACTCCATCACGATCCAGAGCTTGCCGCCCTCCTCGATGAGGTCGTGGACCGTGACGATGTTCGGGTGTGTCAGCCGGGCCGCCATCCTGGCCTCGCGCAGCACACGCCGGCGCACCATCTCGGCCTCGCCGGTGAGCGTCAGCTCTTTGAGCGCCACCTCCCGGTGGAGCAGCCGATCGAACGCGCGCCAGACGACGCCCATGCCCCCACGACCGGCCTCCTCGTTCAGGAGGTACCGTCCGCCGATCTCCCGCATACCATCCCCTCATTGACAGGGGTAATCATGTCATCTCAGCGCACTCTTGTGGGTGCCTAACGTGATCCGGTTATGTCGGGAATGGTAACGCCGCTGGTCACCGGCGTGGAAATAGAAAACACGAGCCTTCCCACCCAGGCGACCGCGACCACCTGGACGGCCGTCGCCCCGAGGAAGACCGCGGGCAGCCCGGCCACCTCTCCGGCCAGCCCGCCGAGCGCCGCGCCCACCGGCATGCCACCCATTCCGAGCAGCCGGTAGGCGGCGTTGACCCGGCCCAGCAGCCCGCCGGGGATGATCCGCTGCCGGGTGCTGATCACGAGGACGTTCGACGCCGATCCGGCCACTCCCCAAGCGACCGCGGTCACGTACAGGAGCCAGGGCGCGGGCAGCATGAGGCCGTAGCCGCTCGGCGCCAGCCCCATCCGCGAGCCGTCGCCCACCACCCAGAGCACCAGCACGGCGAAGTACGCGGCACTACCCATGTTGATCAGCCCGGCCGACAGGGCCAGCGTCCGCAGGAAACGGTGCGACCACAGGTAACGCAGCGACTCGGCGATCTCCCCGGCCATCGGCCGCGGCGCCTCCCGCCTGGCCTGGAACCGGCCGCGCATGCCAGCAGAAGCACCCCGGCGACCCCGTACAAGATCCCCGGCGCGCCCAGCACGGCGGCGGGCAGGACCGTGACCAGCACGCCCGCCAGCGGCGCCCCGGCGAAGTCGTTGCCGAGCACCTGGGCGCCGACCACCCGCCCGTTGGCCCGCGTGAGGTCCTCGCCGGCCACCACCGTCGGCAGCACCGATTGGGCCGCGGTGTCGGCGGGCACCTCGGCCACGCAGGCGAGCAGCACGACGGCGAGCAGCAGCCCACGGCAGTGTCGCCGCGGCCCCGGTGAGCGCCACCAGGGCGGGGGCGCGGGTGAACGAGACCGCCAGTAGGGGCGCGCCGACCTTCAGCACGCCGTCGGCGAGGCCGCGCACCCCCTCCGGCCGAGGCTGTACGAGCTGCTGGAGGAGCGCGGCCCGGCCACCGCCACCCAGCTCGCCGCCCTGGTGGGGGAGAACACCGGCGCCACCAGCTACCACCTGCGTGAGCTGGCCAAGCACCGGATGATCGAGGTCGCGCAGGGGATGGGCCGGGGCAAGGAGAAGTACTGGCGGGTGGTGCCCGGCGGCTTCTCGTACGGCGAGAAGGACCGGGAGTCGGCCGAGGCGCTGGAGGTCCTACTGGACGACCTGGTCAGGCAGCGCGGGACGAGGTCCTGGAGGTGCTGGAGCGCTACCGCGCCCTGTCCGACGGGTGTGCCCCCGACGCGGCCTCCGGGCGTGTGGTGGTCCACTTCGACGTCCTGCCGTTGGGGGTGCGGGGGCAGGGCGAAGACGGGTGAACTCGCGCGGGCTCCGCCGCGTACCTCGGGGTGACCAGTACGAGGAACCGGAAGGGGATGACGGCCCGTGCGATCTCGTCAGGGACACCGCGGTCTCGCTCTCGCCGCCGCCTGTCTCGCCACCGTCGCCGCCATCACGGCCTGTACGGTCCCCACCGTGCCGCAGGCCCCCGACACGGCCCGGGTGGCCGAGGCGGAGCCGACGGACATTCCGGAAGAGCTGATGGCGCCCCCCGCGACGAGCCTGACCGGGGACGGCGACGACCAGGAGGAGGCGCAGCCCACCGGGCAGGCGGAGACCGGCGACAACGGGGAGACCCGGCAGACCAAGTGGGGCCCGCTCTCCGCGGCCGACCGGGATCTGATCAAGAAGGTCCGTCTCGCCACGCTCTGGGAGATGACGATCGCCCAGGAGGCGATCCAGCGGGGCAACAGCGCGCGCGTACGGGAGATCAGCCGGGAGATCTCCGAGCAGCACCACGACCTCGACAACCAGGCCCGCGACCTCGCCGGGAAGCTGGACGTGCGGCTGCCCGTGCGGCCGACCGAGGACCAGCAGAAGTGGATGGCCGACATCTCCGGCAGGTCGGGCCGCGACTACGACGTCACCTACGTGAAGTGGCTGCGGCTGGCGCACGGGCAGATCTTCGCCTTCATCGGCCAGGTGCGCGGCAGCACCCAGAACACGCTGGTGCGCAAGTTCGCGGAGGCCTGCAACGAGGCGGTGCTGAACCATCAGCGGCTGCTGGAGAGCACCGGCCTGGCCGGCCCGGAGGCATTCCCGGACCCTCCGGAGGTGTGACCCCGGGCTTCCCCCTCAGGGGAAGTCAGGTTAGCCTAACCTGACTAACTCTTGAGGAGGGAGAGCCCCCCGTGATCGAGCCCTACCGCATGTTCGGCGTCCGCGTCGGCAGGCTGGACCGGCTGAGCCCGTCGTTCCTGCGCGTCACGTTCACCGGCGACGACCTGGAGCACTTCGCCGACAACGGCTACGACCAGCGGATCAAGCTCATCCTGCCGGTGCCCTCCCACGGCCTGAGCCGGCTGCCCCGGGGCTCCGACTGGTACGGCCTGTGGCGGGCGATGCCCGGCGAGGACCGCAACCCGATGCGCACCTACACCGTCCGCCGCGCCCGCCCCGGGGCGCGCGAGCTGGACGTGGACATCGTGCTGCACGGCGACACCGGCCCCATGTCGCGCTGGGCGACCGAGGCCGAGGTGGGGGACGAGCTCGTCGTGATCGGCCCCGACGGGCGCTACGAGGGCCCGCCCTCCGGCCTGGAGTTCCGGCCCCCGCAGGGCACCGGCGCGGTGCTGATCGCCGGTGACGAGACCGCCGCCCCCGCCATCTGCTCGATCCTGGAGTGCCTGCCCGCAGGCGTCGAGGGCGAGGTCCTGGTGGAGGTCGCCACCCGGGGCGACTTCCTGCCCGTGGAGACCCGCAGCGCGGTCAAGGTCACCTGGCTGGCCCGGGACGGCGCGCCGCACGGCGCCCACCTCGTCCCGGCGGTGCGGGAGGCGGCCGACCGGCTGCTGCCCGCGCGGCAGGCGCCCGGCGACTTCGAGGACGTGGACGTCGACGCCGGAGCGCTGTGGGAGGTGCCGGAGGCGCCGTCCGGCCCGCTCTACGCCTGGCTGGCGGGCGAGGCCGCGGTGATCAAGACGCTCCGGCGGCACCTGGTCGCCGAGCGCGGCGTGGACCGGCGCGCGGTGGCGTTCATGGGCTACTGGCGGCTGGGCCGGTCGGAGGACTGGGCGGCCTAGAGTTTCCCCTGGTCGTTCCCCCTGCTGAGGGTTGCCCGCCCGCTGCCGGGGTAGCCGGTTCCGGACCGGCAGCGCGGGGGACGCCATGGACGGTTTCACACTCACGTACGACCGCTTCGATCCAGCGGCCGAGCAGCTGCGCGAGGCGATCACCTCCACCGGGAACGGCTACTTCTGCACCCGGGGCACGGCCGAGTGGGAGGACTTCGGCGAGGCCCACTACCCGGGCACCTACACCCACGGCGGGTACAACCGTGAGACCACGATCTTCGACGGCCACCCGGTGCTCAACGAGGACCTGGTCAACCTGCCGAACTGGCTGCCGCTGAAGCTGCGCATCGAGGGGGAGCCGGCGGTCCGGTTCGGCAACGTGGAGGTGCTCGCCTACCGGCACGACTACGACGCCCGCCTCGCGCTGGTCCAGCGGTACCTGCGCTTCCGCGACGCCGCCGGCCGCGTGTCGAGCCTGCTCAGCCGCCGGTTCGTCAGCATGGCGCACAGCCACCAGGCCGCCATCGAGTGGACGCTGACCCCGGAGAACTGGTCGGGCCGGGTCGAGGTCGTCACCGCGCTGGACGGCCGCATGACGAACCGGATCGTGGCCCGCTACAGCGAGCTGGAGGGCCGCCACCTCGACCCCGTGTCGCCGCGGACGTTCGGCCCCGAGGTGATCGCGCTCAAGGTGCGGACCCGGCAGTCCGACATCTCCATCGCGCAGGCGGCCCGCACCCGCGCCTTCCACGGCGACCGGCCCGTCGAGATCGGGCGGCAGCTGTACCAGCTGCCCGACTACATCCAGCAGGTGCTCACCTTCGACGTCGAGGAGGGCAGGCCCAGCCGGGTGGAGAAGCTCGTCGCGATGTTCACCTCGCACGACAACGCCATCACCGAGCCGCTGGCCGCCGCGGGCCGGCACGTGCTGCGCTACCCGGACTTCGCCGGCGCGCTGGAGCAGCACGAGTCGGCCTGGACCGAGCTGTGGGACAGCTGCGACGTGCGCCTGCCCCGCGAGCCGCGCGCGCAGCTGCTGCTGCGCCTGCACATCTCGCACGTGCTGCAGGTCTGCTCCCGGCACACCGCCCGGCACGACGCGGGGGTGCCCGCCCGCGGGCTCAACGGCGAGGCGTACCGCGGGCACGTCTTCTGGGACGAGATGTACGTGTATCCGTACCTCAACCTGCGCCTGCCCGAGATCACCCGGTCCCTGCTGCTCTACCGGCACCGGCGGCTGACCGAGGCCCGCGCCGCCGCGGCCGAGGCGGGCTACCGGGGCGCCATGTTCCCCTGGCAGAGCGGCAGCGACGGCACCGAGGAGACCCAGCAGGTGCACCTCAACCCGCTGTCCGGCCGCTGGGACCCGGACCTCAGCCACCACCAGCGGCACGTCAACGCGGCGATCTTCTACAACGTGTGGCGGTACTTCCAGGCCACCGACGACCTGGAGTTCCTGCGCGACTACGGGGCCGAGCTGATGCTGGAGATCGCCCGCTTCTGGGAGTCGGCGGCCCACCTCAACCCCGAGACCCGGCGGTACGAGATCCACGGCGTGATGGGCCCCGACGAGTTCCACGAGCAGTATCCCGGCACCGGCGAGCCCGGCCTGCGCAACAACGCCTACACCAACCTCATGGCCGCCTGGATCGCCGCCACCGCCCCCAAGGTCCTCGACCTGCTGCCCAGCAGCCGCGCCGCGATGATCCGCCGCCACCTCAAGGTGACCGACGAGGAGCTGGCCACCTGGGAGGACATGAGCCGCCGCATGTACGTGCCCTTCCACGACGGCGTCATCAGCCAGTTCGAGGGCTACGAGGACCTGGAGGAGCTCGACTGGCCCGGCTACCGCGCCCGCTACCACGACATCCAGCGCATGGACCGCATCCTCAGGGCCGAGGGCAAGGATCCGAACCGGTACAAGGTGTCCAAGCAGGCCGACGCGGTCATGCCGTTCTTCCTCTTCGACGAGCGGGAGCTCGGCGAACTGTTCGGCCGGCTCGGCTACGCCTGCGACGAGGACCTGGTCAGGCGGACGATCGCGTACTACGACGCGCGCACCACGCACGGCTCGACGCTCAGCTTCGTCACCTACGCCGGGGTGCTGGCGGGCATCGACCCGGACAGCTCGTGGGAGCGTTTCCTGGTGGCGCTGGAGAGCGACGTCGGCGATGTCCAGGGCGGCACCACCAAGGAGGGCATCCACATGGGCGTCATGTCCGGGACCCTCGACCTGCTCCAGCGCTGCTACGCCGGCACCAGCATCACCGGCGACGTGCTGCGGGTCTCGCCCCGCCTGGCCGACCGGCTCGACGGCCTCTCCTTCTGCATGCGCTTCCGCGGCACCACGCTCCGGCTCACCATCGAGGACGGCAAGCTCATCCTGGCCGCCCAGGCGGAGGGCTTCCGCGGCCCGCTGCACGCCGGGGTGGGCGACGACATCCGCGAGCTCAGCCCCGGCGGCACCTGCGTCTTCGCCATCCCCGCCCGGAAACGGAGCCGCACGGGATTCCGGGGGGCGATCTTCGACGTCGACGGCGTGCTCGTCGACTCGCCGCACCAGCGCGCCTGGAAGGCCGCGCTGCGCGAGCTGATGGAGGGGGAGTGGGCCGATGTCCGCGACCGGACCACCTGGTCGGACGGCCGGTTCACGCCCGAGGTCTACCAGCGGGTCCTGTCCGGCAAGCCGCGGATGAGCGGCGCGCTGGCCGCCCTGCGGCACTTCGGGGTCCCGGACGCCGAGCGCCGGGCCCAGAAGTACGCGGAGCACAAGCAGCGGCTGGTGATCCGGCTCATCGAGGCGGGGGAGTTCACCGCCTATCCCGACGCGCTCCGGTTCGCGCTGGCCGTCCGCGCGGCCGGCATCCCGGCCGCGGTGGCGTCCTCGTCGAAGAACGCGAACCTGTTCCTGAGCAGGATCCGGCTCGACACGTTCGCGGCCGAGCAGGGCCTGTCCTACGACTTCATCCGGCCCGGCGAGACGCTCGGCGAGCTCTTCGACGCCGACCTGTCCGGGCGCGACTTCGCGCACGGCAAGCCCGACCCGGAGATCTTCGTCACCGCCGCCGCCGAGCTGCACGTGCCGCCGGAGGACTGCTTCGTGGTCGAGGACGCCGTCAGCGGCGTCCAGGCCGCCAAGGCCGGCGGGATGGCGGGCCTCGGCGTGGCCCGGGGCGACGACGCGCGGATGCTCGCCGACGCGGACGCCGACCTCGTCGTCACCAGCCTCGACGAGGTGGACCTGCACGCCCTGGCGGCGCACCGGCTCGACCGGCGGCCCGCCTGACCGACCCGGCAACCAGCCGCATTCACGAAAGGTCGCACCATGAGCAGCGAACTGTCCCGCCGCGCCGGCGCGGCGCGTCCCGCGGCGCCCGTCCGGCTGATCCACCTGGGGCTCGGTGACTTCTTCCGCGCCCACCAGGCCTGGTACACCGAGCACGCGCCCGACGCGGAGGACTGGGGTTTCGCCGCCTTCGGCGGGCACGTCCTGCCGGAGCTGCTCGCCGCCCAGCAGGGCCTCTACACGCTCGTCACCAGGTCCTCCCACGGCGACGGGTTCGAGATCGTCGCCACCGTGTCGGAGGTGTTCCCCAGCGACGACCACGACGCCCTGCTGCGCCGCTTCCGCATGCCCGAGGTGGCCGCCGTCACCCTCACCGAGCCGGGCGCCCGCGACCACCCGGACCTGCGGGAGGACGTCGCCGCCCTGCGCGGCGACCCGTCCGCGCCGGTCCGCACCGCCTGCGGCCGGCTGATCGCCGGGCTCATGGCCCGCCGCCGCGCCGACGCCGGCCCGATCACGCTGGTGGCCTGCCACCACTCGACCGGCAACGGCGCCGCCGTCTCACGCCTGATGTACGAGCTGGCCGACCAGGTGAACCACGAGATGACCGGCTGGCTGGACGAGAACGTGTCCGTGGCACCCACCGTCGCCGACCGGGTCACCCCGCGCACCGGCCCGTCCGACCTGCGCGCCGTCGCCGAGGCCACCGGGCGCGACGACCGCGTCCCGGTCGTGGCCGAGCCGCACGCCGAGTGGGTGATCGGCGGCCGGTTCCCGGCGGGCCGGCCGCGCTGGGAGGACGCCGGGGCGCTGCTGACCGAGGACGTCACCCCGTACGAGCACCGCAAGCAGTGGCTGGTCAACGGCTCCTGCTCGCTGCTCGCCTACGCGGGCTCCATCCGCGAGCACACCACCCTGTCGGAGGCCATCGGCGACGACTCCTGCCGCGGCTGGCTGTCGCAGTGGTGGGCGGAGACCGGGCCGCACCTCGGCGAGGCCGCCGCCGGCCTCCAGACCTACTGCCAGGCGCTGCTGGAACGGTTCGACAACCCGCGCATCCGCCACCGGCTCGCCCACATCGCCGCGGACGGCTCGCGCAAGCTGCCGGAGCGGGTCTTCCCCGTGGTACGGGCCGAGCGCGCGGCGGGCCGGGTGCCGGAGGGGGCGGCGGTCATCCTGGCCGCCTGGGTCAGCCACCTGCGCGGCCACGGCGCCCCGGTCAGCGACCCGCGCGCGGCCGAGCTGACCGCGCTCGCGGCCGGGCCGCTGCCCGACGGCGTGCACCGCGCCCTGGACGCGCTCGACCCGGAGCTCGCCGCCGACGAAACGCTCGTGGCGGCGGTCTGCGACGCGGCCACCCGCTTCGACCACGCCAGGGTCGCCTGACCGGCGATCCTCAGGTTCCTCATTTCGACCATGCCAGGCGTCTGACTGACGATCCTCAGGTTCTTCACAGGTGAATGTTGTTAACCTCGGCCGAGTGATCATCAGGCGCCGGACCACCGGGCAGCACCACGGGCGTCTCCGCGACGCCCTGGAGGAAGCCGCCCTCGCGCTGGTCGCCGAGGGCGGCCCGCACGGCTTCACGCTGGCCGGGGCCTGCCGCCGGGCCGGGGTGAGCGTCGCCGCTCCGTACAAGCACTTCGCCGACCGCGACGCGCTGCTCGCCTCGCTGGCCGCCCGGAGCTTCGCGGAGCAGCGCCGCCGCTGCGCAGCGGCCCTCGCGGCGAGCGAGGACCCCCGCGAGCAGCTGGCCGCGGTCGCCGCCGCGTACGTGCGCTTCGCCGGCGAGGAGCGGGCGCTGTTCGAGATCGCCTTCAACGCGGGCCTGGACAAGACCCGCCACCCCGAGCTGGCCGCCGCCGCCCACGAGCTCATCGGGGTCCTGCTGCCGGTCGCGAGCCGCGCCGCCGGCGAGGAGGCCGCCTTCGACCTGCTCGTACGGGTCGCCTCCGCCGCCCACGGCCTGGCGCTCTTCCTGCAGCACGGCAGCCTCGGCGGCCACCGCGAACCCCTGTCCGTGACCGAGGACCGGGCGGCCCGCACCGCGCGGGCCCTCGTCGACCAGCAGCGGCGGCAGGGACCGCCGCCCGCGCACCCATCGGAGGACCACATGCTCAGCGACCAGACGAAGGACCCGGCCCGGTGACGGGGGAACAGGCGAACACCGTCGAGTTCGAGCTGCGGGTCAACGGCGAGGCCGTGACGCTCCGGCTCCCGCCGCAGGTCAGCCTGCTCGACGCGCTGCGCGAGCACCTCGGCCTGACCGGCACGAAGAAGGGCTGCGACCAGGGCGCCTGCGGGGCGTGCACGGTGCTCGCCGACGGCGAGCGGATCAACTCCTGCCTGACCCTGGCCGTGCAGTACGCCGGCCGCGAGATCACCACGATCGAGGGGATCACCGGCGAGCTGCCGCGGGCGTTCGTCCGCCACGACGGCTTCCAGTGCGGCTACTGCACCTCCGGCCAGATCTGCTCCGCCACCGGCATGCTGGCCGAGCACGCCGCCGGCATGCCCAGCGCGGTCACCGGACAGCACCCCGGCGAGCTCATCGACGCCGAGATCCGGGAGCGGATGAGCGGCAACCTCTGCCGCTGCGGCGCCTACAACGGCATCGTGGACGCCATCCGCGAGGTCGCCTCGGGGACGGCGTCATGAGGACCTTCTCGTACGTACGAGCGACCGACGTCCCCTCGGCCCTCAGCGCCATCGGGACGGGCACCGGCGCCAAGTTCATCGGCGGCGGCACCAACCTCGTCGACCTGATGCGCGAGGACATCGAGCGGCCGGACACCGTCGTCGACATCAGCGGCCTGCCGCTGACCGGCGTCGAGGAACTGCCCGGCGGCGGCGTCCGCATCGGCGCGCTGACCCGCAACAGCCACCTCGCGGCCCACCCGCTGATCAGGACCCGCTACCCGATGCTCTCCCAGGCGCTGCTCAGCGGCGCGTCGGCGCAGCTGCGGAACATGGCCACGGTGGGCGGCAACCTGATGCAGCGCACCCGCTGCGCCTACTTCTACGACCTGGCCGCCGCCTGCAACAAGCGCGAGCCGGGCAGCGGATGCGACGCGATCGGCGGGTTCCACCGCAACTCGGCCGTCCTGGGCGCGAGCGAGTCGTGCATCGCGACGAACCCGTCCGACATGAGCGTCGCGCTGGCCGCGCTCGACGCCGCCGTCGAGGCGGAGAGCGTGCGCGGGGTGCGCCGCATCCCGCTGGCCGACTTCCACCGGCTGCCGGGCGGCACCCCGCACCTGGAGACCGAGCTGGCCGCCGACGAGCTGATCACGGCGGTCGAGCTGCCCGCCCTGCCGCTCGCGGCGCGCTCGCGCTACCGCAAGGTCCGGGACCGCGCCTCCTACGCCTTCGCCCTGGTGTCCGTCGCCGCCGCGCTGGACGTACAGGACGGCGTGATCGCCGAGGCCCGGCTGGCGCTCGGCGGGGTCGCCGCCAAGCCGTGGCGGGCCCGCGAGGCCGAGCGGGTCCTGCTCGGCGCGCCCGCCGGAGAGAAGTCCTACGAGCGCGCGGCGGACGCCGAGCTCAGCGCCGCGGCCGGGACACCGGAGAACGGCTTCAAGGTCGAACTGGCCCGGCGCGCGATCGTCGCGACGCTGCGCGAGCTGGAAGGGAGCGGGGTATGACACAGATTTCTACCCACACTGTGATCCCGCCCAGGAGCACGACGTCGGAGCGCAGTGTCGGCAGGCCGGTCGACCGGGTGGACGGCACGGCCAAGACCACCGGAGAGGCCCGGTTCTCGGCCGAGTACCCCTACCCCGACCTCGCCCACGCCGCGCTGGTGCACGCGACCGTCGCCCGCGGCCGGATCACCGCCATCGACACGGCCGCCGCCTCCGCCGTCGAGGGCGTGCTCACCGTGCTCACCCACGAGAACGCGCCCGTGTTGAAGCCGCCGCCGTCGCCGAACCCGCTCAACCTGAGCAGCATGGTCTCCGGCACGTCGGTCAGCTACCTCAACACCGACGAGGTGCACTGGAACGGGCAGCCGGTCGCGGTCGTCGTCGCCGAGACCCCGCAGGCCGCGCGCCGCGCCGCGCTCCTCGTCCGGGTCACCTACGACTCGCTGCCCGCCACGCTCGACTTCGCGGCCGAGGAGGAGAACGCCCGGCCGCTCAAGGGCGACCTGCTCTCCCAGGCCGCCGCCAAGAAGGGAGACCCGGAGGCCGCACTGGCGGCGGCGCCCGTCTCGGTGGACCTGCGTTACACCACCCCGCCGTACCACCACAACGCGATCGAGCCGCACGCCACCACGGCGGCCTGGGACGGCGACCGGCTGACCGTCCACGACACCACGCAGAGCATCGACTGGGTGCGCAGGCACCTCGCGCTGCGGTTCGGCGTGCCCGTGGCGGGCGTCCGGGTGATCGCGCCGTACGTGGGCGGCGGCTTCGGCGGCAAGGGCCTGCTCTGGCCCGGCACCATCCTCGCCGTGATGGCCGCCCGGGCGACCGGCCGGCCGGTCCGGCTCGCGCTGACCCGCGAAGGCGTCTATCACACGGTCGGCGGGCGCACCCCGTCGGCGCAGCGGGTCGCGCTCGGCGCCGGCCCGGACGGCAGGATGACCGCCCTGATCCACACCAGCGTCTCCCGGGTGGCCCGGGTCGGCGGCCGGCCCGAACCCGTCACCGCGGTCTCCGGGCACCTGTACGACGCCGCCAACATCCGGCTCCAGCAGAACATCGTCGAGCTCGACCTGCTGTCCAACACGTTCATGCGCGCCCCCGGCGAGGCGATCGGCACCTTCGCTCTGGAGTCGGCCGTCGACGAGCTGGCCTGTGAGCTCGGCATCGACCCGATCGAGCTGCGGATGCGCAACGAGCCCGCCCGCAACCCCATCGACGGCAAACGGTTCGCGCGCCGCCTGCTCCGCGAGGCGTACGCGCTCGGCGCGGAACGGTTCGGCTGGTCGGAGCGGACGCCGCAGCCGGGGTCGATGCGGGACGGCCGCTGGCTCGTCGGCATGGGCGTCGCCTCCGCCTACCACCCGCCCCTCCAGCTCGACGCCCACCTCACCCTGCGGCTGTCGGTCGACGGCACCGTGGTGGTGCGCTGCGGCTTCCAGGAGATGGGGATGGGCGGGGCGACCGCGACGGCGCAGATCGCCGCCGACGCGCTCGGCGTGCCGCTCTCGTCCGTACGGGTGGAGTACGGAGACTCGGCGCTGCCCGTCGCCCCGATGGCCGGCGGGGCCACCCAGACCGCGAGCGTGGCCGCCGCCCTGCTGACCGCGGCGGAGAAGCTGAAGAAGTCCCTGCTCGCCCTGGCCGGGCGGTCGGGGGAGTCGCCGCTGCGGGGGCAGCGCCTCGACCGGCTCGAAGCCCGCGACGGCGGGCTCTACCGGGCCGACCGGCAGGGGGAGACGTACACCGGCATCCTCAGCCGGGCCGGGCGGCCCTCCGTCGAGGTCGCCGTCGGGTCAGACAGCGGGCTGGGCGCGGCGGCCGGGCAGGTCCGGTTCATGGCCAGGTTCCTGCGCGACCGGCGGCGCTGGGTCAAGGCCGCGCTCGGGGCGCACTTCTGCGAGGTACGGGTCGACAGGGACACCGGTGAGGTGCGCGTCTCCCGCTGGGTCGGCGCCTTCGACGTCGGCACCGTGATCAACCCGAAGACCGCGGGCAGCCAGCTCCGCGGCGGCATCGTCATGGGGATCGGCATGGCGCTGAGCGAGCAGACGCTCGTCGACCCCCGCACCGGGCGGATCATGAACCCGAGCCTGTCGGAGTACCACCTCCCGGTGCACGCCGACATCCCGCCGATCGACGTCTGCTACCTGAACGAGCCCGACCCGACCATGCCGCTGGGCCTGATGGGGCTGGGCGAGGTCGGCATCACCGGCGCCGCCGCCGCGCTCGCCAACGCCGTCCACCACGCCACCGGCAAACGCGTCCGCGACCTCCCCATCACCCTGGACAAACTCCTTTGAACCCCGCGCCCCCGGCCCCTACAGGAGGCCGGGGGCGCGAGTTCCCCTGGACGAACTTCTCCGAACCCCGCGCCCCCGGGATGCCTGGGGCGCGGGAAGGACCCGGGCCGTCAGCCCATGTGCGGGTAGCGGTGGTCGGTCGGCGGGGTGAAGGTCTCCTTGATGGCGCGGGCGCTGACCCAGCGGACCAGGTTGTACAGCGAGCCCGCCTTGTCGTTGGTGCCCGACGCGCGGGCGCCGCCGAACGGCTGCTGGCCCACGACCGCCCCAGTCGGCTTGTCGTTGATGTAGAAGTTGCCCGCCGCGAAGCGGAGCTTCTCCGACGCCGCCGCGATCGCGTACCGGTCCTGCGCGATGACGGCGCCGGTGAGCGCGTACGGCGCGATGCCCTCCATCTGGGCCAGGACCGTGTCGAAGTCGGCGTCGTCGTAGACGTGCACGCCCAGGATCGGCCCGAAGTACTCCTTGACGAAGATCTCGTCCGTCGGGTCCGCCGACTCCAGGATGGTCGGCTTCACGAAATATCCGGTCGAGTCGTCGTACGAGCCCGTGAGGACGTCGATGTGCGCGGACGCGCGCGCCCGGTCGATCGCGGCCTTGTGCTTGGCGAAGGCCCGGTCGTCGATCACCGCGCCCATGAACGCCGACAGGTCCGAGGCCACGTCGCCCACGGTCAGCGACTCGGCCAGGGCCACGAAGTCGTCGCGCATCCCGTTCCAGAGCGAGCGCGGCACGTACGCCCGCGACGCCGCCGAGCACTTCTGCCCCTGGTACTCGAACGCGCCCCTGATCAGCGCCGTCGTCAGCACCGCCGGGTCGGCCGACGGGTGGGCCAGCACGAAGTCCTTGCCGCCGGTCTCGCCGACCAGGCGCGGGTAGCCGCGGTAGGAGGCGATGTTCTCGCCGACCGTGCGCCACAGGTGCTGGAAGGTCGCGGTCGAGCCGGTGAAGTGGATCCCGGCCAGGTCGGGGTGGGTGAGCGCCACCTCGGAGACGGCCTCGCCGTAGCCGGTCACCAGGTTGATCACGCCCGGCGGCAGCCCGGCCGCCTCCAGCAGCCGCATCGTGAAGTGCGCGGCGAACTGCTGCGACGGCGACGGCTTCCACACCACCACGTTGCCCATCAGCGCGGCCGAGGTCGGCAGGTTGCCCGCGATGGCGGTGAAGTTGAACGGCGTGATCGCCAGCACGAAGCCCTCAAGCGGGCGGTACTCCATCCGGTTCCACACCCCGGGCGACGAGATCGGCTGGTCGGCGTGGATCTTCCGGGCGTAGGACACGTTGAACCGCAGGAAGTCGATCAGCTCGCAGGCCGCGTCGATCTCCGCCTGCTGGACGGACTTGGACTGGCCGAGGATGGTGGCGGCGTTCAGCGTCTGCCGCCACGGCCCGGACAGCAGGTCGGCCGCCTTGAGGAAGATCGCCGCCCGCTCGTCGAACGGCAGCGCCCGCCAGGCCGGCGCGGCGGCCAGCGCCGCGTCGATCGCGGCCCGCACGTCCTGCGCGCCCGCCTCACGGGTACGGCCGAGCAGGGCGCTCCTGTTGTGCGGCTGCACCACGTCGATGGGCGCACCGCCGGCGAGCCGCTGCTCGCCCCCGATGGTCATGGTCAGGTCGAGCGAGGCGCCGGACAACTCCTTGATCTTCGCCTCCAGCGCCGACCGTTCGGCGCTGCCGGGCGCGTACCCGAGGACCCGCTCGTTGACCGGGACCGGCACGTTGCTGATGGCATCCATTTCACTTGCCTCCAAGAGCACGAAGGAAGAAGGCGACGTTCGCGGGGCGCTCGGCGAGCCGGCGCATGAAGTAGCCGTACCAGTCGTCGCCGTAGGGCACGTAGACGCGGACCGTGTGACCGGCTCCGGCCAGGGCCTCCTGCCGGTCCGCGCGGATCCCGTACAGCATCTGGTACTCGTAGTCACCACGGGCGCGGCCGTAGCGGCCGGCGAGCAGCTCCGTGATCGAGATCAGCCGGTCGTCGTGAGTCGCCACCATGGGGTACCCCTGCCCCGCCATGAGGATCCGCAGGCATCGCACGTACGCCTTGTCCACGGCGGCCTTGCCCTGGTGGGCGACCGAGGCCGGCTCCCGGTAGGCGCCCTTGACCAGCCGCACCCGCGACCCCTCGTGGGCCAGGGCGCGGCAGTCGTCCTCGCTGCGGAACAGGTAGGCCTGGATGGCCACGCCGGTGGACGGGTGGTCGCGGCGCAGCTCGCGCAGGATCCGCAGCGTGGAGTCGACCGTGGTGTGGTCCTCCATGTCGAGCGTGACCGTGGAGCCGCCCGCCGCGGCGGCGGCGCAGATGGCCCGCGCGTGCTCCAGCGCCAGATCCTCGTCGAGCGCCTGCCCGACGGCCGACAGCTTGACCGACACCTCGGCGGCCGGGCCCAGCTCCAGCGGGCGCAGCTCCTCCAGGAGCGTGAGGTACGCCTTGGCGATGACGGCCGCGTCGGCCGCGTCGCGGGTCTCCTCGCCGAGATGGTCCACGGTCACGGACAGGCCGGCGCCGCGCAGCCGGAGGATCGCCTCGCGGGCGTCGGCCGCGCTCTCTCCCGCGACGAACCTGTCGACGACCTTGCGCGTCAGCGGGAAACCCGACACGGACCGGCGCACCCACCGGCTCCGCGATGCGGCGAGCAGCACATGACCCAACATGTTTTCAGCGTAAAACCGCAGGTCAGCACCGGTCTATGGACGTGAGTAACGCCGGTTGTGGCACCCTGTCATACAGATGCACAACACCGCTGATCTGCAGGAGATCGTCGACGAGATCGCGGGCCTGCTCGGCGCTTCGGTGACGCTGGAGGACCGCTCGTTCCGCCTGCTCGCGTACGGGGCGCAGCACGGCGACATCGACACCGTCCGCCAGGAGTCCATCCTGCGCCGGCGCGCCACGGGGGAGGTGCGCGACTACTTCGAGCGCTACGGCATCGCGCGGGCCCGCGGTCCCGTCCGGATCCCGGCCGACGAACGGCTCAAGGTGCTGGCCAGGATCTGCTGGCCGCTCCGCCACACCGACGTCACCTACGGCTACCTGTGGCTGCTCGACTCCGGCAGCCTCACCGACGCCCGGCTGCGCCGCGTCGCCGCGCTGGTGAGCAGGGCCGCCGCCGCGCTCGCCCAGGAGGCCAGGAGCCGCCAGGACCTCGGCCGCCTCCTCGACGCGCTGCTGTCACCCGACCCGGAGGAGCGGGACGCCGCCGCGCCCGAGGTCCCCGGCCCCGTCACCGCCGTCGCGGTGCGCGAGTCGCCGGAGCGCGCCGCCGCCCTGTGGACGCTGCCGCGCGGGGTGCTCGCCCGCACGGGCTCGCCGGTCGCCCTGCTCGCCCCCGCCCACCTGGCCGACGAGGTCGCCGGGGTCGTCCAGCAGGCGTACGGGACGGCGGCGGGCATCGGCGGCACCCGGGCCGACCCGGCGGACGCCTGGCTGAGCTGGCGGGAGGCCCGTCAGGCGCTGCGCGTGGCGGAGAACTTCCCCCGCTACGGACCGGTAGCCCGCTGGGAGGAGCTGGGCGCGCACCGGCTGCTGGCCAGGCTCGGTGGCGGCGACCTGCGCGAGCTGGCCGAGGCGGTGGCGGGCCTGGACCCGGAGCTGGCCCAGACCGTCGAGGTCTACCTGGACCTCGGCGGCCACGCCCAGAAGACGGCCGCCGCGCTCGGCATCCACCGCCAGACCCTCTACTACCGGCTCGGCAAGGCCGGGCGCCTCACCGGCCGCGACCTCTCCGACGGCGACGACCGCCTCACCCTCCACCTCGGACTCAAAGCGGCCCGCCTCCGCTGATCCCCTGCTCGACCTACCGCGCCCCCGTAGGAGCGGCTCTACTGGAAGCCCCCGGGATCGGAGCCGCGGACGGGCCCGCCACCGGATCGGTGGCGGGCCCGTCCGCGTGGTGGTGCTAGGCGCAGGCGGCCTCGTACACCCGGACCAGCTCCTGGCTGACGCGCTCCCAGGAGTAGCGGGAACGGGCCCGGTCGGCGGCGGCGTAGCCGAGCGCGGTGCGCAGCGTCGGGTCGGTCAGCAGCTCGCGGGCGAGCCGGGCGGTCCGCGAGGGCCGGTCCGGCGGCACCAGCAGGCCGGTGACGCCGTCGATGACGGAGTCGAGGTGGGCGCCGACGGACGAGGCGATCACCGGCACGCCGCAGGCCATCGCCTCCAGCGCCACGATCCCGGTGGGCGCCTCGCGCGGCACGGTCACGACCGCGTCGGCGCTGCGCATCAGCTTGGGCACCGCGGCCCGCTTGACCTGCCCGAGCAGCGTCACCCGGGAGGCCACGCCGAGCTGCTCGGCCAGCTCGCGCAGCCGCCGCGCGTCCAGGTCGTCGTCGAGCTCCTCGGGGGTGGGGCCGCCGGCCAGCACGAGCTCCACGTCGGGCAGTCCTTGCAGGGCCCGCACGATGGTGAGCGCGCCGCGCTCCGGGCTGAGCGGGCCCACGTGCACGAGCCGTTTGGTGGTGCCGCGCGAGGCGGTCACACCCTGGCGATGGAAGCGCTCGGTGTCCACCCCGTACGGCACCACGGCGATATGGTTGCGCGGCACGCCGATCCGGATCAGCGCCGACTCCTCGTCTCCGGAGCCGGCGATGACGGCCCTGGCGCGGCGGCCGAGTGCCCGTTCCAGGTTCACGCGCGCGGGGTCCACGGTGTGGAAGGTGTGCGCCACCGGAACGTCCAGGTCCTTCGCGCCCGCGACGGCGGCCAGGCCGCCGGTCCAGGAGTGCGCGTGGATCACGTCGGGGCGGTCCTGCCGCCACCGCTTGGTCAGGTACTCGCCGAAGTCGTTCAGGTACGGGGCCACGTCGGCCGGGGTGAGGTCAACTGCCGGTCCCACGTCGATGTGCTCCACCGTGACACCGGGGGCCACCCGCGTCTTGGGCTTGCCCTCGGCATTGGTGCGCCGCGCGTAGACGGTGACGTGGTGATCGCGCCCGAGCTCGCGGGCCATGGAAAGAATGTGGTGACGCTTGTTAGCGGATCCTGAAGCGACGATCGCGATATTCATGGCACACCCCAGCGTGGAAAAAGCTTTCAAGGTGTGCCTGCGTCTTAGGCACGTCTGTGTCTAAGGGGGACAATACCCAGATTCCCGGCATTCGCAAACCCATGCTTATCAGACACCGCGGAGGGCGAGGACCACGATCTCGTCCCACACCTGGCCGCCCGAGAAGGCGTTCCGGTCGTCCTCGATGGCCTTGACCACGGCCGACGGCGACTGACCGGCGCACCGGGTCAGCACGTCGGCCAGCCGTTCCTCCCCGTACGGCTCGCCCGTCTCGTTCCGCGACGAGATGAGCCCCTCGGAGTAGAGCACCATCGTCTCGCCCACGCGGAGCGTGATCTCCTCGGTGCTGGTCTCCGCCTCGGCCGCGATGCCCAGCGGCACCCCGCCGCCCGCCGTGAACCGCACCGACCCGTCGGGCTGCACCAGCGCGGCCGGATGGTGACCCGCCGACGACACGCGGATCCTGCGGCCCTTCACGAACCCGGCCACCGCCATCACGAACAGGCCGGTGCTCTGCTCCACCAGCGCCTCGTTCACCTTGCGCACCACCGAGTCGGGGTCGCGCTCCCAGACGCTCAGCACCCGCAGCCCGCCGCGGACCATCGCACTCACCGAGGCGGCCTCCTCGCCCTTGCCGGCCGCGCCGCCCAGCGCGAACCCCCAGCCGTCGGGGAGCGGGAACACGTCGTAGAACTCCGCCCCCACCGACGAGCCGGGGTGGTAGACGGCCGCCGCCTCGTAGCCGGGCACGTTGGGCAGGCTGCGCGGGACCACGCTCGCCGTCAGCGCGTCGGCCGCCCGCGACCGGCTCTGGAAGCTGTGCTGCGCCCGGATCGCCATCCCGAGCTGCAGCCCCACCTCCTGCATGACGCTCAGATCGGCCAGCGCGAACGGCCGGCGGTCGTGCGTACGCACCAGCGTCAGCACCCCGTCGCCCTCGCCGATCGGCACGCTGAGCAGCGAGCCCGCGCCCATCGCCGTCAGCACCGGGCCGTCGGCGCAGAACCCGAGCAGCGACTCGTCGTCGACCATCTCGAACACCACGCCCGAGCCGCGCTCCAGCACCTGCGCGACCACCTGCGCCCCGGCCGGGTCGCTCGCCTCCACCTGCCGGATCACCTCGCCGACCGGCAGGTTCTTCGGCCCCAGCACGACCGAGCGGCGCGGCAGCCCCTCACGCACCACGTCGGCCACCACCCAGTCGGCCCACTCGGCCGCCAGCAGCCGGCAGGCGCGCGGCAGCGCCACCGGCTGGCGCAGCGCCTCCTCGTCCAGCAGCAGCGCGGCCATCCTGGACAGCAGGTCCTGCCGCCTGGCCGCCGCCAGCAGCGCCGTGCCGTCGGTCTCCTCCGGCCGCTCGCCGTCCGGCTGCGGCAGCTGCACCTCGGTCGGCAGCGCCACCACCGCGACCATCTGCTGCGGCTCGCCCGGCATGGTGAGCCGCGCCATGGCCAGCTGTACGAGGTGAGCCCGGCCTTGATGGGCCAGCCTGGTCTCGAACGCCGCCGGCTGGCCGGTGCTCAGCACCGCCGTCAGATGCGACCGGAACGCCGCCCGCCTCGACACGTCGACCAGCAGCGGGAACGACCGGCCCACCAGGTAGCCGTCCGGGCTGCCCAGCAGCCGCGAGGTCTCCGGGTTGATCCGCCTGACCATGCCGCCGCCGTCGAGCACGATGACCGGCACCGGGAACGCCCGGAACACCTGCCGCAGCAGCTTCAGCTCGCGCTGGGAGCCGTCCTTCTTGCCGGACTGCCTCCTGGACCCCCTGCTGAGCTGCTCGCGCGCCTCGGCCAGCAGCTCCACCGCGGTGTCGAGCTCCGCCAGGGCCGCGTCGAGGGTGGGCGCGAGATCGGAGGGGTAGGCCGCTCTCGTCTCGCGCAGGGACGAGACCCGCCCGGCGAGCGCGTCCAGAGCGTGTTCGAGATCCGGCATGGTCATCCTCCGACGCTACGCCACGCGGGATAATGGTATCCATAAGGGGTAGAAGCTTGCTGCTATGGAATCCACCGCCATGATCACTCCCGGGCTCGCCCGCGACCTCGCCGCGCTGGGCAGGCTGGGAGAGGACACCTCCACCGAGACCGTGCTGCGCGGCCTCACCACCGCGCTCGCGGCGGGTGTCCCCGGCTGCTCCGGCGGATCGGCCGAATACTGGCGCGACCGGCGCGTCCTCACCTCCGGCTCGCACAGCGAGCTGATCACCCTCGTCGAGGGCGAGCGCCGCATCGGCGAAGGCCCCGCCACCGAGGCCCGGCAGACCGGCGCCCGGGTGGCCGTCACCGACCTGCTCGCCGACACCCGCTGGCCCCGCTACGCCGCCCTGGCCACCCGCTGGGGCGTGCGCTCGGTGCTCACCGTCCCGATCAAGGTGCCGCCCGCCCATCTCGTCGTCGGCCTCTACTCCGTACGACGCCACGCCTTCTCCCCGCAGGGCGCCCAGTCGCTCGCCGGGATGCTGACCGAGCAGATCGGCGTCGCCATGGCCAACCTGTGGGACTTCGACGAGGTCCGCACCGACGCCGCGCAGCTCCAGGAGGCGCTGGCCGGCCGCGCCCTCATCGACCAGGCCAAGGGCATCATCATGCAGACCAGCGGCTGCACCGCCGAAGAGGCCTTCGAGGAGCTGCGCAGGATCTCCCAGCACCACCAGGTCAAGGTCGCCGACCTGGCCCGGCTCCTGGTCGAGGAGCACCAGCGCAAGAACCGCCGCCGCTAGCGGATCGCGGCCAGCGCGTCGTCGAGCGTGTCGTAGATCGGCAGCCGCTGCGCCAGCCCGGTGATCCACATCACCCGCGACTTGGCGTACTCGACCCCGATGAGCGCGAACTTCGCCCCCGAGCTGCGGCTGGTCTGCCAGTGATGGACTATCAGGCCCAGCGCGCGCGAGTCCATGAACGTCACCCCGGCCAGATCGAGGATCAGATCCGGCCCCGCCAAGGAGAGATAGTCCGCGAACTGCTCGCGTGTTGTCGCGTCGAGCACACCGTCGACTCTGACCACGGCGATCCCGTCAACGGTAGACGACGTCAGGCTCAGGGCCGCCGCGGGCCCCTCGCCGTTCTCGGGCACTGTCACGCAGGCAACCTTACTGTCACTCGAGAAGAGAGGAATACTTCTTCGGGTGTGGGGGATACTGGTGTCCGAAGTCCAGCAGAGGGCTTTCGTCTCGAACGTAGAGCGAGGCGTGCCTCTGTGTGGGCTTTTCCCATCTCCAGAGGCCGCCTGCCACCCCATATGAGGAGCAGCGATGGCTGTGCAGGAACTCGTCCTCGAAGAGATGACCGCCGAAGAGCTCCTGGCCGAGATGGTCAGGGAAGGCACCCCCGACACTCTCAGGGAACGGCTCCGCGAGCGCATCGTGGAGCTGCACCGGCCGCTCGCCATGGAGATCGCCCGGCGCTACCGCTACCGCGGCGAGCCGCTGGAAGACCTCCTCCAGGCCGCGTACGTCGGGCTCATGAAGGCCATCAACGGCTTCGACCCCACCCTCGGCCACGCCTTCCGGGGCTACGCCGTCGTCACCATGACCGGCGAGGTCAAACGCCACTTCCGCGACCGCACCTGGGCCATCCGGGTGCCCCGCCTCTACCAGGAACGCCGCTCGGAGCTGAACCGGCTCGTCGCCGACCTCAGCCAGGACCTCGGCCGCTCGCCGACCGTCGCCGAGCTGGCCGCCAAGATGAACATCTCCGAGGAGGACGTCCTGCTCACGCTCGACGCCTCCGCCGCCTACAGCACGCTGTCGCTGGACGCGCCGCTCGGCACCGAGGACGACGCCGCATCGCTCGGCGACGTCATCCCCGAGGACGACGACACGCTCAGCACCATGGTCGACCGCGAGGCCGTCAAGCCGCTCATCGACGCGCTGCCCTCCCGCGAGAAGCACATCCTGCTGCTGCGGTTCTTCGGCAACATGACCCAGGCCGAGATCGCGGCGGAGTTCGGCATCTCCCAGATGCACGTCTCCAGGATCCTCCGCAAGGTGCTAGACCAGCTGCGCGCCGAACTGTCGGCCGGTTAGTAGGGAGATCGCCGGGTGATGACAGAGGAGCTGGATCCTCGGGCGGGCGCAGTGGGTCCGCCGCCCGGCGTGCGCGTGCGCAGGCTCAGCTTCCGGCTCCCGGACCTGCCCAGGGTCCGGGAGTTCGCCGCGTCCGGGGCGCGAGAGCTCGGGATGGCCAGGGAAGCCGTCGACGACTTCGTCATCGCCGTCAACGAGGTGGCCACCAACGCGGTCACCCACGGGGACGACGTCGCACGGGTACGCCTCTGGCCCGACGCCGGGGACATCGTGATAGAGGTGCACGACGACGGCACCTGGAAACCGGGCCCGATGCCCGGTGCCGTGGGCGGGATGGGGCTGTGGGTGGCGCGGCTGCTGTCGTCCGACCTGACCCTCCGCATCGGCGGCGAAGGAAGCACCGTGATCATGCGTTTCCCGGGCAGAGCCGGAACGTGACCGTTCATACCGGGGCCGCGCGCGGAGCACCGCGCGCGGCCCCTTCTGCTGCCCGGTTACCGCCGGGCCCGGCCGCGCCAGCCGCCGTAGTTCTTCATGCCGGCCGTCCCGACGCCGCCCTGATGCAGGGCCAGCAGCGCCAGGCCGAGCAGGACGAACGCCATGCCGGAGATGTTCCCGGCGATCTGCGCGTCCAGCAGCTCCAGCAGGAACCCTAAGCCGAAGACGATCGCCGCCACTATCGCGAGCATGTCACCCTCCTACTTGACCGTGGTCTGGCCGGACAGGGCGAGCAGTCCCTCCAGCACGCCCCGGTACTCCCGCAGCGCCTGCCGGAGCCGCTCGGTGTCGCCGCCGTCGCTCTTCCAGAGCTCGCGCAGCTCGTCCGTACGGGAGCGCAGCGTGTGCGTCAGCTCCTCGACCACCTCGCCGACCAGCTCGTCGGCCCGCTGGACCGACTCCGACGGGTCGTCCACGAACGCGGCCTGCACGTCGCGCCAGCGCGACTGCAGCTCGGCAGGGTCCTTGTCGAACAGCTCGAACGAGCGGGGAGCGGCGTGCGCCGGAGGGTCGCCGGCGGGCTGGGCGGGACCCGGGCCCGCCGGGGTCACCTCGGTCACCACCACCGCCTCGTCCCGCAGGCCGGGGTCCGGCCCGTCGTGGGCCGGGTCCGGCATCGGGTGGGGGCCGGTGTCGCGGCCGCCGGGCGCGTCCGACGCCACCAGCACGTCGTCGTCGCCGTACGGCTCCCGGTAGGCGGTGTCGTCGTTGTGGTCGTTCTGCTGGTCGGCCCGCTGCTGCGGCACGTTCACGTCGTCGCGGTTCATCCCGTCACCGTCCTCGGGTCGTCTCGTGCAGCAGGTCCTCGAAGAGCGCGCGGTAGTGCACCATCGCCTGGCGCAGCTCTTCGGTCGTGGCTTCCTCGCGGGCCGCGCGCCCGCTGATGTCGTGCGCCTTGCGGTAGTGGGTCAGCGTCTCGGCGTGCCCCACCGACAGGTCCGCGATCCGCTGGCGGAAGTCGTCCGTGGGGTAGCCGCGCTCGGCCATCACCGCCGTCACCAGCCGGTCGGCCTCGGTCACGGCGGACTCGGGGGCGTCCACGAAGCGCTCCTGCACCTCGGCCCACCGGTTCGCGTAGCTCTCCCGGGACTCCGCGGCGAGCGGCCTGATGTCCAGCTCCTTGTGCCGCTGCTCGCGGGCGATCAGCTCCTGCTCCGCCTCGCGCTTGCTGTCGTGCTCCGCCATCGTGCGCTCGTACTCGGGGCCGAACCGGCTGCGCAGCCGGTTGCGGCGTTGCTGCTGTACGACCACGTACGCCACCGCGGCGACCGCCACGATCGCGACCACGACGACGGCCACCCAGACTAAGGTGTCCATATTGTTCGCCTCCGGTCTCCTTTGCTGAGACCGCGAACTTCCCTGGGACGGGCTTGTGAAACGCCGGTCAGTCCTGTTCGAGCGCCTTTTCGGCCGCCTCCAGCACCCGTGCGACGTGAGAGCCCTCAGGGGCCGCAGGGATCTCCGTGAAGCCCGCCGCCGGGTCGTAGGCGATGTCGAGCCCGGCCCCGGCCAGCCGTCTCGCCCACCGCAGCGCCGTGTTGAGCCGCTCCCGCGCGGGCGGCCTGCCCTGCGCCGCCGCCGACAGGTTGCGCAGGTTGGTGGCGGGCCCGGACTGCGAGTGGGCGCGCTCCAGCTTCCACGGCAGCGCCCGGCTGTGGTCGAGCATCGGCTTCACCAGCCCGGCGGCCCGCTTGGCCTGCAGCACCCCGGACTCGGTCACCCCGAAGTGGGCGGCCAGCTCCTGAACGCTCAGCCCCCGGGCGACCAGCTCGGCCAGCTCGTCCCGATCGATCGTGGGCCTGCGCCCCATCCGCGTCACCTCCCGGTCCACCCGAGCTTAACCACCGCGACCGGCGGCCGGGCACGGGCCGGGCCGGGTGCGAGTGGAATCGGGGACCTGGCCACCGTGGTAGTCTTTACCCGCGTGACAGGGACTTCCGAGTCCCCGCCAACGCACTCGGGACGTAGCGCAGCTTGGTAGCGCACTGCACTGGGGGTGCAGGGGTCGCAGGTTCAAATCCTGTCGTCCCGACCATCAAGGCGTCGGATCATACGATCCGGCGCCTTTGCCGTTTTCGCCTGACCCTAGAGTGGCGCTATGGGCATGGTCGGGACGGTCGGGCTGGTGCTGCATCCCCAGCGCGACTCCAAAGAGGCGATCGACACCATCCTCCAGTGGGCGGCAAGCCGCGGCGTCACCGTGCTCGGGCTGCCCGACGAGGTGGACCGGATCGCCTGCAGCGCGGTGGCGGTCGACGCCAGGACACTGGTGGAGCGGGCCGACCTGCTGGTGAGCCTCGGCGGCGACGGCACCATGCTGCGCACGATGCGGCTGATAGCCGGCCGGGACACTCCGGTGCTCGGAGTCAACCTGGGACGGCTGGGCTTCCTCGCCGAGATCGACGCCGGCGAGCTGGCGGACGCGCTGTCGGCCATAGACCACAAGCGCTACACCGTGGAACCGCGGATGGCCGTGCGCACCTGCCTCGACGGGCAGGAGGAGCTGACGGCCTTCAACGACATCGCGCTGGTCCGCTTCCCCGGCGACGGGCTGACGGCGGTGACCGTCGCCCCCGGAGGCCAGCCGTTCGTCAGCTACGCCGCCGACGCGGTGATCGTCGCCACCTCCACCGGCTCCACCGCCTACAGCTTCTCCGCGGGCGGGCCGGTGGTGTCACCCCGGGTGGAGGCCGTGCTGGTGGTGCCCGCCGCGGCCCACTCGGCGTTCAACCGGGCGCTGGTGCTGCCCGCGGACGAGGAGGTCACGCTGGAACTCCTGCCGTCCAGCGGGCGGCTGGCCGTCGAACTGGACGGCCGGGTGGTCGGCCGCCTCGGCCCCGGCGACCAGCTCAAGGTGACCGCCCTGCCGGGAGCCGCCAAGGTCGTCCGCCTCGGCACCACCTTCTACGAACGCGCCCGCCGCA
Organism: Nonomuraea sp. NPDC049649; assembly: GCF_040675175.1. Taxonomy (NCBI): domain Bacteria; kingdom Bacillati; phylum Actinomycetota; class Actinomycetes; order Streptosporangiales; family Streptosporangiaceae; genus Nonomuraea; species Nonomuraea sp. NPDC049649. Next base: position 270,652 of record NZ_JBFAOH010000005.1, read on the forward strand.
AGCTCCGGGTCAGCGGCAGCCTCGAAATCACCTGACCTGATCCTCGGCGGGCGACACGTAGTCGGTTCAGGGGCGGGCGCGGCGGCGGCGGCCGCGGCGGGAGCGTGGCCGGTCGGCGTCCTGCCGGGCGCGGGCGTCGTCGCCGAAGAACGACTCCTCCGCGGTCGGCGGCGCGGCCTCGGCACGGTACGGAGCGACGGAGCCGGTCGGAAAGCCGGTCCCGTCCTGAGAGAACGGATACCCGCTTCCGCGGGGTGAGCCGGTCCCCACGTGGGAGTCGGCCCCGAACGAGTCGGATCCGCGGGGTGAGCCGGTCGCGGGCTGAGCAGCCGCACCGAACGGAGAGCCCGTGGCGGGGGAGCCGGTCGCGGGAGCCGGGGGTGCGTGGCGGGAGGTGACGAGGGCGGCGAGGGCGGTGGTGATCGGGACGGCGGCGATGAGGCCCAGGGTGCCGACGACGCTGCGGGCAACCTCCTGGGCGATGACCGGCGTCGTCAGCACCTCGCCCAGCGGCTGGTCACCGATGCTGAACAGGAGCAGCAACGGCAGCGACGCCCCCGCGTACGCCAGCACGATCGTGTTGATGACCGACGCGATGTGCGCCCGCCCGATCCGGCTGCCCGCCCGGTAGAGGCGGCGGAACCCGTAGGACGGGTTGGCCGCGGCCAGCTCGGAGACGGTCACCGACTGGGTGACCGTCACGTCGTCCAGCACCCCCAGGGCGCCGATCATGATGCTGGCCAGCAGCAGCCCCTGGGTGTCGATGGACATGCTCATGTCGAGGGTGAACGAGTTGTCGTCGGTGATCCCGCTCAGCTTGGCGAGCCCGATGACCCCGTACGAGAGGACACCCGTCACGGCGAGGCTGGCCAGCGTGCCCAGCACCGCCATCGAGGTCGTCAGCGTGAACCCGTGCGTCAGGAACAGCACCGACAGCATGATCGCGGCAGAGCCCACGATCGCTACCAGCATCGGCGGCTCGCCCGCGAGGATGCCGGGGATCACGAACGTCAGCAGCAGCACGAACGTGATCGCCAGCCCGGCCAGCGCCGTGAGGCCCCGCCAGCGCCCGAACGCGATCACCGCCAGCGCGAACGCCGCCCCGAGCAGCAGCAGCGGCGCCGACCGGTCGTGGTCGGACAGCTGGTAGGCGGGCATGCCCTCCTCGGCGTCCGGGTTGTGCAGCAGCACCACGTCGTCGCCCGCGGCGAACCGCTGGGAACCGGGCCCGCTCGGCAGCGGCAGCGTGACGTCGCCGCCGTGGTCGACGGCGATCGTGGCCTTGCCGCAGGTCGCCGGGTGCGGCTCCGGAGTGCCGGGCGGGGTCTCGCCGCAGGGCTCCAGCACGACGGCGGTGACCGTGCCGCCCACCCGCTCGAACCCCGCCTGCCCCGGGGCCGCCGCCGGGCGCCCCTCCGGCCAGAGCAGCACCAGCGCCGCCAGCGTGGCGGCGGCCAGCGGCAGCAGCACGGCCAGCGTGGCCACGACGGCCCGCCGCGAAGCGGGCACGGCGGTCCCGTGCCCGTGGCCGTGCGCGTGGTTCGCGCCCATCCCTGGATCAGGCCTCCTTGTCCGTAGGCGAGTGCGACAGTACTGCACCTGGACGGGGCGGGTAGGCGACGCGCATGGCGATCCTGGTGGGGACCTCCGGGTGGCAGTACGCGGACTGGCGCGGCGTCCTCTACCCGGAGGGGGTGCCGCAGCGGCTCTGGCTGGAGACGTACGCGGAGACGTTCCCCACCGTCGAGAACAACAACGCGTTCTACCGGCTGCCCAAGCGCGAGACGTTCGCCGGCTGGCGCGAGCGGACCCCCGACAGCTTCGTCATGGCCGTCAAGGCCAGCCGCTACCTCACCCACATCAGACGGCTCGGCGAGCCGGAGGAGCCGGTGGCCAGGCTGATGGCGGCGGTCGCGGGGCTCGGGGACACGCTCGGCCCGATCCTGCTGCAGCTCCCGCCCACGCTCCAGGCCGACCACGGCAGGCTGGAACGCTGCCTGAGCTGCTTCCCCGGCCACGTCCGGCTCGCCGTGGAGTTCCGGCACGACTCCTGGTGGACCGATGAGACCCGCGCTATCCTGGAGGCCCGCGGCGCCGCGCTCTGCTGGGCCGACCGCCGCAACCGGCCGCAGAACCCGTTCTGGCACACCGCGCCCTGGGGGTACGTGCGGCTGCACGAGGGCGTCGCCTCGCCCGGTTTCTCGTACGGGGAGACGGCGCTGAGAACCTGGGCCCGGCGGGTGCGCGACGAGGGCTGGCGCGACGCGTACGTGTACTTCAACAACGACCCGGGCGGTGCCGCGGTCCGCAACGCCACCCGTTTCACCGAGCTTCTTCGCTGAGAAGAAGCGCTTCACCGTCTGCGGATCAGAATCGCGGTCTGCACTGGGCGGCCAATTCCGCCACCGGCACCGCCCCCGCCTGGCTGCCGTCGCGCAACCGTACCGACGCCCCTCCGCCGGCCGCCTCGCGCGGCCCCACGACGAGCTGGAAGGGCACGAGCCGGTTGGCCCTGATCCGGGCGCCGAGGGTGCCCCGCGCGGGGGAGGCGAGCTCGGCCCGCATCCCCTCCGCCACGCAGCTCCGTACCAGCTCCTGGGCGGCGGGCAGCTCGGCGTCGGAGACCGGCAGCACGACCGCCTGCACCGGCGCCAGCCAGGCGGGGAAGGCGCCGCCGTGCACCTCGATCAGGTGCGCGGCCAGCCGCTCCAGGCCGCCCACCACGCTGCGGTGCACCATCACGGGCCGCCCGCCGCCCGGGCATTCCAGGTCGAAGCGTTCCGGCTGGAAGTAGTCCACCTGTACGGTCGACAGGGTCGATTCACGCCCGGCCGGGTCCGCGATCTGGATGTCGATCTTGGGCCCGTAGAAGGCGCCTTCGCCGCGTTCCTCGTCGAAGGGGTGGCCCCGGCTCTCCAGCACCTCGCGCAGGACCGACTCCGCGCGCTCCCACATGCCCGCGTCGTCGACGAACTTGGCGCCCTCGCCGCGCAGCGACAGCCGGTAGCGGGCGGCCTCGATGCCGAGCTGGGCGTGCGCGGCCTCGATCAGGTCGAGCGCGGCCGACACCTCGCCGGCCGCCTGCTCGGGACGGCAGAACACGTGCCCGTCGTTGATCTGGATGGCCCGCACCCTGGTCAGGCCGCCGAGCACGCCGGACAGCTCGGAGCGGTACATGCCGCCCAGCTCGGCGATCCGCAGCGGCAGGTCGCGGCCGGCGTGCTGCCGGGAGCGGTAGACGAGGGCGTGATGGGGGCAGAGACTGGGCCGCAGCACGAACTCCTCGCCGCCCACCGGCAGGCCCCCGCCTGCGGAAAATTTGCGGTGATATAAAGAACCGTGGCCGAGATCACCCTGAACGTCCGGCAGCTGGCGGCGTTCGCCGACGTCGGCTACCAGGTGGCCTCGGGAGCAGGCGCGCACGGCGCGATGACCGCGCTCCGCGAGGTGCTGCCGATCGACGCCTACGAATTCGTCGCCTTCGATCCGGCCACGGGGCGCCATCAGAGCGTCGTGTCCGACGGGCACGGGCGGGTCCACGGCGACGCGGCCGAGGAGTACGCCGGGCTGGAGGCCTACCGCCGGGCGATGGCCACCCGCAGGCCGGTGCCGATGCCCGAGCCGGGCACCGAGCGCTACTTCCGCCGCCATCTGGCGCCCTACGGGTGGCGGGCCGCGCTCACCGCCCCGCTGTTCCTGGCCGAGGGCCGCTACACGGGCCTGCTCCACCTGGCCACCCGCGACGTCTTCCCCGAGCTGACCGGCCCGCTGGTGACGGCCGTGAGCCCGATGCTGGCGCACGTCACCGACCTCAACCGGTGCGTGATCGACCCGGTGGGGCTGCCGGACGGGTTCAACGCGGTCGCCTTCGACCGGGCCGGCACCCTGCGCGAGGTGCCCGGCCGGCCGTTCTCCGCGGCGCTGCGCGACGAGCCGGGGATGCGCGCGTACGCCCGCGCGTTCATCGACTCGCGCGAGCTCAGCCGCCACGGCCTCTGGCTCGACCGGCGCGGCGGGTGGCACGAGACCCGGCTGGTGCGCGCCGGAGTCGGCTACCAGGGCTCGCTGCAGGGCGCGGTGGTGGCCGAACGGTCCTGTACGCTCCCGTACGACCTGACCGGCCGCGAGGTGGACGTGCTCACCCGGGTCGCGGCGGGCGACTCCAACCCGCAGATCGCCGCCGCGCTCGTGCTCAGCGTCCGCACCGTCACCACCCACCTGGAGCACATCTTCGCCAAGCTCGCCTGCGACAGCCGCACCCGGCTGACCACCAAGGCGCTGGCCGAAGGGCTGTGCAGGCTCGACGTCTAGACCCGCTCGGCCGCCCAGCCCGCCGGGACCGTCACCATCAGCAGCTCGAACCAGACCGTCGTCGTCCCGTCGCCCCTGGTGTAGCCCCAGCGGTGGCTGAGCGCCTCCAGGATCGGCAGCCCGCGCCCGCTCGTCGCGTCCGGATCGGCGCCGCACAGGCACGGCGGGCCGTCCGAGCCCGCGTCCTCCACGCACACCAGCACCATCGCCCCCGTGGTGCTCCCGCTCACCCGGAGCCGGACCGTGAACGTGCCGCCCGCGCCCGAGCGGCTGTGCAGGATCGCGTTCGTGGCCAGCTCGCTGATGAGCAGCGCGCAGTCGTCGTGCAGCGGATGGCCGCGGCCCAGCGCGCTCGTGACGAGGCTCCGCGCCCTGGCGACCGCCACCGGATCACCCGGAAGGCGGATCTCCAGGTCGTGCTCGGGCTGATGCAAGTCCGGTCCTGCCACGCTGACCCCCCAGTTTCGGCGACGTTGTTCGACGCGCGGACCCACCCCGGCGGATTATCACGAAAAGGTAGGAATCGCCTTTCCGGCGATCGCTTGTCGGGGTGCCGGGCCGGACCTTGTACGCTGCGATCGACGAGTCGACTAGGAGGAGTGCCCGACGTGAGCAGCCTGGAGGCCGTCTGGGTGCAACGGTACGACCACCCGGGCGCGGCGGTCGTGACCGGCGTATTCGACATCCTGCACGTGGGGCACGTGCGCTATCTCGGCGCGGTCGCCGCCCGGGGGCTGCCCCTGGTCGTCGGCGTCGAGGACGACCCCCGCGTACGCGCCTGGAAAGGGCCGTCGCGGCCGTTCAACCCCGCCGACGAGCGGGCCGAGGTGCTGGCGGCGCTGCGCATGGTGACCGGCGTCTTCATCGTCGCCGGGCCGCCCGAGGCGCACGGGCCCGACGACTACATCGACCTGCTCGCGCCGATGCGGCCGGGCGCGCTCGCCCACACGGCCGGCGACCCGCACGCCGACGCCCGCCGCACGGCGGCGACGCTGCTGGGCGCGGAGTGCTGGGAGATGGAGGCCATCCCCGACCGCTCCACCACCCGCATCGCCAACGCCGTCGGCAAGGGCTGACCACGAGTGTGACCTTTCCCACTGCGTCCCGGTCCCTGCCTGGCCTGCGGCGACCGATCGGCACGGCGGGCGCTGATCGCGGGCTCGCGCGAGCAAGGTGGTCCGCATCGGGCAATCAGCGCCGACCAGCCTCGATGACGAGTACACCGCCTACGTAGGTGGGCGGTCGCCATGGCTACGGCAGATCGCCTACCTCCTGTGCCAGGACTGGCATCGCGCCGACGACCTGGTGCAGACGGCGATCACCGGCGCCGGACGCGCAGAGCCGACGACCTCGACGCGGTGAGGTACCCCTGGAAGGTCCGCGCGACGATGGTCTTCACCGGCGCGGACGGCGAGACCCTGCAGCGGATCCGGGTCGACCCCCCGGTCAGGACACCCGGCCCGGGGTGATCGGGACGCGGGGCATGATCCCGTAATCTCTCCTGACATGAGGCCCGACCGGCTCGCGCGCGGGGTCACCGACCTGCTGGCCCCCCAGGTGCTGGTGATCGCCATGCCGCCGGTCATCGGGCTGCTCGGCCAGGGGTGGGCGGGGGCCGCGTGGGGGCTGGTGGCGTCGGTGCTGTGCGGGGGAGTGCCCGCGGCGGTGATCGCCGCCGGGGTGCGTTCGGGCCGTCTCGACTCCCACCACATCGTGGACCGGGCGAGCCGTCCCGGGCCGCTGCTGTCCGCCGTCGCGGGCGTGCTGGGCGCGCTGGTGCTGCTGGCCCTGCTGGGCGCGCCCCGGCTGCTGCTGGCCGTCGTGGTCGCGATGCTCGCCGCGCTGGCCGTGACCATCCCGGTCACGCTGCGCTGGAAGATCTCCTTCCACGCCGCCGTCTGCGCGGGCACGGTCGTGGTGCTGGCGTACGTGCTGCCCGCCGCTCCGGTGCTGCTGGCCGGGGCGGCGGTGGTGGCGCTGGTCTGCTGGGCCAGGGTGCGGCTGGCCCATCACACCCTCGCCCAGGTGGCCGCGGGCGCGGCGGTGGGCGCGCTCGTCACGTGGGGGACGCTGGCGGCGTTCGGCGTGGAATAGCCGTGGCGGGTGAGCCCGTTGCGGAGGGCATGGATGCCGTGAGCCGTGGCCGGGTCCGCGTCGAACCCTCGGCCAAGCGTGTCAGGACCTATCTGGGCGGCCGCCCGGCCGCCGACACCACCCGCGCCCTGCTGGTGTGGGAGAAACCGTACTATCCGACGTACTACCTCCCGCTGGAGGACGTCGACGCCGAGCTCAGCCCGACGGGCGCGGTCGAGCACTCGCCGAGCCGGGGCGACGGGATCGTCCACACGGTGAAGGCGGGCGGCGCGGAGGCGGCCGACGCCGCCGTCACCTACCCCGGCTCGCCGCTGGAGCCGATCCGGGGCCACGTCCGCTTCTCCTGGGACGCGATGGACGCCTGGTTCGAGGAGGACGAGCAGGTGTACGTCCACCCGCGCGACCCGTACACCCGCGTCGACATCCTGCCCAGCTCCCGCCACGTCCGGGTCGAGGTGGGCGGCGTGACGGTGGCGGACTCGCGGCACGCTCGCATCCTGTTCGAGACGGGCCTGCCGCCCCGCTACTACCTGCCCAAGCCGGACGTCCGCCTGGACCTCCTAAAGCCCACCGGCACCGTCACCCGCTGCCCGTACAAGGGCACCGCCGAGTACTGGTCGGTCAACGGCGAGAAGGACCTGGCCTGGTCGTATTCCACCCCGCTGCCGGAGAGCGAGCGCGTCGCCGGCCTGATCGCCTTCTACGACGAGAAGGTCGACACCTACGTCGACGGCGTCCTCCAGGACCGCCCGAAGACCCCCTTCGGTTGACAGATCATCATCATTGCAACACTCTTTCACTATTCGAATAGTGAAAGGGTGTTATGGTCGAGTTCCAGCTGGACCGCGGTTCCGGCGTCGCCACGTACCTCCAGCTCGTCCACCAGGTCAAGCACGCGCTGCGGCTGGGCACGCTCCGCCCCGGCGACCAGCTGCCCACCGCCCGCGAGGTCGTCGAGAAGCTGGCGATCAACCCCAACACCGTGCTCAAGGCCTACCGGGAGCTGGAGCGCGAAGGGCTCGTGGCGGGCCGCCCGGGGCAGGGCACGTTCGTGCAGCGCGGCATCGGCGGGGCGGGCCTGGCCGAGCACGCGCGGCTGCGGCGCACGCTGGCGGCCTGGGTGCGCGAGGCCAGGGACGCCGGGCTCGACGACGAGGACCTGCGGGCGCTCTTCGCCGCCGCGCTCTCCGGCGCCGGGCGGGAGGGCGCCGCGTGACCCCGCCGATCCTGGAGGCGACGGGCCTGGGCGTGCGGCACCGGCGCGGCTGGGCGCTGCGCGACTGCTCGCTGGCCGTGCCCGCCGGGCGGGTGGCCGCGCTGGTCGGCCCCAACGGGGCCGGCAAGACCACGCTCATGCTCGCCGCCGCCGGCCTGCTCGCCCCCGTGCGGGGGAGTGTCACGGTACGGGGGACCGCCGCCTTCGTGGCGCAGGACAAGCCGCTGTACGAGTCGTTCACCGTCGCCGAGATGCTGGAGTTCGGGCGGCGGACGAACCCCCGCTGGGACGGCGAGGGGGCTCAGGCCCGGCTGGACGCGCTGGGCGTCCCCCTCGGCGCGCGGACCGGCAGGCTGTCCGGCGGGCAGCAGGCGCAGGTCGCGATCACCCTCGCGCTGGCCCGGCTGCCCGACCTGATCGTGCTGGACGAGCCGCTGGCCAACCTCGACCCGCTCGCCCGGCACGACGTGATGCGCACGCTCATGGGCGAGGTGGCCGGGCGCGGCCTCACCGTGCTGCTGTCGTCGCACGTGGTCGCCGAGCTGGCGGACACCTGCGACTGGCTGGTCGTGCTCAACGGCGGCCGGCTCCAGGTCAGCGGCGACATCGACGATCTGCTCGCCGGTCATCTCGTGCTGTCCGGACCGGCGGAGGCGGCCGAAGGACTGGAACCCGTCTCCGCCGCCGTCACCGGCAGGCACGCCACCTTACTCGTCCGCGGCGAGCCCGCCCTTGACGCACGCTGGAGCGCCCGGCACCCGAACCTGGACGAACTGGTCATGGGCTACCTGCGCAGCCCCGAGGCGGCGGCGCTGCCCGGTCCCGTGGAGGTGTCGCGGTGATCTGGGTGACCTGGCGTCAGCACCGGGCGCAGCTCCTGACCACCGCCGGTTTCCTGGCCGTGCTCGGGCTGCTGCTGCTCGGCTCCGCGGCCGAGGCCCGCGGCTACGTGTCCCGCTACTTCCCGGAAGGCTGCCCGGCGGGCTTCGCCCACTGCTCCTCGCCCGAGGTGGCCGCCGGGCTGGGAGAGCGGTACGACGCCGTCTACACGCTGTTCGGCTGGATGCCGCTGGTGCTGCCCGCCCTGATCGGCGCGTTCTGGGGGGCGCCGCTGCTCGGCAGGGAGTACGAGCGCGGCACCCACCGGCTGGCCTGGACGCAGGGGGTGCCGGTGCGGCGGTGGCTGACGGTCAAGCTCGGCGTGCTGGGCGGCGCCGTGGTGGCCGGCGGGCTGCTGCTGTCGCTCATGGTCAGCCTGTGGCGTCCGGTGTTCCGCGAGGGGATCGACTCCGGGTTCGGCAACCTCGGGGTGTTCAACATGACCGGGGTGGCACCGGCCGCGTGGTGGCTGTACGCGTTCGCGCTCGGCACCTTCGCCGGGGCGCTGTTCCGGCGCACGCTCCCGGCGATGGCGCTGGTCGTGGCCGGGGTGGCGGCGACCATGTTCACGCTGTTCGGGCTCAGCGACCACTACGCCCCGCCGGAGCGGGCCGTGCTCTCGGGGACGGTCGTGCTCGGCGACCCCGACGCCCGGCTGGTCGCCGCCACCTGGGTGGACCCGGCGGGGCGGGCGGTGCGCGACCCAGCCGGCTGCGAGCGCGGCCTCGACACCGGGCGGAGCGGCAGGAACGCCGACGCGTGGCACGACTGCCTGTTCGCCCGGGGCTACTCCTACGCCGTCGACTACCACCCGCCGGAGCGGTTCTGGCGCTTCCAGTGGACGGAGGCGGGCATCCTCGTGGCCGCCTCCGTCCTGCTGGGCGGTCTCACCGCGCGCCTGGTGCTGCGCCGCCGCGTCAGGTGAACAGCCGGGTGAGGACGCGGGTGCCGAACTCCAGGCCCGCCACCGGCACCCGCTCGTCCTTGCCGTGGAACATGCCGAAGTAGTCGAGGTCCGGCCGGAGCATGAGCGGCGCGAACCCGTACCCCTGGATGCCGATCCTGGCGAACGACTTGGCGTCGGTGCCGCCGTTCATGACGTACGGGACCGGCCGGGCGAGCGGGTCCTCGGCCGTCAGGCAGGTGGCCAGCTCGTCGAAGAACGACGACGGGTACGGCGCCGAGGGGGCGTCCTCCAGGTTGACGAACTCGCGGGTGATCTTCGGGCCGAGCAGCGCGTCGAGCGTCTCCAGGAACTCCTCGCGCAGGCCCGGCAGGTAGCGGCCGTCGACGTGGGCCTCGGCCGTGGAGGGGATGACGTTCACCTTGTAGCCGGCGTTCAGCATGGTCGGGTTGGCCGAGTTGCGGATCTGGCCCTGGAACAGGTGCCCGAGCGGGCCGAGCCGGGCCGCCTCGGCGTCCAGCCGGTCCAGGTCCACCGGCTGCCCGGTGATCTCGCCCAGCTCCCGGATCAGCGCCGCGACCGACGGCGTGAGCCGTACCGGCCACTGGTGGGCGGCCAGGCGCGCCAGCGCGCCCGCCAGCGTCGCCACCGGGTTGTCCACCGGCGGCTTGGAGCCGTGACCGGCCACGCCGTGCGCGGTCAGCTTCATCCAGGCGGTGCCGCGCTCGCCCACCGCCACCGGGTAGACCCGGTGGCCGCCGGAGGAGACGCTGAAGCCGCCCGACTCGCTGATCGCCTCCGTCACCCCGTCGAACAGCTCCCGGTGCTCGGTCACCGCGTACCGCGAGCCGTAGTCGCCGGTCGCCTCCTCGTCGGCCAGGAACGCCAGCACCAGGTCGCGCCTGGGCCGCTGCCCGCGCGCCCGCATGCCGAGCACGGTAGCCAGCGTCATCGCGCACGAGCCCTTCATGTCGACCGCGCCCCGGCCGTGCACGAGGCCGTCGTCGATCTCGCCGGAGAACGGGTGCGTCCGCCACTCCGCCGGGTCGGCCGGCACCACGTCCAGGTGGCCGTGGACGAGCAGCGCGTCGGGCGAGTCGCCCTCCATCCGGGCCACCACGGTGGTGCGCCGGGGCGCCGACTCGAACACCACCGGCTCCAGCCCGGCGTCGGCCAGCAGCGTGGCGACGTACTCGGCCGCCGGGCGCTCGCCCGAGCCCGGGTTGGTGGTGTCGAACCTGATCAGGTCCGAGCAGATCTCCGCGACGTCCTTCACTTGCCACCCTCCAGCTTCAGCGGCGCGACCTCGGGCGTCTCGAACCCGAACAGCTCCCCGTAGAAGGCCAGCTCGGCCTCCAGCGCCGCGACGATCGTCTCCTCCCGCCGCCAGCCGTGCTGCTCGCCGGGGAAGGTGAGCAGCGCCCACCGCTTGCCGTGCCGATCCAGCTCGGCGACGAACCGCTCGGCCTGGCCCACGTCCACGATCGCGTCCTCCAAACCGTGCAGCATCAGGCACGGGCCGGACGCCCGGTGCGCGTGCAGCAGCGGCGAGCGCTCGGCGTAGCGCTGCCGCGTCTCCGGCAGCGGCCCGATCAGCCCGTCCAGGTAGCGCGACTCGAAGTCGTGCGTCTCGGTCGCCCAGCTCTCCGGGTCGGTGATCGCGTACTGGGCGACGCCGCCCGCGAACACGTCGCTGTGGACCAGCGCCGCCACCGTCGTCCAGCCGCCGGCGCTGCCGCCCCTGATAGCGATCCGCGAGGCGTCGGCGAGGCCCCGCTCCACCAGCCCGCGCGCCACCTTGGCGCAGTCCTGCACGTCGACCACGCCCCACTGGTGGCGCAGCCGCTCCCGGTAGGCCCGCCCATACCCGGCGGAGCCGCCGTAGTTGACCTGCGCCACCCCCAGCCCGCGGCTGGTGAAGTAGGCGACCTCCAGGTCGAGCATGAGCGGGCTGCTGCCGGTCGGCCCGCCGTGCACGAAGATCACGTACGGAGCGGGACCACGGACGCCGAGCGGCGGGTACACGTGCGCGTGCACCCCCTCGATCGTCACCGCCTCCGGCTCGGGCAGCAGGGCGCGGTCCGGCAGCGGCCTGGGCGCCGACACCGTTTCCAGCCCGCCGCCGTCCAGATCGGCCAGCGTCACCTCCAGCGGCGAGTACGGGGTCGCCCGCACCGCCGCGGCCTTGCCCCCGGCCGCCGAGACGGTCGACACCCAGTGCGTGGCGTCGCCGCCGATCTCGCGCAGCTCCCCGGTGGCCGGGTCGAGCACGCCCAGCCGCCGCCGGTCTGCCGTCCCGTACACCAGCACCAGCCGGTCACCGGCGACCGCCATCCAGGTCATCCCCGGCTTCCACGCCGCGTTGCCGAACTCCAGCTCCATCGGCGTCAGGTTGCGGCCCCGCACGCCGTCGCGGCCGATCTCGTGCACGTTCCACCAGCCCGTCGGGTCCGTGACCGCGTACAGCGTGCCGTCGTCGCGCCACTCCGCCTGCACCACCGACTCGTGCGGGCCGCCCGCCACCACCTCGTACGGTCCCGCCACGCCGTCGCCGCCGAGAGGGGCGACGCAGAGCTCGGTGCCGTCCCACGGCATGGCCGGGTGGTCCCAGCCGATCCAGGAGACATGGCCGCCGCCCGGAGACAGGCGCGGGTTCATCAGGAAGCGCTGCGCCTTCGCGATCACCCGGACGCCGCCGGTGAGCGGGATCGCCACCAGATCGCGCACGTCCTCGGTCTCCCGCACCGCCCACACCTCGTCACGGCCCGGCGGCAGATACAGGTCCCCGTAGCGGGACGGGCCCTGCGGCGTCAGCGGCACCGGCTCGCCGCCGTCCACCCGGTAGACGCGCTGGTCGGCCCAGTTCGTGAACACCAGGCCGCCGCCGGGCAACGGCCGCCACGAGCGCCCCCCGTACTCGACCAGCCGGTTGCGGGCATTGAAGCCCTCCGGCAGCGCGTCCGCACGCGTGCCGCCGGGCAGCCGCCGCACCACGCACCGCCTGCCGCTCTCGTGCGGGCGCGGCTCGTCCCACCACACCTCCACGCCCGCGGGCGTGGCCACGGCCTCCACCCACTGCGGGCCCCCGTCGGTGCGGGCCACGTCAATCGCTCTGATACTCATCTCTCACCAGTTGCCATCGGACTCGGGCAGTGACACTTCGGGTGGGTGCAGGACGTACGCGATGCCGCCGCTTCCTGAACTCCTGAGCCACACGTGCTCGAACGCCGCCCGCGGGTACACCCGGCGCACCCGGCCGTCGGGCACGGCCGGGTCGTTGACCCGTACGTCGCCCTCGGCGGTGAAGCCGGTGACCACGATGAGGTTGCCGCTGGTGGAGTAGCCCGCCCCGGGCAGCTCCCGCTCCTTGAACGACAGCGACACCACCACCGGGATCCCGGACCGGACCAGCCGCTCCAGTTCCGCCGCCGACCGCAGCCGGGTCACGAAGCCGCGCAGCCCGAACGTGCCCGCGTAGGCCACGTTGAACGGCCAGTTGCCGGTGCCCAGGTAGCTGCTGTCGTAGGTGCCGCGGGCGGCGTGGTCCACCGCCGGGTGCGGGCAGCCGCCGCCCACCTCGCCCAGGTCGCCGGGCTCGCGACCCCAGAAGCCCAGCACCATCGCCGTCGCCGCCGGGCCGCACCAGTTGGCGCCGCCTCCGTCGTACTCGGGATGATGACCAGCGTGCGCGTGCTGCCAGTGCTCCGGCACGGCCAGCTCCACCGGCCCCAGGCCGGACGGCGGCGAGCCCTCGGGGTGGGGCGGGGGCTGCGCGGAGGCCATCACCGCGAGCCCGCCGACGCGCACGCCCGGCCCGCAGGCGCGCACCCGCACCCGGTAGGCGGCGACCGGCCGGCGGGCCACGAACGTGTCGACCGCCACGTCGCCGTCCTCGTCGCCCTGGCCCGCCACCGACGTGCGCGGCCCGCCCCGCTCCGACCAGCGGCCCATCACGTACCAGCGGGTGCGGCGGCCGTCGGCCGTGACCGCCTGCAGCTCGACCTCGATCCAGGAGCCGGGCGGGGTGTGCGCGGTCCACGACGGCACGAGCTGCGCCGCCGGGAAGCCGGTCGGCTGGTCGTCACTGGTCCAGCAGTCACCGGGCGCCGGCGGGGGCACGGTGAACCGGGTGAGGGCGACGTTGAGCACCGGACCCATTCTGGAGCGCCGCCGCAGGTCACACATCGGATGGTTTACGTACTGGCCCCGTCAGAGGTAGAGCCCGGTGCTGTCGCCCGGGGCGGCCGGGGTGACGGGCCGGCCGTTGCGCAGCGCGTACAGCTCGGCCAGGGTCGCGCCCGACGCGCCGATCCCGGCCGGGCCGCCCAGCCAGGCGACCGCCTCCTCCTGCGTCAGCGGGCCGACCTCCAGCTGCGCCAGGCAGCGGCCGGGACGCACGACGGCGGGGTGCAGGCGCGCCAGGTCCTCGTTCGTGGTGATCGCCACCAGCACGTCGCGGCCCTGGCCGAGCAGGCCGTCGGTCAGGTTGAGCAGCCGCGACAGCCCCTGGCCCGCCTTGCTCTTGGCCGCCGCGCTGATCAGCTCGTCGCAGTCTTCGAGCACGAGCAGGCGCCAGCGCTGCTTCTCGTCCTCGTGGCTGTCGTAGCCGACCGCGACCTCCATCAGGTAGCCCGGGTCGTTGAACAGCCGCTCCGGGTCGAGCACGCAGTCGACCTGGCACCAGTCGTGCCACTGCCTGGCCAGGGTGCGCAGCAGCGTCGTCTTGCCCGTGCCCGGCGGGCCGTGCAGCAGCAGGAGACGGCCGTTGACGTCGCCGGGGGCGGTCTTCATCAGGTCGTCCAGGCCGCCGCGCACCCGCTCGGTGTAGTTGCCGCGGATCTGCTCCCACGGCTGGGCGGTGATCGGCTTCTCCGACCGGTTGCCGCCGTGGCTGCCGCACCACCAGAAGCCCATCTCGACGTGGTCGTCCAGGGGCGCCGGCTCCTCCGCGCCGTCGACGCTCTCCTTGAGCACCGTGCGGGCCAGCTCCTCGCTGATCGCGCTCACGCTCAGGGTGGCGGTGCGGTTGCGGTGCCTGACCACGCGGAGCGTCCAGCCTTCGCCGCAGACCAGCCGCGCCTCCATGCCGTCCTCGACCACGGCGGTGCGCACCACCCGGCCCTCGGCGGGGCGCAGCGGCGCGTCGGCGCGGACCCGCTCCAGGCTGGCCTCCCGCGACCACGGCTGCAGGCCGGTCGCGAACGGCGACAGCGCCAGCGCGTCGATCACGTCGACGTGGGAGTCGGTGTCGTCGAGCCAGATGCTCAGTGCGGGGTCGGCGTGTTCCCGGCTGGGGAACGGCACCTCCCTGATGACAGACATGGGGCCTATGATCACATTCCCGGGTGTGCGTGTCGAAGGCTTTAGCCCGAGCGTTTCAGCTTGCCCTCGCTCTTGCCGTCCATCGGCATGGTCAGCCGGTACTTCACCTCGTCGTCGCCGTCGAGCTCCAGCGTCACCCGCGTCTCGCCGACGCTTTCGATGAACGCGCAGACGCCGCCCAGCCCGGTGAGCCGGAACGTCAGCTTCTCCTTCTCCACCTCGGTCAGCAGGAGCGTCCCGGTCGGGCAGGAGGTGTCTGCGGGAGAGTGCCAGGTGCCGGTGCTCTCGTCCTCCTTGAGGGTGATGGCGACGGGGTCGTCCTCGAACGTCTTGTCCAGCACCTCGCCGTCCGCGGTGCCCTCCCACGTGCCTGCGAACGCGGCGGGGATCCGCAGGTCTCCATGGCCGGAGGAGGCGGCGGGAGTGGAAACCCGCGGCGTGGGCTCCTGGACGGGCGTGGTCTCCTGCGCCAAGGGGGTCTCCCGGGCCGGGGTCGGCTCGCCGGTCGTGGCGACCACGCTCGGCGTGGGCGTGCCGCCGGAGCCCGGCGGGCCGGAGAACGGGGCGCCGTCCGCCCACAGCAGCGCCGCGCCGCCCCCGGCCAGCGCCACGACCGCGGCCAGCACGCCCGCCAGCATCGCCCGGGAACGTCCGCGCGACGGCCCGGTGGTGAGGGCCTGGCCGACCGGCCCCGTAGGCCCCGTCCCCGCCTGGCCGCCCGGTCCCGCGGGCGGGTGTTCGGCGTACGGACCCGTCGCGTTGGGGTTGACCAGCTGGACCATGAGAGCCCCGGCCGTGGGCCGCAGGGACGGGTCCTTGGCCAGGGCCGCCGCGATCGGGCCGCGCAGCCGCGGCGGCAGCGGCCCGAGGTCGGGCTGGGCGTGCAGGACCCGGTGGAGCACCGCCGGGACCGTGTCGGCGCCGAACGGGTTCGTCCCGGTCGCCGCGAACAGCACCGTCGCCGCCCACGCGAACACGTCGGAGGCGAAGGACGCCGGAGCGCCGTTGATCTGCTCCGGCGCCAGGTAGGCCGGGGTGCCGATCAGCCCCGACGTCATGGTCGCCGCCCCCTCGGCCCGGGCGATGCCGAAGTCCACCACCCGCGGGCCGTCCGGCCCCAGCAGCACGTTGGCCGGCTTGAAGTCGCGGTGCACGACCCCGGCCGCGTGGATCGCCGCCAGGGCGGTGGCCGTGCCGACCGCCACCCGCTCCAGGTCGCCGCCCGTCAGCGGGCCCCGCCCGCGCACCCGCTCCGCCAGCGAGGGCCCGTCGATGAACTCGCTGATCACGTACGGCCGAGGCCCGTCGGTGGAGGCGTCCAGCACCCGTGCGGTGCAGAACGAGGCGATGCTCTCCAGCGCCTCCAGTTCGCGGGCCAGCCGCGCCCGCGTCTCCCGGTCGCCCGCGCTCAGCAGCTTGATCGCGACCGGCTCGCCCGCCGCGGAGTGCGCCAGGTAGACCACGCCCTGGCCGCCCTCGCCGAGCCGCCCGGCCAGGTGGTAGCCGCCGAGCTCGGCCGGGTCGTCGGGCATCAGGGGGGTCGCCATGGGCCGCTACGTTACCGGTCGTTCCGGTCTGCCGGTATATAGCGGGGATTCGCCCGAGATCGGGTGCCTTCCGGCGGGGCTGCGCTAGCGTTCCAGGCGTGAGGACCATCGACTGGGTGGACGGCGCGGTCGAGCTCATCGACCAGACCCGGCTGCCCGACGAGCTCGTGACGCTCCGCATCGGCACGGTGGACGAGCTGATCGGCGCCATCCGCAGGCTCTCCGTAAGGGGCGCGCCCGCGCTCGGCGTGGCGGGGGCGCTCGGCGTCGTGCTGGCCCGCGGCGACCGGGACGCCGTCGCCCGGCTGCGCGCCGCCCGGCCCACCGCCGTCAACCTGGCCTGGGGCGTCGACCGGGCCGCCGCCCGCATCCCCGAGGGGCCCGAGGCGGTGCTGGAGACCGCGCTGCGGATCCGGGACGACGACATCGCGGCCTGCCACGCCATGGGCCGGCGCGGTGCGGACCTGCTCGAAGGCGACCGGCTGCGGATCATGACCGTGTGCAACACCGGCGGCCTGGCCTGCGTCGAACGGGGCACCGCGCTCGGCGTCGCGCACACCCTGCACGAACAGGGCAGGCTCGCCGAGGTCCTCGCCCTGGAGACCCGGCCCCTGCTGCAGGGCGCCCGGCTCACCGCCTGGGAGCTGGGCAGGATGGGCGCGCCGCACCGCCTCGTCACCGACGGCGCCGGCCCGTACCTGCTGGCAAGAGGA
Source organism: Nonomuraea sp. NPDC049649 (assembly GCF_040675175.1). Taxonomy (NCBI): domain Bacteria; kingdom Bacillati; phylum Actinomycetota; class Actinomycetes; order Streptosporangiales; family Streptosporangiaceae; genus Nonomuraea; species Nonomuraea sp. NPDC049649. Next base: position 287,638 of record NZ_JBFAOH010000005.1, read on the forward strand.
GGCGTGGACGCGGTGCTCATCGGCGCCGACCGGATCGCCGCCAACGGCGACACCGCCAACAAGATCGGATCGTACGCGCTCGCGCTCGGCGCGGCGCGGGCCGGGGTGCCGTTCATCGTCGTCGCCCCCGAGAGCACGATCGACCCGGACACCCCGTCGGGAGAGCACATCGAGATCGAGGACCGGGGCGCGGACGAGGTCGTGGCCTTCCGCGGCGCCCGGGTCGCCCCGGAGGGCACGGACGCGCTCAACCCGGCCTTCGACGTGACGCCGCATGACCTGATCACGGCGATCGTGACGGAAGAGCGAGTGATCCGGCCTTAGGTAAATTCGTGTGAAATTACTCACCTGTTCAGAGGTGGGACGTTACGCTCAGTGGTCAAGAGGGGACCATGTAGAGGCAATGCGGGAGTATCGCTAATGGCCATTGAGCTGATCAGCAGGAAAGCCTGGGGTGCCCGGTCGCCGCGGGGAAGCTACACCCGGCTCGACTCCACCAAGGGCGTGAAGGTCCACTACACCGGCGGCCGGGTCGACCCCCGGATCGTCGACGACCACGACCGCTGCGCCGCGCTGGTCCGCTCGATCCAGAACTCCCACATGGACGGCAACGGGTGGATCGATATTGGCTACTCGTTCGTCGCCTGTCCGCACACCAAGGTGTTCGAGGGACGCGGCCTGCACCGCCTGCCCGCCGCCAACGGCGCCGGGCTCAACCAGGGCCACTACGCGGTGCTCGGCCTGGTCGGCAACACGGGCCTGGTGGAGCCGCCCGACGGGATGCTCCACGCCATCCTGGACGCGATCGAGCACACGCGGCGCAACGGCCGGGCGGGCAACGAGATCAAGGGGCACCGCGACGGCTACGCCACCGACTGCCCCGGCGAGCCACTGTACCGGTGGGTCCGGCGGGGCGCGCCCCGGCCCGGCGAAGGCGGGAACGACGACGCGGGAACGCCGCCTTTCCCCGGCCGCCTGCTCAAGTATCCGCCGATCATGCGGGGCGACGACGTGCGCACCTGGCAGGCCAAGATGGCCGACCGGGGCTGGGAGATCGACGTGGACGGCGCGTACGGGCCGCAGTCGCGTGACGTATGTCGCAGCTTCCAGCGTCAGCAGGAGATCGACGTCGACGGGATCGTCGGTCCCATCACCTGGCGGCGCACCTGGGAAGCACCTTAGGGGTAGGGCGGGGGTATACCCCCTGTTACTCCCTGAAGTTGCCTTTGCGTACTATCCGAGCCATGGATCTGGCTGCGGGGTTCGCTTCCATCTCCCGCGACGACTGGCGAGCGCTGGCCATGGCGGTGCTGCGTAAGTCCGGCGTCGACGCGGAGACGCCCGAAGAGGCGCTGTCCCATTCGACCTACGACGGGGTGGCCGTCGCACCGCTCTACGACGCCGCCGACCTGCCCGCGTCCGCGCCCTTCGAGCGCGGCTCGCGACCGGCGGGCGGCTGGGACGTCAGACAGCGGCACGCGCTGCCCGACTCCGAGGCGGTGATGGCCGACCTGGAGAACGGGGTGACCTCGCTCTGGCTCGTGGTCGGCGACGACGCCATCCCGGCCGGCGACCTGCCGCGGGTGCTGAAGGGCGTCCACCTCGACCTCGCGCCCGTCGTCCTCGAAGCGGGCGAGCAGACGGCCGAGGCCGCCGGGATCCTGTTCGAGCTGGCCGGCGACAAGCCGCTGCTGGGCAACCTGGGCGCCTCGCCGCTCAGCGCGGACGCCGCCGCGCTGGCGTCCCGGTGCGCCGCCGGGCATCCCGGGCTGCGCGCGGTCATGGTCGACGCCACCCCCTACCACGACGCGGGCGGCAGCGACGCCGAGGAGCTCGGCTGCTCGCTCGCGTTCGCCGTGGCCGGGCTGCGCGCCCTCACCGCCGCCGGGCTCACCGTCCAGCAGGCCTGCGACCAGCTCGAGTTCCGGTACGCCGCGAGCGACGACCAGTTCGCCACCATCGCCAAGCTGCGCGCTGCCAGGCGGCTGTGGGACCGGGTCCTGGAGGTCACCGGCGCCTCCGGGCAGCAGCGCCAGCACGCGGTGACCAGCTCGGCGATGATGACCGCCCGCGACCCGTGGGTGAACATGCTGCGCACCACCGTCGCCTGCTTCGCCGCCGGGGTCGGCGGCGCCGACGCGGTGACCGTGCAGCCGTTCGACGCCGTGGTCCGGCGGCCCGACGCCTTCTCCCGCCGGATCGCCCGCAACACCCAGTCGCTGCTGCTGGAGGAGTCCGGGGTCGGGCGCGTGATCGACCCGGCCGGCGGCTCCTGGTACGTGGAGCGCCACACCGAGGACCTGGCCGAGCGGGCCTGGGCCTGGTTCCAGGAGATCGAGGCGGCCGGCGGCATCCAGGCCGCCGCCGGACTGGTGGCCGAGCGGATCGCCGCCACCCGGGAGCGCCGCGCCGACGACCTCGCGCACCGCCGCCTGCCCGTCACCGGCGTCAGCGAGTTCCCCGACCTGGAGGAGAAGCCGCTCACCGGCGCCTCCGCCGATGGACCGTTCCTGGCCTCCCACTCGCCCGCCGCGCTCGCCGCCGGACTGCCGAAGATCCGGTACGCGCAGGAGTTCGAGGAGCTGCGCGACCTGGCCGACGCGCAGGCCGAACGGCCCAAGGTGTTCCTCGCCACGATCGGGCCGGTCGCCGTGCACACCCCGCGGGCCACCTTCGCCGCCAACCTGTTCCGGGCCGGCGGCCTGGCCACCGAGACCGCGGGCCCCGGCACCGACCCCGAGCAGATCGCCACCGCCTTCGCCGTCAGCGGCGCCGCCGTCGCCTGCCTGTGCTCCGGCGACAAGCTCTACGAGCAGCACGCCGAAGCCGTCGCCGCCGCACTCAGGAAGGCCGGCGCGCGCACGATCTGGCTGGCTGGGAAGGGGGACTACAAGGGCGTCGACGGCTACCTCTACACCGGCTGCGACGCGCTCGGCGTCCTGCGCAAGACCTTCCGCGACCTGGAGGTGACCGGATGATCCCCGACTTCTCGACCGTCCCGCTCGGCGCCCGCCCGGACAAGGGCGACGGCCCCGCGCCGGACGCGCCCGCCTGGGAGACGCCGGAAGGGATCGCGGTCAAGCCGCTCTACACCGGCCGGGACCTGGAAGGGCTCGACTTCCTCGACACCTACCCGGGCGCCGCGCCCTACCTGCGCGGACCGTACCCGACCATGTACGTCAACCAGCCGTGGACCATCCGCCAGTACGCGGGCTTCTCCACGGCGGAGGACTCCAACGCCTTCTACCGCCGCAACCTGGCCGCCGGCCAGAAGGGCCTGTCGGTCGCCTTCGACCTGGCCACCCACCGCGGCTACGACTCCGACCACCCGCGCGTCGCCGGCGACGTAGGCATGGCCGGGGTGGCGATCGACTCGATCTACGACATGCGCCAGCTCTTCGACGGCATCCCGCTGGACCGCATGTCGGTGTCCATGACCATGAACGGCGCCGTGCTGCCGATCCTGGCGCTCTACATCGTGGCCGCCGAGGAGCAGGGGGTGGCGCCGGAGCAGCTGGCCGGCACCATCCAGAACGACATCCTCAAGGAGTTCATGGTACGGAACACGTACATCTATCCGCCTGCCCCGTCCATGCGGATCATCTCGGACATCTTCGCCTACACCAGCGAGAAGATGCCGAAGTTCAACTCCATCAGCATCTCCGGCTACCACATCCAGGAAGCCGGGGCCACCTGCGACCTGGAGCTCGCCTACACCCTCGCCGACGGGGTCGAGTACGTGCGGGCCGGGATCGCCGCCGGGATGGACGTGGACCGGTTCGCGCCGCGGCTGTCGTTCTTCTGGTGCATCGGCATGAACTTCTTCATGGAGGTCGCCAAGCTGCGGGCCGCCCGGCTGCTCTGGGCCAAGCTGGTCGACGGGTTCGGTGCGAAGAACCCCAAGTCGCTCAGCCTGCGCACGCACTCCCAGACCTCCGGCTGGTCGCTGACCGCGCAGGACGTGTTCAACAACGTCGCCCGCACCTGCGTGGAGGCGATGGCCGCCACCCAGGGCCACACCCAGTCGCTGCACACCAACGCCCTGGACGAGGCGCTCGCGCTGCCCACCGACTTCTCCGCCAGGATCGCCCGCAACACCCAGATCCTGCTCCAGCAGGAATCCGGCACCACCCGGGTGATCGACCCGTGGGGCGGCTCGTACTACGTCGAGCGGCTCACCCACGACCTGGCCGAGCGCGCCTGGGAGCACATCCAGGAGGTCGAGGCCGCCGGCGGCATGGCCAAGGCCATCGAGGCGGGGCTGCCGAAGCTCCGCATCGAGGAGGCGGCCGCCCGCACCCAGGCCCGCATCGACTCCGGCCGCCAGCCCGTCATCGGCGTCAACAAGTACCGGCCCGACGCCGACGAGCCCATCGAGGTGCTCAAGGTCGACAACAGCGCCGTCCGCGCCCAGCAGCTGGACAAGCTGCGCAGGCTGCGGGCCGAGCGGGACGAGGACGCGGTCCGGCGGGCCCTGGACGCGCTCACCCACGCCGCCGCCAACCCCGCCCCCGGCCTCGACTCCAACCTGCTCAAGCTGTCCGTGGACGCGGCCCGCGCCAAGGCCACCGTGGGCGAGATCTCCGACGCGCTGGAGAAGGTGTTCGGCCGGCACGCCGAGCAGGTCCGTACCATCTCGGGTGTGTACCGCGACGAGGCCGGACCGGCCGCCGACATCGAGCGCGCCCGCGAGGCGTGCGCCGAGTTCGAGCGCGCCGAGGGGCGCAGGCCGCGCATCCTGGTCGCCAAGATGGGCCAGGACGGCCACGACCGCGGCCAGAAGGTGATCGCGACCGCCTTCGCCGACCTGGGCTTCGACGTCGACGTCGGCCCGCTGTTCCAGACGCCGGAGGAGGTGGCCAGGCAGGCGGTCGAGGCCGACGTGCACATCGTCGGCGTCTCCACGCTCGCCGCCGGGCACCTCACCCTGGTGCCCGCCCTGAAGAAGGCGCTCGCCGACCTCGGCGCCGACGACATCATGATCGTGGCGGGCGGCGTCATCCCGCCGGGCGACTTCGACGAGCTGCGCGCCGCCGGCGCCGCCGCCATCTTCCCGCCCGGCACGGTGATCGCCACCGCGGCCCTGGAACTCCTGAAGGACCTGCGCGGGCGCCACTGACCACCGGACCGGGTTCACCCGTCCTTCCGTGAAGGGAGGGGCGGGTGCCGGTCTGCCTCTCCTCTCCCACCTTCGGAGAGGAGAGGAAGCCGGGTCCGCAGCCCTCCTCTCGCGAAGAGGGAAGGCGGGGACAGTGGCCCGCCTCTTGCGGTGGTGAGCTGTCCCTCCCACCTTGAAGGGGAGGGGCAGGGATGCCGGTCTTCCTCTCTTCCCTCGCGGAAAGTGGAAGCGGCGGTGTCGGTCTGCTTCCTCCCCTGTCCTGGGGAAGGGCGGATGCCGGTCGCCTTTCTCCCAGCCTCTTGGGAGGGGCGCGATGGCGCTCCGCCTTCTCCGATTCTGGGGGAGGTGGGGTGGAGGACCGACTCTTTCCCCTCCTGGGGAGGGGTGGGGTGGGTGAGGATATGAGGCTGGATCGGACGAGCGAGGGAAGGGACGTGGCGTGCGCTCGCTGGAGGACTACGTACGGGGCGTCAAGGCAGGGGCGCGGGTCTGGGTCGCGCGGGCCATCACGCTCGTGGAGTCCACCCGGCCGGACCACATGGCGATGGCTCAGGAGCTGCTCGTCGAGCTGACTCCGCTCACCGGGAACGCCAAGCGGGTGGGCATCTCGGGCGTGCCGGGCGTGGGCAAGTCCACGTTCATCGACGCGTTCGGCACGCTGCTCACCGGGAAGGGCCACCGGGTCGCGGTGCTGGCCGTGGACCCGTCCTCGACCAGGACCGGCGGCAGCATCCTCGGAGACAAGACCCGGATGTCGCGGCTGGCCGCCGACCCGGACGCGTTCATCAGGCCCTCGCCGTCGGCCGGCACCCTCGGCGGCGTCGCCAAGGCCACCCGGGAGGCGATGGTCGTGGTGGAGGCGGCAGGCTACGACGTGGTGCTGGTGGAGACCGTCGGCGTCGGCCAGTCCGAGACGGCGGTCGCCGACATGGTGGACACCTTCCTGCTGCTCACGCTCGCCCGTACCGGAGACCAGCTGCAGGGCATCAAGAAGGGCGTGCTGGAGCTGGCCGACGTGATCGCGGTGAACAAGGCCGACGGCGAGCACGCCATGGCGGCCCGCCGGGCGGCGCGCGAGCTCGCCGGCGCGCTGCGCATGCTGCGTTCCGGCGACGCGACGCCGCCCGTGCTCACCTGCAGCGGCCTGAACGGCGACGGGCTGGAGGAGGTGTGGCGGCACATCCTGGCCCACCGGGACGGGCTGGACCTGGCGGACAAGCGCCGCCGCCAGCAGGTGCAGTGGACGTGGACGATGGTCCGCGACCGGCTGCTGGCCGAGCTGCACGCCGACCCGCGGGTGTCGGCGATCCGCGACGAGGTCGAGCGCGAGGTGCTGGCGGGCACGCTGACCCCGTCGCTCGCCGCCGACCGCCTGCTGTCGGCCTTCACCCGCCCCTGACGGCCGGGCCTGGCCGTTGTACGTTCCCGTCCCCGACGGCCAGGCCTGTCCTTTGTACGAGTGCGCCTACCCCTCGTACTTCACCCGTCACTGAAGGCGGCTGCGTCTAGCCCTCGTAGAAGGAGTCGAGGGTTTCGCCGTAGCGCTCCTCGACGGCCTTGCGCTTTATCTTCAGGCTGGGCGTCAGCTCGCCGGTCTCCACCGTGAAGTCCTGCGCCAGGATCTCGAACTTCTTGACCGTGGCGTAGCTGGCCTGCTCGGCGTTGACCTGGTCGACCGCCTTCTGCACCTCCTCGCGCATCCGCGGGTGCGTGCGCAGCTGCTCCGGGTCGGTCGGCAGCCCTTCGGCCTCGGCCCACGGCTTGGCGACCTCCATGTCGAGGGTGACCAGCGCGGTGCAGTAGTTGCGGCGGTCGCCGTGCACGAACACGTGCGACAGGTACGGGCACGCGGCCTTGATCCGGCCTTCCAGGTGGGTCGGGGCCACGTACTTGCCGCCGGAGGTCTTGATCAGCTCCTTCTTCCGGTCGGTGATGGTGAGCCGGCCTTCCTCGTCCAGCTCGCCGATGTCGCCGGTGTGCAGCCAGCCGTCCTCCAGCGCCTCCGCCGTCTCCTCGGGCAGGTTGTGGTAGCCGCGCATGATGCCGCGCCCGCTGATGAGGATCTCGCCGTCGTCGGCGATGCGGACCTTCGTGCCCGGCAGCGGCTGGCCGACCGAGCCGAACTTCACGTTCGACGGGCGGTTGAGGAAGCTGCCCGCCGAGGACTCGGTGAGGCCGTAGCCCTCCAGGATCGTGAGCCCGGCGCCGTCGAAGAACTCGGCGACCTCGCGGGACAGCGGCGCGGCGCCGGAGATGAAGTAGCGGATCCGGCCGCCGAAGCGGGCGCGGAGCTTGCTGAACACCAGCTTGTCGGCGATCGCGTACTCGATCTTGGTGGTCAGCGGGATCGAGGCGCCGGCCTGGCGCGCCCGGGCCACCCGGATGCCGGTCTTGCGCGCCCAGTTGAAGATCTTCAGCTTCGCGCCGCCCTCGCGCTGCTGGGTGGCGGCCACCGTGTTGTGGATCTTCTCGAAGATACGGGGGGCGGCGGCCATCATGGTGGGCCGGAGCGCGCCCAGGTTGTCGGCGATGCGGTCGAGCCGCCCGTCGATCGCGGTCGGCACGCCGATGTCGATCATCACGACCTCCAGCAGCTTGCCGAACGAGTGCGACAGCGGCAGCCAGAGGAAGTGGAGGTCGTCGTCCTTGATCAGGCCCAGCTCGCGGACCGCGCTCGCCGCGTACAGCCAGTTGTCGTGGGTGAGCTCGACGCCCTTGGGGCGGCCGGTCGTGCCGGAGGTGTAGATGAGCGTGGCGAGGTGGTCGGCGGCGATGGCGTCCACCATCGCGTCGTAGTCGGCGTCGGCCGCGGCCTTGCCCGGCACGTCGTCGAGCCGGATCACCCAGCCGTCGTCGCTCGCCGTGCCGTCGATCACGATCACGTGGGTGACGTCCGGCATCTCCTTCTGCACCGAGCGGAGCTTGGCCACCTGCTCGTCGTTCTCGGCGATGACGATCGAGGTGCCGGAGTCGTTGACGACGAACGCGCACTCGGACGCGGTGTTGGACGGATAGATGGTGGTCGTCGCCGCCCCGGTCGACAGCACGGCCAGGTCGCACAGGATCCACTCCAGGCGGGTGGAGCACAGTATCGAGACCCGGCGGTCCGGCCCCGCGCCGAGGGCGGCCAGGCCGAGCGCCAGCTCGCGGACCCGCTCCCCGGTCGCACGCCAGGACAGCGACGTCCAGCCTTCACCTGACGGCGTCCGGTACGCCTCGGCGTCGGGGGTGGCCGCGATCCGGTCGCGGAGCAGAGCGGGAATGCTGGACATACCTGACCTCCTGTGGGGGTGTTGGGGGAGACTCTAGGCCGATCGCGCGCCTCCAGTCGACGGGTGCGGCCCGCGGCCTCCCGAGGTGGCTCCCACCAGGTTCGACGAGCGGACCTCCCAGGCGCCGCAGGCGCACCGGAGGTAGGACACCACTCCGCCGGAGGTGGCGTGCGTGGAGACGAGGGTCAGCGCGAGCGGGTCGTGGAGATGTCCGGTGTCCATGTCTCCAACCTGATGTAATGGTCTTGTGCATTTCAACGCTTACGGCGGCAACGGCGCCGCGCTCTCGGCCGCCCTGGTCAACACCGCCGACTTCCGGCCGGGGCCGCTCGCCGCGCTGCTGGCCGAGCACGAGATGCTGCGCATGGAGATGACCTCTGCCCAGGCCGCCCAGCTGGAAGCCTGGGCGCGCCGGCTGGACCCGGTCTTCGGCGAGCCCTCGACCGGCAAGCAGATCGCCCTCGTCAACGACCTGCTGGAGATCACCGCGGCGAAGCCCTTCGTGAGCGCCCACGACGGCAAGGAACCCCACCTGCACTTCTCCTCGCTCGACGGCGACATCGTGGCCAGGGCCAAGGACACCACCGCGGGCGGCCTGGCCATGGCCATCTGCTTCTCCGACGGGCGCAGGCTCGGCCGCTGCGCCCGCGAGGGCTGCCGCACCGTCTACGTGGACACCTCGCGCAACGGGCGCAGGCGCTTCTGCTCGCTCGCGTGCGCCAACCGGGTCAACGTGGCGGCGCACCGGACCCGGCAGAGGAGACTGGCTGGAACGTGATTGACGTGGGGGGACGAAGCGGGCAATAGTGTGGCAGGTGGCTGCCCCTCGGATCTTCACCTGCCTGCTCGCCGCCGCGGTGCTCGCGGTCGGCGCCTGCAGCGCGGCTCCTCCCGTGACCGGCGGAGAACCCCGGGCCAGCGGCGTCGCGGGCGGCGGCGCGGACCGCGGCCAGGCGGACCCGGCGGACCCGGCGCCCCAGGCCCCCGCCTCCCTGACCGCCGAGGCCTACAAGGGCGAGCTCGACAGCCGTCACGGAGCCATGAGCAAGGCCGTCAAGAACCTGGCCGGCGCGCGCTCGCTGAAGGCGCTCGACCAGCGCGTCGTCAAGGCCCAGGAGACCCTGCAGAGCGCCGCCGACGAGCTGGCCGCGCTCGATCCGCCGCCCGAGGTCCAGACCCAGCACCAGGCGTACGTGGAGAGCCTGCGCGAGGTGGCGCTCCAGCTCGGCGAGTCGGCGACCAAGGTCGGCAGCAGGGACCTGTGCACCTCCGGCGCCGTCCTCACCGACCTGGGCGACTCGCTGACCGCGCTCGGCCGCGCCGGCAAGGCGCTGGAGGACGCCGGCGACTACAAGGCGGACATCGTCTCGGTCAAGGCCGCGGGCAAGAAGAACCGGCGCCTGCGCAACGGCCAGTTCCTGCGCAACGGCGGCTCCGGCGGCCGCAGCTCGCTGCAGATCCACAACGGCGGCACCCGCGACGCGGTGGTCAGCCTGATGCGCGGCAAGACCAAGGTCTACAGCGTGTACGTGCGGAAGAAGGGCAAATTCAAGATCAACGGGGTGCGGGACGGCAACTACCGCATCTACTTCACGCACGGCGTCGACTGGGACGGCAAGCGCAAGGCGTTCAGCCGGGAGTGCAGCTTCGAGCGCTTCCAGAAGTCGGTGAGCTTCAAGACCACCTACACCGCCACCCAGATCCGCTGGCACGACTGGCGGATCACGCTGCACGCGATCTCCGGCGGCAACGCCCGCACCGCCAAGGTCGACCCCGGCGACTTCCCCGCCTGACCAACCGCGGGGCCGCGCGGCAGCCGCACGGCCCTCGCCGCACGGTCAGCTGGAGAAGAGCATGCCCACCCAGCTGCGCTGGCGGTGGCGCTTGTGGCCGTAGTGACCGCCGTGCGGCGGAGCGCCCCAGGCCGGCCCGGGCGCCGGGGGCGGGGGAGCGGCGTAGTAGGCCGACTCCATCTGGGTCAGCGTCTCCAGCTCGCCGTAGTCCAGGAAGATCCCGCGGCAGTTGTCACACTGCTCGATGTGGATCCCGTTGCGCTCGTAGGTCCGCATGTTGCCGCGGCATTTCGGACATTGCATCTGCACGCTCCTAGGCGTTGTGATTCCTGGCCTGAAACCTACCGCGCGCGCCGCCGTCACGCCGCGACGATGCGCGCGCACGACTCGATCAACGACTGCTCGGCCTCGTCGGGTTCCCGGCCCTCCCGGCGGGCCCGGCTCAGTGCCGTCGCCGCCAGCTGCGCGGTCATCGCCCGGGCGGGCAGGTCGAGCCTTCGCCACGGGTCCTCCCCGTCCAGTGCCGGGCCGCCCGCCGCGAGGTAGGCGCCCAGGAAGCGGTCCCAGACCTCCTGGTCCAGCAGCCCGGCCGCGTACCAGGCGGCGGGTCTGGCCAGATCCCAGGCCGGGTCGCCCACCCCCAGGTCGTCGGCGTCGATGAGCAGCCACCGGTCGCGGAGCACGAGCTGGCCCAGATGCCAGTCGCCGTGCGTGAGCAGCCCGGGCCGCCCCGTCTCCGGTTCGGGCAGCCCGGGATGCCCCACGTCCGGTTCGGGCAGCCCGGGACGCCCCACGTTCGGCTCGGGCAGCCTGGGACGCCCCACCTTCGGCTCGGGCAGCCTGGAACGCCCCACCTTCGGCTCGGGCAGCTCCTCGAACGCCCGCCGGACCAGCCGCTCCGCCGGTCCGTCGCCCTCCAGCCGCCGCACCGCCCGGGCCGCCCGCTCCGGGCCCCCGGCCGGAGGCAGCGGCGGCAGCAGGTCAGGCGGCACCGCGTGCAGCCGGGCCAGCAGCCTGGCGCCCTCCTCCCAGGGGGCGTGCTCCGCCTCCTCCTCGCTGATCGGGCGGCCCGCCGGCCACACCGTCACGGCCCGGCCCGCCACCGTCAGCACCTCGGGCACCAGCGGCGCCAGCATCACCCCAGCCAGCGCGGCGGACGCGCAGGCGCGTAACCGGGCGCGCAGCTCGGACACGTCCTCGCGGACGGCGTGCGCCTTCACCACCACCTCGCCGCGCCGCACCACCACCGAGTCGGAGCGGGTCTGGTGGCGCACCGGTTCGCCGCTGCCCCCGTACGTGCCCGCGAGCGCGGCCAGCTCCGACTCCAGACTCACCCGTACAGGCTAGAGCGCGGACGGATCGCCGGATGCGCGCGCGGCCGGCTACTCACCCATAACAGCCGGAGCCGCGGACGGAGATCGCCGGATGCGCCGTACGTGCCCGCGAGCGCCGACTCCTGGGAACCGCGGACGGAGATCGCCGGATGCGCTGCCCTGATAGGGTCCTGTGATCGACTTGGGCGCGATGTCCAGGGAGCGGAGGAGTCATGAGGATCGGATTCTCCGTGCCCCAGTCCGGGGCGTGGGCGATGCCGGAGGCCATGCGCGCGATCGCGACCCGGGCGGAGCGGCTCGGCTATCACGAGCTGTGGACCTTCCAGCGGGTCCTCTACCCGGTCGGGCACCCGATGGGGCCGACCTACCGCGCCGTGCACGACCCGCTGATCACCCTGTCCTACCTGGCCGGCGTCACCGAGCGGATCCGGCTCGGGGTGGCGGTGGTCAACGCCTTCGTGCAGCCGGTGCTGCTGGCCAAGCAGCTCACCACCCTGCAGACCGTCTCCGGCGGCCGGCTGACGGCCGGGCTGGGGCTCGGCTGGGTTCCCGAGGAGTTCGAGGCGGCCGGGGTCGACCAGGCGCGGCGCGGGCGCCGGGGCGAGGAGTTCGTCGAGGTGCTGCGGAAGATGTGGCACGACGAGGTGGTGGAGCACCGGGGTGAGTTCTACCGGATCTCGCCCTCGTACGCGGACCCGAAGCCGTCGCCGGCCCCGCCGATCCTGCTGGGCGGCACCGCCGAGGTGGCGCTGCGCCGGGCCGGGCGGCTGGCCGACGGGTGGGTGAGCTCCAGCCGCGAGGACCTGTCGAAGATCGCGGCCCGCATCGCGCTGGTGAAGGCGGCGGCCGAGGAGGCCGGGCGGGACTCCGGGGCGCTCCGGTTCGTCTGCCGGGGCGTCACCCGGGTGCGCCGGGAGCCGGGGGAGGAGCGGCGGCTGCTGACGGGCTCCCTGGAGGAGATCAGGGAGGACGTGGCCTGGCTGGCCGAGCAGGGCGTGACAGATCTCTTCCACGACCTCAACTTCGACCCGCAGGTCGTCACCGCTGCCCCGGACGAGGCGCTGCGCCACGCCGAGGAGCTTCTGGAGGCCCTCGCCCCGGCGGAGTGACCGGCCGGCGGTGAAACTTTCAGCTGGCAGGGCGGCCGGACGCGGTCCTGGCTTGGGCGGACGTCCGGGCGGGGCAGGTGCCGGGCGCGCGGCTCGTTGACGATGATCGGGCCGTCGGATGTACTCGGCCCGACATGCCCGCGGAAGCACTACCGGTGAGCTGAGGTCAGAAATGTTAGCGATAACACCAGGGCGAACCCGCCACACGGAAGAAGCCGGCAGCAGCCCGACCGCAGCTGAGGAGTGGTCGTCATGAGCAGGAGACGAACCCGCACGCTGCTGACCCTGGCGGCGCTGGCCCTGGCGCTCGCCCCCGCCCAGCAGGCCCAGGCGCTGGAGAACGGCGTGGGCCGCACCCCGCCGATGGGGTGGAACACCTGGAACACCTTCGGCTGCAACATCGATGAGACGCTGATCCACCAGACGGCCGACGCGATCGTCAGCTCGGGCATGCGCGACCTCGGATACGAGTACGTGGTCGTCGACGACTGCTGGTTCGACCCGGTCCGCGACTCCAACGGCAACCTGCGGGCCAACGCGTCGAGGTTCCCGAGCGGGATGAAGGCGCTCGGCGACTACCTGCACGCCCGGGGCCTGAAGTTCGGCCTCTACCAGGCGCCCCTGGACCGCACCTGCGCCCAGTACTTCGGCTCCTACCCGGGCGCCACCGGCAGCCTCGGCCACGAGGTCCAGGACGCTCAGCAGTTCGCCGCGTGGGGCGTCGACTACCTCAAGTACGACTGGTGCTCGCCCACCGGCAGCATCGACGACCAGGTCCGCACCTTCGCCAAGATGCGGGACGCCCTGGCGGCCACCGGCCGGCCGATCCTCTACAGCATCAACCCCAACAGCATCCACGAGAAGACCGGCCCGCAGCGGAACTGGGGCGACGTCGCCAACATCTGGCGCACGACCGAGGACATCACCAACGTCTGGAACTCCGGGCAGACCAACGGCTACCCGATGGGCATCCAGAACATCGTCGACGTCAACGTGCCCCTGGCGGGCTACGCCGCCCCCGGGCAGTTCAACGACCCCGACATGATGGTGGTCGGCCGGGGCGGCATGACGGACACCGAGATGCGCAGCCACTTCGCCCTCTGGGCGATCATGGCCGCGCCGCTGATCGCGGGCAACGACATCCGGAACATGAACTCCGCGACCGCCACGATCATGAAGAACCGGAACCTGATCGACATCAACCAGGACCCGCTCGGACTCCAGGCCGTCCAGGTCAGCAACGACGGCACCCGGCGCGTCCTGGCCAAGCGGCTGAGCGGCGGCGACGTCGCGGTCGCCCTGTTCAACCAGGGCGGCAGCACGACGACGATCAGCACCACCGCCTCGGCGATCGGCCTGTCCGGCAGCTCCTTCAGCCTGCGCGAGGCCTGGACGGACGCCGTCACCTCCACCAGCGGCGCCATCTCGGCGAGCGTGCCGCCCCACGGCACCGTCGTCTTCCGCGTCAGCGGCGGAACGCCGATCCCCGCCAACCGCATCCAGGGCGTGGGGTCGGGACGGTGCCTCGACGTCGCCGGAGTGTCCCAGGCCAACGGGGCCCCGGTGCAGATCTGGGACTGCCACGGGCAGAGCAACCAGCAGTGGACCGCCACGGCCGCCGGGGAGCTGCGTGTCTACGGCAGCAAGTGCCTCGACGTGAACAACAACGGCACGGCCGACGGCACCAGCGTGATCATCTGGGACTGCAACGGCCAGGACAACCAGAAGTGGCGCTTCAACCAGGACGGCAGCATCACCGCCGTCGGCGCGGGCAAGTGCCTGGACGTGCCCGAGAACGCCACGGCCAACGGCGTCGCACTCAACATCTGGACCTGCAACGGCGGCGCCAACCAGCGGTGGAACCGCCTCTGACCCGTCCACCCGGGAACCCTGCCGGGGCTCGTCCCGCGAGGCGGGCACCGGCCGGGTTCAGGACGCCAGGCGCAGGGCCTCGGCCGCGACCGCGGCGCGCAGCTCGCGGATGCCCGGACGGCCCCGCACCGGGTGGACGGCGTTGGTCAGCAGGACCGCCGTCACCCGGCGGGACGGCGAGACGACCAGCGAGGTGCCGGTGAACCCGGAGTGGCCGAACGCGTCGTCCAGCGGCCCGCAGATGCCCGGGTCGCCGATGCGGACCCCGAGCCCGTGCCGGAACGGCGCCCCGGTCACGCCCTGGTCGCGCAGCATCTCGGCCACCGTCTCGGGGCGCAGCGCCGGCCCGCCGCCGAGCCGGAGCGCCTCGCCGAGTTTCAGCACGTCGCGGGCGGTGCCGAAGACCCCGGCGTGCCCAGCCACCCCGCCGAGCGCGTACGCGGTCTCGTCGTGCACCTCGCCCCGCACGCAGCCCGGCCCGGGCCGCTCGGGCTTCCACTCGGTGGCGGCGACGCGCGAGGGGTCCGCGGGACGGTAGCCGGTCGCGGCCAGCCCCAGCGGGCCGGTGACCCGGGCACGGACCAGCCCGTCCAGGGATGCGCCGGAGGCCAGCTCCGCCACCCGGCCCGCCATCACCAGGCCCACGTCCGAGTACACATAGGGCCCGCCCACCGGCCCGGTCACCGGCGTGCGGGTCATGGCCGCCAGGCGCGCCGCCGGATCGGCGTCCGGCAGCTCCAGGTCGATGCGCCGGGTGGGCCGGAAGCCCGCGGTGTGCGTCAGCAGGCGGCGCAGGGTGATCCGCGGGTCGGTGCCCGGCAGCCAGGCCGCCACGGGCTCGTCCAGGCCCAGCACCCCGTCCTCCGCGAGCGACAGGATGGCGGCCGTGGTGAACAGCTTGCTGATCGAGGCGAGGTCGAAGACGGACCCGCGGCTCGCGGGCGGCCTCTGCTCCGCGAGCGTGAGTCCGGCGTCCTGGTAGCGCACCAGCTCGCCGGCGGCCGAAGCCGCCGCGACGGCGCCGTCCACGGCGATCATCGCGACCGCCGCCGGGCACACCCCGGGCACGGCGTCCGCCAGGATCGCGTCCAGCCGGTCGGACATCGTCGCCTTCCCCCCGTACGTCAAAGAGCCCCCTCAGCCGCTCAGCGCGTCGCTGAGCCGCTCCCCGTGGGAACGCAGCAGGGCGCGGGCGCCCTCCGCGTCCAGGTTGTGCCGGATCATCAGCACCGCCACCTTGGCCTGCCCGCCCGCCTCGGCCAGGGCGCGCCCCGCCTCCTCGGGCCCGGCGCCGGTGATGTCGCGGACCATCCGCACCGCGCGGGAGGCCAGCTTGCTGTTCATCGCCGACATCTCGATCATCTTGTTGCCGTACGTGCGGCCGAGCCGGACCATCGAGATCGTCGAGATCATGTTGAGCACCAGCTTCTGGGCGGTGCCCGCCTTCAGCCGGGTGGAGCCCGTCACCACCTCGGGGCCGACCACCACCTCGATCGGGTGCTGGGCGGCGGCCGACAGCGGCGCGTCCTCGTTGCACGACAGGCTGACCGTCAGCGCCTCCCGGCGGCCCGCCTCCGCCAGCGCCCCGAGCACGAACGGGGCGCGCCCGCTGGCCGAGACGCCCACCACCGAGTCGAGCGGGCCCACCTCCAGCTCCGCCAGGGCGGCGGCGCCCGCGTCCGCGTCGTCCTCGGCGCCCTCGACCGAGCGGGTCAGCGCCTCCCGGCCGCCCGCGATGATGCCCTGCACCAGCTCCGGGTCGGTGCCGAAGGTCGGCGGGCACTCCGAGGCGTCCAGCACGGCCAGCCGGCCCGACGTGCCCGCGCCGACGTACAGCAGCCTGCCGCCCCCGCCCATCCGGTCGGCGATCGCGTCGATCGCGTCGGAGATGGCCGGGAGGGCCAGGGCCACGGCCGCCGGCACCCCGGCGTCGGCCTCGTTCATCAGCCGGGCGATCTCCAGCGTGGGCAGCCGGTCGATCTGGCTGTAGCGGGGATCGCTCTGCTCGGTGGACGGCTCGGATAGCGGATCAGTCATGACGCTAATTTCCACCCTCTACTTCTCTCTTGTAAATATCTTTCAGACAATGGTTTCATGTCTTACGTACGAACCGGAGCCGAGCGGCTGGCCGCGGATCCGTCTCTGGCCCCCGCGGGGCGCGCCGGCCTGATCACCAACCCCACCGGAGTCCTTCCCGACCTGACCCCCACCGCCGACGCGCTGCTCGCGGCGGGCGTGCCGCTGACCGCGCTGTTCGGCCCCGAGCACGGCATCCGCGGCACCGCGCAGGCCGGCTACGCCGAAGGGGACGCGGTGGACGCCAGGACGGGCCTGCCGGTGTACGACACCCACAAGCACGACGGCGACGCGCTGGACGAGCTGGTGGAACGCTCCGGAGTGGACACGCTGGTGTTCGACATCGCCGACGTCGGCGCCCGCTTCTACACCTACGTGTGGACCATGTACGACCTGCTGGCCTCCGCCGCCCGGCTGGGGCTGCGGTTCGTGGTGCTGGACCGGCCCAACCCGCTCGGCGGCGCCGTCACCGAAGGCCCGCCGCTCGACCCCGCCTTCGCCAGCTTCGTCGGCCGCTTCCCGCTGCCGCTGCGCCACGGCAGGACCGCCGGCGAACTCGCCACGCTCTTCGGCTTCGACGCCGACCTGCGCGTGATCACCATGCGGGGCTGGCGGCGCGACATGACCTTCGCCGACACCGGCCTGCCCTGGGTGATGCCCTCCGTCAACATGCCCACCACCGACACCGCGCTCGTCTACCCCGGGACCGGGCTGTTCGAGGGCACCAACTTCTCCGAGGGCCGCGGCACCACCCGGCCCTTCGAACTCATCGGCGCCCCCTACGCCGACGAGCGGTTCGCGCCCGCGCTGGCCGCGCTCGGCCTGCCCGGCGTGCGGTTCCGGGAGACCTGGTTCACGCCCACCTTCCACAAGCACACCGGCGTCCCCGTACGAGGCGTGCAGCTGCACGTCCACGATCCGCAGGCGTTCCGGCCGGTGCTGACCGGCGTGAGCATGCTGCACGTGGCCCGCACCCTCTACCCCGAGCACCTGGAATGGTGGGGGCCCGGGCACTTCCTGGACCACCTGTGGGGCTCCGGCACCCTGACCCGGTGCCTGGAAGCCGGGGAGGACCCGCGCGGCCTGTGCGCCGAACCCGCTCCCCCCGATGGGCCTCTCCTCTACGGCTGACATCACGCCAGTTCGCGCCCGTACAGCCAGAAGACACGCTCGGCGCGGGCGCCGACGGCGCGCGCGTAGAACCCCAGCGGGCCGACCCAGCCGATCTGGGCGGTCCGCTGCCCGGCCGCGCGCATGTCGGCCAGGCAGCGCCGGAGCAGCACCCGGCCCAGGCCGGTCCCGCGGGCCTCGGGCGCGGTGCCCATCGGCCCGAACCAGGACGGGCGGGCGCCCCAGGCGGCGAAGGCCAGCACCCGGCCGTCGCGCTCGGCGTAGTGCACGCCGGAGGCGTTGGCGGCCTCCCAGGCCCAGGCGTCGTTCCAGTGCTCCCGCGCGAACTCCGCCACCCGCCGCCGGTCCTCACCCACCGCGCGGACCTCGATCCCGGTCGCGGCCAGGCGCTTCAGGTCCTCGCCCACGTCCAGATCGATGTCCAGGGGCGCGGTCATGTTCCAGGCCGTGCGGTCGAGCGCGTAGCCGAGGCTCTCGGCCAGGCAGGCGGCGGGCGTGTAGCGCACGTCGACGCCGGGCCAGGCGTAGCAGGGCGGGTTCCCGGCCAGGCGGACCCGGCGGGCGCCCTCCCGCCGCAGCCACTCCTCGGCCGCGCGCACCAGCGCCCGGCCGCGGCCCCCGCCCTGGTGGTCAGGGTGTACGGCGAGCAGGTCGACATGACCGACGGCCGGGTCGGCGGTGGACATCGACGCCATCGCCAGGCCCCCCTCGGTC
This sequence comes from Nonomuraea sp. NPDC049649, assembly GCF_040675175.1. NCBI lineage: Bacteria > Bacillati > Actinomycetota > Actinomycetes > Streptosporangiales > Streptosporangiaceae > Nonomuraea > Nonomuraea sp. NPDC049649. Next base: position 306,058 of record NZ_JBFAOH010000005.1, read on the forward strand.
ACCAGCGCGGCCCAGCGGCGGTTGCCCGGCGGCGTGGCCAGCCGTTCCACCAGCGAACCCGCGTCCTCGGCGTCGTAGGTCAGCGCCGCCCGCGCCACCTCGGCGGCCCGCGCCAGATCGGCGCCCCGCAGCCTCCGCAGCACCCGGACCTCATGCTCGGCAGCCTCACGAGAAGCCGCCTGTCTTGTCCGGGCGCCGGAGTGTCCTGGCTCGCTCGTACGCCTGATCTCCTGGGGGAGGGTCACGTCACACCTCGCTCATCGGCCGGGCCACGACGCTGCGCCGCTCCGGGTAGAAGCAGGCGTGCTCCTGCGGGAACCCCTCCGTCACCTGCAGCACGGGACGCTCGCCGGCGCAGCGCTCGCCGCGGAACGGGCAGCGCGGCGCGAACAGGCAGCCGGACTCCTCCTCGCCGCCGTCCATCGTCTCCACCGGCGTCACCGGCTGCTCGCCCGGCCGCTCCAGGCCGTGCAGCACCGGGATCGCCGACAGCAGCGACTGCGTGTACGGATGGACCGGGTCGGCGATGACCGTGTCGACCGGCCCCCGCTCCACGACCTGACCCCGGTAGATCACGTACAGCTCGCCGTCGTCGCCGATGTAGCGCGCGGTGGCCACGTCGTGCGTGATGAACAGCACCGCCACCCCGAGCCGCTCGCGCAGGTCCTTCAGCAGCGCCAGGATGCCCAGCCGGAGCGACACGTCGATCATCGACACGGCCTCGTCGGCGACCAGCATCTCCGGGTCGACGGTCAGCGCCCGCGCGATGACCACCCGCTGCCGCATGCCGCCCGACAGCTGGTGCGGGTAGCGGGCCAGCACGCTGCCCGGGTCCAGCCCGACCAGCGACAGCACCTCGGCGGCCCGCTCCTCGATCCACGCCTTGGACCGCCCCGTCTGCCTGGCCCGCAGCGTCAGCGGCGCGTGCAGCGTCTGGTGGATGGTCCGGGTGGGGTTCAGCGCCGAGTACGGGTCCTGGTGGATCAGCTGGATCTTGCGGAAGTGCGGCTGGCGCTGCTTCGGCTTGAGCGACGACATCCGGACGCCGTCCAGCGTCAGCTCGCCCTCGTCGTAGCTCTCCAGCCCGGCGATGATCCGCCCCAGCGTCGTCTTGCCGCACCCGGACTCGCCGATGAACGAGGCCGCGCCGCCCTTGGGGACGGCGAAGTCCACCCCGCGCAGCGCCCGCACCTCGCGCCCGGCGAGCATGTTGCCGCGCTGCTTGAAGGTCTTGACGATGCCTTCTCCGGTGATCATGCGTGCTCCCTCACCTTCACCGCGTGGCAGGCCACGATCCGGTCCCCGTGCTCGACTGCGGCCGGGTCGTCGGTGTCGCAGACGTCCATGCGCAGCTCGCACCGCTCCCGGAACACACAGCCCCGCTCGGGCACCGTCGCCAGCGTCGGCGGGCGGCCGGGCAGCGCCCGCGCCTCGGAGATGTCGCCGGTCAGCCTCGGGATGGCCCGGATCAGGCCCTTGGTGTAGGGGTGGCGGGGATCGCCGAGCACCTGCCTGGTCGGCCCCTGCTCGACCAGCCTCCCGCCGTACATGACCGCGAGCCGGTCGGCGACCTCGGCCACCACCCCGATGTCGTGCGTGATCACCAGCGTGGTGAGGCCGCGCTCGGCGTGCACCTCCCGGATGATCCTCAGGATGTTCGCCTGGGTGATCATGTCGAGCGCGGTGGTCGGCTCGTCCAGCACCACCAGGTGGGCGTTGAGCACCAGCGCCAGCATGATGCCGACCCGCTGGCGCATCCCGCCCGACAGCTCGTGCTGGTGCGAGTCGAGCACCCGGGCCCCGTCCAGGCCCATCCGCCCGAGCAGCTCCCTGGCGTCCCGGATGAGCCCGCGCAGGTCGTCCACGCCGTGCGAGCGGCCCAGGTCGAGCACCTGCTTGCCGACCGTCTTGAGCGGGTTGAGGGAGTTCTGGGCGGCCTGGAACACGTACCCGACGTGCTTGCCGCGCGCCCTGCGCAGCTCCTCGCCGCGCAGCCCGGCCACGTCCCCCAGCCCGTCGACGTGCACGCTGCCCGCGGCGATGCGGCCCGGCGGCTGCACCGCGTTCAGCAGCGACAGCGCCAGCGTCGACTTGCCCGAGCCGGACTCGCCGACGATGCCGGTGATCGAGCCGGGCTCCAGCGTCAGCGAGACGTCCCGTACGGCGGGAAGCTCGCCCGCCGGCGTCTTGTAGACGACCGTCAGGCCGTCGATGCGCACTCCCGGCGCTTGTCCTGGCACTCCTACTCCTCACGCAGCCGGGGGTTGAAGATCTCGTCCATGGCGTCCACCACGAGCACGATCGCGAGCGTGAGCAGCAGGATCGCCAGCAGCGGCGCCAGCATGTACGGCAGCGCGGCGGTCGTGGTCAGCGCGCCGCCGCCGAACACGGACAGGTTGAGCATGACGCCCCAGTTGTCCGCCTCGTACGGGAGCACGCCCAGGAAGAACAGGCCCACCTGCGCGTACACGGCGCCGGTGACCGCGATGAGCATGTTCATCGCGATGTACGGGGCCATGCTCGGCAGCAGTTCCTTGCCCACGATGTGGCTGGTGGACAGGCCAAGCCCGCGCGCCGCCTCGATGAAGCCGCGCTCGCGCAGCGACAGCGTCTGCGACCGCACCGCCCGCGCCACGCCGCCCCAGCCGAGCAGGCCCAGCAGCAGCCCCATCTCCAGCGCGCTGCCGAACGACCAGACGGTGGAGAGCACGAGCAGCAGCGGCAGCCCGGGAATGGTCAGCTTCATGTCGGTCAGCCGCATGAGCACGGTGTCCCAGCGGCCCCGCTTGAAGCCGGAGAACAGCCCGATCGCGGTGCCCAGCACCACCGTGATCACGGCGGTGACCAACGCGCTCAGCAGCACGTACCGGGAGCCCGTGATGACCTGGGCGAGCACGTCGCGGCCCTGGCCGTCGGTGCCGAACCAGTGCTCGGCGCTCATCGGCGCGTACAGCTTGCTCGTGTCGCGCGGCAGCACCTCGGGGTAGAACATCGGCCCGAACACGCCCATGAACACGAAGCCCAGCAGGATGACCGCGCCGAACAGGCGGGAGGGCTTGCGCCTCATCACCCGCCACACGCCGCGCCAGAAGTTGCGGCGCATGGTCGCCGCGGTGCCGGTGGTCTCCAGGATCGCGCTGCTCACGCCGACACCTCCTCGCCGGAGCGGACCCGCGGGTCGATGACCGAATAGAACAGGTCGGCCAGGATGTTGGCCACGATGATCGCCGCCGTGATGAGCAGGAACGCGCCGCCCATCAGCGCGTAGTCACGGTTGACGACGCTGTCGATGAGCAGGAACCCGAGCCCCGGATAGTTGAAGATCTTCTCGATGAAGATGGCGCCGCCGAACAGCAGGCCCAGCGAGAGCGCCAGGATCGTGAAGAGCGGCAGGATCGCGTTGCGCGCGACGTAACGGAAGACGATGGTCCGTTTCATCCCGCGCAGCTCGGCCGCCAGGATGAAGTCGTCGCCGAGCACGGTGACGACGCTCGACTTCATGGCCAGGATCCAGCCGCCGTAGCTGGCCAGCGCGTAGGTCACGACCGGCAGGGTGGCGTGCTCGATCAGCGAGCCGATGTATCCGGCGTTGAAGCCGGGCTCGTACAGGATGTCGGCGGTGCCGCCCTGCGGCAGGATCGGGATCAGCGTCGTGAAGATCGCGCCCATCAGCAGCGCCAGCACGTACTGCGGCACGCCGTGCAGCAGCGAGCCGGAGACCGCCAGGAAGTCGCCGAGCTTGCCGGAGCGCTTGATGGCCGCGTACACGCCCATGATCACGCCGACCAGGAAGCTCAGCAGCGTGCCGGCCAGCACCGGTAGAACGGTCCACTTGGCCGCCCCCAGCAGCACCGACGTCACGGGGGAGCCGGGGTGGGTGACGGACACGCCGAGGTCGAGGCGGAACAGGCCCGTCATGTAGTCGACGTACTGCTCCCACATGGAGCCTTGGGGCAGGAACCCGTACATCACCGCGGTGGCCCGCTCCGCCGCCTCGGGGGACATGCCCTGCTCCAGGAGCTTCTGGTAGCGCGCCGCCACGGGGTCGCCGGGGATGTTGCGGACGATGAAGAAACTGATCGTGGCGACGACGAGAATCATGACGATCCCGCGGGCCAGGTGGCCCGCGAGACGCCGTGCGATGACCGTCATGCTTACGAAGTCTTCTTCACCATGCCGAGCTGGATCCAGACTCCTGCGGGAAGGCGCAGCAGGTCGCTGTCCTGCTCGGGGAAGCCGGTGAACCTGCTGGTGTTGGTGAACTGGGTGTTCACGTAGTCCCAGAGCTGGATGACCGGCAGGTCCTGGTTGGCGGCCTTGGCGAGCTGGAGCATGATCGGCTTGGCCTCCTCGGCGCCGACCGAGTTCAGCTTGCCGGTGAGCTCACCCGGGTTGATCTTGGTGCCGTCGACCTCGACCTCCTCGGCGCCGCCCATCCAGTTGCCGTTCTTGCCCGGCGCGGAGTGCGTGATCTTGCCGGCCACGTTGGTCCAGCCGTTCGAGGCGCCGTAGAGACGCTGGAAGATGTCGTACGGGGCGGGACCGAGCGCGATCAGCCAGAAGCCGACGTCGTACTTGCCGGCCGCGATCTCCTCCAGGTAGAGCGGGTAGTCGGCGACGGTGACGACCTCGGCGTCCACGCCCGCCTCGACGAGCTGGCCCTTGATGTTCTCCTGCGCGGCGATCCAGTCGGAGAAGCCGGAGGGCGCGGTCATGGTGACCTTCCAGGGGCTGCCGTCGGGCAGCGCCCACTTGCCGTCCTTCTTCTGCAGCCCGGCCGCCTCGAACTCCTCCTCGGCCTTGGCCGGGTCGGGGTTGTACGGCTCCAGGTTGTTCAGCTCGGCGCCCAGCCACTCCTGCGCGGGCTTCTGGTGGATGCCGGAGGTGGTCACCGCGGCGGTGCCGCCCTCAGGAGAGGCGACCTTGGTGACCTCGGCGCGGTCGATCAGGTAGGCCAGGCCGCGGCGCACGTGCACGTTGTCGTACGGCTTCTTGGTCTGGTTGAACGCCATGCCGACGGCCACCGGCGAGTAGCCCTTGATGATGTTGGTGCCCGGAGCCTGCTTGATCCGGTTCATCACGTCGGCCGGGGCCGCGGTGAAGCCCGCGTGGTCCAGCTTGCCGGAGATCAGGTAGTTCCAGATCTGCTCGTTGCCGGTGTAGTTGAGGAACTTCACCTGGTCGGGGGCGACGTTGGCGGCGTTGTAGAAGTTCGGGTTCTTGACCAGCAGCGCCTCGCCGGGGTTCACCCGCTCAAGGGTGAAGGGGCCGGCCGAGACGTCCTTCTCCGGAGCGAAGGCGATGATCTTCTCGCCCAGCGCGGTGATCTCCTCGCGGGCCTTCTCGGCGTCCTCACCCTCGCCGCGCGAGGCCTTCAGCTTGTCCCAGAAGTCGTCCGGCAGCACACTGCCCCAGATGTGCGCGGGGGCCACGAAGGTGTCGAGCACGCCGCGGGCGAACTTGCTGCTGGGGTTGGTCATGTCCTGCGTGACCTTGACCGTCAGGTCGTCGACGACCTCGACGTCGGCCGCCGCGCCCGCCGCGCCGGGGGTCAGCGCGAAGGCGGTGCTGCCCTGCGTGTAGGCGACGCCGATGGACAGGCGGACGTCCTCGGCCGTCACCGGCCGGCCGTCGGACCACTTGTTGCCCGCGTGCAGCTTGATGGTGATCGAGGAGTTGTCCTCGGCGATCTCCCAGCTCTCGGCGATGCCGGGGTAGAACTGGTTCGGGTCGGTCAGGTGGTTCTTGACCCATGCGAGCTTCATCGCGTTGTACCCGAGGAAGGAGTTGCCCTTCGGGTTGTACGGGTTCGCGGGGCCGTTCGGGTCGATGCCCGGCCTGTTCACGTCGATCGTGGTGAAGAGCCCGCCGCCACCGCCGCCCGAAGAGGACTCATTGGTGGTGCCGCCGCCACTGCAGGCTGTGACGGCGGTAAGGCCCAGCAACGCCACTACCGCTGCTAGTCGCTTCATGTACCGCTCCGGGGAAGTTCGGACCTGATGAGGATCTGTGGGATTGACCGGACCCTACGGTCGCCCGGAGTATGCGTCAATAATCTCCAGTGGTTGTGAGGCTAATGTAACTTTCCTTCATCAGTGGTGCCGATGGCGTTTCTCTCCACCCGCGGGGGATCTCAGCGTACGAGAATGACGGCGGCGCCCTTGACCTGGTCGCGCGCGATGTCCCGCAGCGCCCGGTCCGCCTCCTCGAACGCGTACTCGACGCTGCTCACCCGCGGCGGGTGCGCGCGCGCCAGCTCCAGGTACGCGCGCCCGTCCGCCCGGGTGTTGGCGGTGACGCTGCGCAGCGTCCGCTCCCGGAAGAGGTGCCGGTCGTAGTTCAACGACGGGATGTCGCTCAGGTGGATCCCGGCGACGGCGAGCGTGCCGCCCCGGTCCAGCGCCTCCAGGGCGGGCGGCACCAGCTCGCCCGCCGGCGCGAACAGGATCGCCGAGTCCAGCGGCTCCGGCGGCCGGTCGCCCGCCGAGGCCGCGCCCAGCTCCAGCGCCAGCTCCCGGTGGCGGGCCGCCCGGGTGACGACGTGCACGACCGCGCCCATGGCGATGGCCGCCTGCGCGGTCAGGTGGGCCGACGCGCCGAACCCGTAGATGCCCAGCCGCCCGCCCTCCGGCAGGTCGCAGCGGAGCAGCGCCCGGTAGCCGATGATGCCCGCGCACAGCAGCGGCGCCAGCCGCACGGCCGGCACCTCCTCCGGCAGCGGGTAGACGTAGTCGCGCGGCGCCGTCAGGTACTCGGCGAACCCGCCGTCGGCGTCCCAGCCCGTGTACGTGGACTCCGGGCAGAGGTTCTCCAGGCCGCGCCGGCAGTAGCGGCAGCGCCCGCAGGTCGAGCGGAGCCAGGCCACCCCGACCCGCTCCCCGTCGCCGCCGTCGGGCCGCACCACCCGCCCGACCACCTGGTGGCCGGGCGTCGTCAGCGACCGGTGCGGCGGCAGGTCGCCCTCGGCCAGGTGCAGGTCGGTGCGGCAGGCCCCGCACACCTCCACCCGGATCAGCACCTCGCCGGGCCCCGGCTCGGGCACCGGGCGCTCCACCATGACCAGCGGCCGGGACTCCATCGGCCCCGGCCTGTCAACCGCCCAGGCCCGCATCGGCCGAGGCCAGCCGCTCGTGCGCGAGCGCCGCGTACAGGGCCGCGCCGTCGGGCAGCGCGCCGTCGTCGAACACCGCGTCGGGGGAGTGGTTGTAGGGCGCGGTCGCCGGGTCGCGGCCGGGCGGGCAGGCACCCAGCATCAGGAACGCCCCCGGAACCTCCCGCAGCACGTACGAGAAGTCCTCCGACGCGGTGATGGGCCGCGGCGCGGCGAGATAGCGGCCCGGCCCGAACAGGGAGTCCACCGTCGCGTGCGCGAACGCCGTCTCGGCCGGGTCGTTGACCGTCACCGGGTAGCCCATGCCGAACGACGCCTCGGCCCGCACCCCGTGCGCCGCCGCGACGCCCTCCACCACCTCGACCAGGCGCCGCTTCACCAGGGCCCGGTGGTCCGCGCTGAACGTCCGGACCGTCGCCTCGAACCGCGCCTCGTCCGGGATCACGTTATCCGCCGACCCGCCGTGGAAGCTGCCGACCGTCACCACCACCGGGTCGAACACGTCGAAGGTCCGGGTGACCATGGTCTGGATCGCCGTCACCATCTCGCATCCCGCCTGAATCGGGTCGCGGGCCGTGTGCGGGCTGGAGCCGTGCCCGCCGTGCCCCTTCACCGTCACCGCGAAGACGTCCGCCGCCGCCATCATCGGCCCCGGCCGCGAGGAGAATGCCCCCAGCGGCAGGACCGAAACCACGTGTATCCCGTACGCGGCGACGGGCCGCCCGCCCGCCGCCTCCAGCACGCCCTCGGCGATCATGTGCCTGGCGCCCTCGTAGCCCTCCTCGCCCGGCTGGAACATGAAGATCACGTCCCCGGCCAGCTCCTCGCGTCGGGCGCTCAGCAGGTGCGCCGCGCCCGCCAGCATGGCCGTGTGCAGGTCGTGCCCGCACGCGTGCATCCGTCCCTCGATCCGCGAGGCGTACGGGAGATCGTTGCGCTCGGTCACGGGCAGCGCGTCCATGTCGCCGCGCAGCAGCACGGCCGGTCCGGGCCGACCGCCCCGCAGCACCGCGGTCACCGAGGTGAGCGCCTTGCCGAGAGTGATCTCCAGGGGCAGCCCGTCCAGGGCCGCCAGCACCTTCTCCTGCGTGCGCGGCAGCTTGAGGCCGACCTCCGGATCGCGGTGTAAGGAGTGACGCAGCCTGACGAGCTCATCCCGCATGTCCTGTGCGGATTCGGTGAACGACATGGAGGCCATTCTTCAGCACCGGGGCGCGCTAGCTAGGATGATCGAGTGACCGAGCGCAAGCGGATCGACTACTGGCTGTCCGACATGGACGGGGTTCTCGTACACGAGGGGCGGCCGGTGCCCGGCGCCGAAGCCTTCATCAAGCGGCTCAGCGAGTCGGGCAAACGGTTCCGGATCCTGACCAACAACTCGATCTACACCCAGCGCGACCTGTCGGTGCGGCTGTCCGCGGCCGGCCTGGACGTGCCCGCCGAGTCCATCTACACCTCCGCCCTTGCCACCGCCCAGTTCCTCGACACCCAGCGGCCCGGCGGCTCCGCCTACGTCATCGGCGAGGCCGGGCTGACCACCGCCCTGCACGAGGCCGGCTACGTGCTCACCGACCTCGACCCCGACTACGTCGTGCTGGGCGAGACCCGCACCTACAGCTTCACCCAGATCACCAGCGCCATCCGGCTCATCGAGGGCGGCGCCCGGTTCATCGCCACCAACCCCGACCCGATCGGCCCGTCCACCGAGGGCTCGCTGCCCGCCTGCGGCGCCGTCGCCGCCATGATCACCCGCGCCACCGGCGTCGAGCCGTACTTCGTCGGCAAGCCGAACCCGCGGATGATGCGCAGCGCGCTCAACGACATCGGCGGCCACAGCGAGGCCACCGCGATGATCGGCGACCGGATGGACACCGACATCGTGTCCGGCATGGAGGCCGGCCTGTTCACCATCCTCGTGCTCACCGGCGTCACCCAGCGCCACGAGGTCGACCGCTTCCCCTTCCGTCCCTCGCTCATCGTCGACTCGATCGCCGACCTCCTCGACCTGGTCGAACCCGCCGGAGACTGACAGGTACGGGTGGCAGGCCCGGCGCCATGACCCGTTACCGTCCCTCGCTCATCGCCGACCCGGTCGAACCTGCCGGAGACTGACAGGTACGGATGGCAGGCTCGGCGCCATGACCCGTATCTATCTGGAGAACGGCCCGAAGAAGGTCTTCGCCTGCTCGCTCGACTGGCCCGGCTGGTGCCGGGTCGCCAAGGGCGAGGAGGCGGCGATCGACCGGCTCACGGCGTACGCCCCCCGCTATCGCCTGATCGCCGAACGGGCCGGGATGGCGTTCGAGCCCGGCCCGCCCGAGATCGTCGCCCGGGTGCCCGGCGGCACGACCACCGACTTCGGCGCGCCCCAGGCCGTCCCCCCGCAGGACCTGGAGCCGGTCGGCGAGGACACGGCCCGGCGGGAGGTGGCGCTGCTCCGGGCCGCCTGGGAGCTGTTCGACGAGGTGGCCGCCGCCTCGCCCGAGGAACTGCGTAAAGGGCCGCGCGGCGGCGGGCGCGACCTGACCAAGATGATCGGCCATGTCCAGGACGCCGAGCGCTCCTACGCCCGCCAGGTCGGTGTGCGGCACCCGCCCTACCGGTCACGGGCCGATGTGGACGCGCTCCGCGCCGAGCTGGCCGAGGTGCTCTCCCGCCCCTGGCGGCCGCCGCAGACGACCGCCTGGCCGCCCGCCTACGCCCGCCGCCGCCTCGCCTGGCACGTCATCGATCACCTGTGGGAGATCGAGGACCGTCGCGATCGATGAGCCGGGGCAGCGCCTCGATGATGCCCCGCAGATAGTCGGCCACCGCCTCCGGGACCACGTGGCGCGAGGCGATCTGCGTGCTCTCCAGCGGCAGCCGCTCCACCTCGTAGACGCCCCGCGCCGGGTCCTCCAGCTCGGGCCCGTGACGCAGCGCCGGGTCCATCGCCACCAGGCGGCACCCGTACACGTGCTGGGTCTTCACCCCGTCCTCCCACGGATAGCTGACCGTGGTCAGCGGCGTCACGGCCGAGACCGTCGCCCCCAGCTCCTCCAGCAGCTCGCGGCGGAGCGTGTGTTCGAGCGTGGCGTCGCCGGGCTCGACGTGGCCGCCGGGCACCGACCAGTAGACCGCGCGGCCAGGCACCGTGCGGCGGAAGATGACCAGGCGCTCGTCGTCGTCGAGGAGCAGGCCCCGGACGCTGGGTCGCATGCCCCCAGCCTAAATGACCTCGACGCTCTTGGGGTACCGTAACCTACGGTCCCGTAACCTTGAGGGGGAGGAGATTCCTAGATGACGATGTCGCAGACGCAGCTGCTCCACGAGCTGGAACCGGTCGTGGCCGACGAGCTCAACCGTCACGAGAAGCTGGCGAAAGAGTGGTTCCCCCACGAGTACATCCCGTGGAGCGAGGGCCGCGATTTCGACGGCCCCTACGGCGGCGAGCCCTGGCAGGAGAGCGACTCCAAACTTCCCGAGCCGGCCCGCGTGTCGCTCATCGTCAACCTCCTGACCGAGGACAACCTGCCGAGCTACCACCACGAGATCGCCACCACGTTCGGCCGCGACGGCGCCTGGGGCACCTGGGTCCACCGCTGGACGGCCGAGGAGGACCGCCACGGCACCGCGATCCGCGACTACCTGACCGTCACCCGCGCGGTCGACCCGGTCAAGCTGGAGCGCGCCCGCATGGCCCACATGCAGAGCGGCTTCATCACCGAGTACGACACGATGCTGCAGCAGCTCGCCTACGTCTCCTTCCAGGAGCTGGCGACCCGCATCGCGCACCGCAACACCGGCACCGCCTCCGGCGACGAGGGCTGCGAGCGGCTGCTCGCCCGCATCGCCGCCGACGAGAACCTCCACATGCTCTTCTACCGCAACCTGCTGCGGGCGGCCTTCGACCTGGACCCCGACCAGACCATGCGGGCCGTCACCGACGTGGTGACCACCTTCCAGATGCCCGGCTCCAACATCGCCGGCTTCTCCCGGATGGCCATGACCATCGCCCACGAGGGCATCTACGACCTTCAGCTCCACCTCGACGACGTGCTCATGCCGGTCCTGCGCCAGTGGGCCGTCTTCGACAAGACCGGCCTGGGCCCGGAGGGGGAGAAGGCCCGTGAGGAACTGGCCGCGTACCTGAAGAGGACCGAGGAGACGGCCGCCCGCTTCGTCGCCCGCCGCGAGGAGCGCCGCGCCCGCGCCCGGCGCTGACCTCTCCGCGGGGATCTCCGCTCCCCCCGGCCGGGCCACTCACGGCGCCGGCCGGTGATCGTGTCATCTCTTTCCCGCTCGGCGCGCTCCGCACCGAGCGGGTCCTGGTCATGCGGCTGCCGCAACTCGGCGGCATCAGCCGGACCGATCATGATCTTTCGCCGTCCTCGGGACACCTCTCCTAAAAGAGCATCCTCCTCTTGACTTGTGGATGGTCTTGGACATCCACGGCATCGGGCAGGTTCGTGACTACGCACCGTACACAAGACCCCTTGGGGAGTAGTGGGTGAAAGTCATCGGGATCGCCGCCAGCCCTCACGCGGGTTCGTACGTCAACCGGCTCCTGAAGGCCATCCGGAGCGAACTGCCGCCGGGCGTCGACTTCGAGGCGTGGTCCCGATTGGACGAGATCCCTCCGTACACTCCGGGACCCGCACCCCAGGTGGTCCGCGAGCTGCTGAGCCGGGTGGCGGGGGCGGACGCGCTGGTGCTCACCGCGCCCGAGCACAGCCTGCTGCCGGCGGAGCTGGAGCACGCGCTGGAGTGGATGGGGCGGGCGGACGTGCTGGACGGCAAGCGGGTGGCGGTGATGTGCGCCAGCGCCCGCGCCTGCGGCGCCATGTGGGCGCAGGCCGAGCTGTACAAGGAGCTGCTGGGCGCGGGCGCGGTGGCGCTCGGCTCGGAGCTGGTGATCTCGCCGGTCTGCCCGCACTTCGACGAGGACGGCCGGTTGTGGGCCCGTGACCTGCGCGCCCAGGTGTGCGAGATGGTGGGCCAGCTCTGCCAGTCGCATCTGCGCGAGCCGGTCTTGTCGGTCTGAGTCCCGTCAGATCTCGCGGCGCAGCCGCTTGACCTCGGAGCGCCGCTTCTTGCCCGCCAGGCGGCGCTCGACGGAGCCGCGGGTGGGCTTGGTGGGCCGCCTGCGCTTGGGCGGCGGCGCGATGGCCTCGCGGATGCGCTGGGCGAGCCGCTGCCGCGCGGCCTCCCGGTTGCGGAGCTGGGAGCGGTGCTCGGAGGCGGCGATCGTGATCTCGGCGGAGCCGAGGCGGTCCAGGGCGCGGGCCTTCTGCGCGGGGGAGAGCGCGGTGGACGCCGCCACGTCGAAGGTCAGCTCCACCCGGCTGTCGGTGGTGTTGACCCCCTGCCCGCCGGGCCCGGAGGACCGGGAGAAACGCCAGACGAGCTCGGCGTCGGGGATGACGACCGAGTCGTTGACGACCAGTTCGGCGGGCATGACGATTCCTTCCTTCGACCACTCAGCGTATAAAGCGGCGAAGACGATGGCCAACGATATATCCGTCATACCCGGGTTGACGGCCGACCGCGAGCGGCGTAAGCCACTAGCCATGACTGCGGGCATCGTCGGCGTGCACGGCATCGGCAAGTACGACTACTACCTCAGGGCGGGCAACGACCCCTCCGGGGCGGCCACGGCCATGCGCCAGAAGTGGGACCGCTACCTGCACGCCTCCCTGGGCGGCCCGGCCACGACGTATTTCAGCGAGGTCGCGTACTTCTCCCACCTGCTGCGCGACCCCGAGCCCGCGGCGGCGCGCGCCGCCGCGCTGGAGGCCGCGCGCCACGACGTGCTGGCCGGCTGGGCCCGGAACCTGGGCTTGGGCGAGCACCTCACCGGCGCGCTCCGGTCGTTCACCGCCTGGCTGCTGGCCCGGCTCGACAGCCGGGCGGCCGCCTTCGCCGAGCTGTTCGCCCCCGAGGTCGCCGCCTATCTCACCGACGAGGCCAGGCGCGAGCGCGTCCGGCGGGCCGTCGCCGACACGATCCGCCGCAACCGCCCCAAGGTGGTCATCGCCCACTCTCTCGGCAGCGTCGTCACGTACGAGACCTTCTGGGCGCATCCCGACCTGGAGGCGGACCTGCTCATCACGCTCGGCAGCCCGCTCGGCATGCGCGACGTCATCTTCGAGCGCCTGCTGCCCGCCCCGGTCAACGGGCGGGGCGAGCGGCCCAAGGGCGTGCGCCGCTGGGTGAACATCGCCGACCGGCACGACATCGCCGCCATCCCTCCCGAACTGGCCGGCTGCTTCACCGGCGTCGACGCCGAGGAGCTGGTCGACTTGGACTGGATCGACTTCCACACCGCCGAGAAGTATCTGGGCTGCCCGGCGCTCCACCCGCATCTGCGACCATTCCTCGGGTGACTTGGATTCTCTTCGACTACGGCAACGTCCTGTCCCTTCCGCAGCCCGCCGACGAGGTGGCGGGCATGGCCCGCGCGGCCGGCGCCGACCCCGGCGCCTTCCGGCGTGAATACTGGGCGCACCGGCGGGAGTTCGACCGGGGCACCCTCGGCCCGGCCGCGTACTGGGAGAAGGCCGCGGGCCGGCCGCTGTCCCCGGCCGAGGTCGGCAGGCTGGTCGCGATGGACGTGGCCAGCTGGGCGCACCCCGACGAGGGCTCCCTGGCCATCCTGCATGAGCTGCTGGAGCAGGGCCGCGACGTCGCCCTGCTGTCGAACGCGCCCGGGTGCTTCGCCGACGCCCTGGACGAGCTGCCCTGGATCGCCGCCATCCCGCACCGCTTCTACAGCGCCCGGCTCGGCCTGGCCAAGCCCGACCGGCGGATCTACGAGCACGTCGCCGCCGAGCTCGGCGCCGACCCCGCCGACATGCTCTTCATCGACGACCGCGAGGACAACGTCGAGGGCGCCCGCGCGGCCGGCATGCGGGCCGTCCGATACACCGGCGCGACCGCGCTCCGCGCCCACCTGGACGCCGGCTGACGAGGCGACCGGCGCTGTTCATCCCCCTTTGACCCGGCTTTCACGGCCCGGCCAGCGGGCGCGGAGATACCTGGGGCGTGGACCGCAGATCCTTCCTCGCCACAGCCGCCGCGGGCCTCTTCGCCCCGCGGGCCAGGACGCTCAGAGCCGACCCCTTCACGCTCGGCGTGGCCTCCGGCGACCCGTCCGCCGACGGGTTCGTGCTCTGGACCCGCCTGGCCGTAGACCCGCTCGGCGGCGCCGGGCGGGGCGGCATGCCGCCCCGCGACGTGGAGGTCGGCTGGCAGCTCGCCGCCGACGAGCGCTTCTCGAAGATCGTCCGATCCGGTACGGTCACCGCCCGCGCCCGCGACGCCCACAGCGTCCACGTCGAGGTCGAGGGCCTCGACCCGGGCCGGGAGTACTTCTACCGCTTCCGCGCCGAGGGCCGCGTCTCACCCGAGGGCCGCACCAGGACCGCCCCCGCCGCGCACGCCGAGACGCCGCTGACCTTCGCCGTGGCCGCCTGCGCCCACTTCGAGCACGGCTACTACACCGCCTACCGCCGCCTGGCCGAGCAGGAGCCCGACCTGGTGGTCTTCCTCGGCGACTACCTGTACGAGTACGCGCCGGGCGGCTACACGGCGCTGTCCGGGAAGCGGGTCCGCACCCATACCCCCGGCAAGTGCGCCACCCTCGCCGACTACCGCCTGCGCCACGCCCAGTACAAGAGCGACCGCGACCTGCAGGCCGCGCACGCCGCCGCCCCCTGGCTGGCGGCCTTCGACGACCACGAGGTGGAGAACAACTGGGCCGGCCCCGTCTCCAGCACCGGCGCCCCGGCCTTCGCCGCCCGCCGGGCCGCCGCCTTCCGCGCCTACTACGAGAACATGCCGCTGCGCCGGGGCAGCCTGCGCGGTGCCGCCCTGCGGGTCAACCGGCGCGTCTCCTGGGGCGCGCTGGCCCGCTTCCACCTGCTCGACACCCGGCAGTTCCGCGACGACCAGGCCTGCCGCGACGGCGTCCGCTCCGGCTGCGACGAGCGCCTGTCAACCCGCCGCACCCTGCTCGGCGACCGCCAGTGGCGCTGGCTGGAGGAGGGGCTGCGCGACTCCCCGGCCCGCTGGAACCTGCTCGGCCAGCAGATCATGATGGCCCACCGCGACTACCGCACCGGCCCCGGCCGGGAGGTCAACCTGGACTCCTGGGACGGCTACGCCGCCGAGCGCACCCGCGTCCTGGACGCCATGTCCCGCACCGCCAATCCTGTCGTCCTCACCGGCGACGCCCACATGCACCACCTGGCCGACCTCAAGACCGACTTCGACGACCCCGACTCGCCCGTGGTGGCCCGCGAACTGGTCGCCACCTCCATCGCCAGCGACGGCGACGGCTACCGCGACCGCCGCTGGATCGCGGACTCGCTCGCGGAGAACCCGCACCTCTCCTACCTGGACCAGCGGCGCGGCTACCTCATGGCCCGGCTCACCGGCGACGGACTGACCGTGGACTTCCGTACGCTCGAGTACGTCTCCCGCCGCGGCGCCCCCGCCCGCACCGCACACCGGGCCACCATCCCGGCCGCCCCCGGCACCTGAACGCCGCCTGGGAGTTCCCCTCGAATCCGCTCAAACCGGCCTGTGGGACGGTGCTTCGCCCCCGGAGGACGGCAAGGCACGGTATATGTCTGACCATGGAAGAATCCACGGTCAAGACCCCCGCGCGCGCCTTCCGGACCCGGAGCCGGAGGTGAGCGAGGCCAGGCTCCTGGTGGTGGACGACGAGCCCAACATCCGGGAGCTGTTCTCGGCCAGCCTGCGGATGGCCGGGTTCGAGGTGCTGACCGCGGCCGACGGCCAGGAGGCGATCAGGGTCGCCGAGGAGAGCGCGCCCGACCTGGTCATGCTCGACATCATGCTGCCCGACGTCGACGGGCTGGCCGTCGCCGGGCGGCTGCGCTCGCGCGGCAGGCGCGTCCCGGTGCTGTTCGTGACCGCCAAGGACAGCCCCGAGGACACCCTCGCCGGGCTCAGCCTCGGCGAGGACTACGTGACCAAGCCGTTCAGCCTGGAGGAGGTCATCGCCCGCATCCGGGCGGTGCTCCGCCGCACCAGGCGCGGCGCCCCGCCGCCCAACCGGCTCCGCGTCGGCGAGCTGGAGCTGGACGAGGAGACCCACGAGGTGTGGCGCGACGGAGTCCTGGTGCGGCTGTCGCCCACCGAGTACCGGCTGCTGCGCCACTTCATGCTCAACGCCGGCCGCGTGCTGTCCAAGAGGCAGATCCTGGAGCACGTCTGGAGCGAGGACTGGCGCACCGACGTCGGGCTCGTCGAGTCGTACGTGTCCTACCTGCGCCGCAAGATCGACGCGAGCGAGCCGCGCTACCTCCACACCCTGCGCGGGGTCGGCTACATCCTGCGCCCGCCGAAAGAATGAGGAAGCACCTCGCCCGCACGCCCCTGTGGCTGCGCCTGGTCTCTGTCACGCTGCTGCTGGTCACTTTGGCCATCACCGTGACGGGGCTGGTCGCGGTCCGGCTGCTCAACGGCTACCTGGTCGCCCGCGTCGACCAGCAGCTGCGCGCCGCGAGCGGGCCGTGGGGAGTGCTGCCGCCCGCCGACCCACAGCCCCGCCCCCAGCGCTTCTACGGCCTGTTCCACATGGTGCTCGTCGACGGCGGCGGCACCGTCGTGCGGACCTTCTCCGTCTCCACCGACCCGCACACCCCGGACCTGCCCCGGCTCACCCACGCCCGGGTCGAACAGCTGGAAAGCCGGCCGTTCACCGTCGGCTCCGAGGAACCCACCGGCCCCAACTGGCGGGTGGTGGCCGTGCCGCGCCGCGACGGCCACAGCCGCGTCGTCGCCATCAGCATGAGCTCCGTGGAAGGCACCGTCACCCAGCTCGTCCTCATCGTCGCCATGGCCGGCGGCGGCACCCTCGCCGTGGTCGGCGTCGCCTGCTACTGGCTCGTACGGCGGAGCCTGCGCCCGCTCGGCGCCATAGAGCGGACCGCCCGCCACATCGCGGGCGGCGACCTGTCCCGCCGGGTGCCGCTCTGGGCCGGCACCACCGAGGTCGGCAAGCTCGGCCGCGCCCTCAACGGCATGCTCGGCCAGATCGAGAAGGCGGTGCGCGAACGGGAGGCCGCCGCCGAGTCGGCCCGCCGCTCCGCCACGGCCGCGCGCCGCTCCGAGGAGGTGATGCGCCGCTTCATGGCCGACGCCTCCCACGAGCTGCGCACCCCGCTCACCTCCATCCGGGGCTTCGCCGAGCTGTTCCGGCTGAGCGAGGAACGGGACCTGGACGAGGCGATGCGGCTGCTCGACCGGATCGAGGGCCAGGCCGCCCGGATGGGGCTGCTGGTGGAGGACATGCTGCTGCTGGCCCGGCTCGACCAGCGGCGCGGGCTCGCCCGGCGGCCCGTCGACCTGCTCAGCCTGGCCGCCACCGCCGTCCTCGACGCCCAGACGCTCGCCCCGGACCGGCGCATCGAACTGGTCCGGCTCGGCGGCGACGGCCCCGTCACCGTGACCGGCGACGAGTCGCGGCTGGCCCAAGTCATCGGCAACCTCGTCTCGAACGCCCTCACCCACACCCCGCCGGGCACCCCCTTCCGGATCGGCGCCGGAGTCCGCGACGGCCAGGCGGTGCTGGAGGTCTCCGACGAAGGCCCCGGCTTCGGCCCCGAGGTGGCCGAGCGCGTCTTCGAACGCTTCTACCGCGCCGACCCGGCCCGCAGCAGCGGCGGCTCCGGCCTCGGCCTGGCCATCGCGGCCACCCTCGCCGAGGCGCACGGCGGCACCATCACCGCCACCGCCACCCCCGGCCAGGGCGCCACCTTCACCCTCACCCTCCCCTTGGCGGCCCCGGAGCTGACCTCGGCGTAGGCGGGGGTGAGTCAACAGCGACGCCTTCACCCTCTTTGGCAGCCCCGAACCTCACCTCGGCGTGGCGGGTGGTCAGCCGGCGGCCAAGGCATGCCCGAAGAGTCCTTCGCCGGAGGCTTTCAGGCGGGGCTTACCGAGGCGGAGGTTCCGTGAGCCCGGGACGTACGTGACGGTGCCCTTGTCGGGGGCGGCGATCACGAGGGTGGCGGGGCGCTTGCCCCGGGACGGGAGGATCGCCACCACGCTGCCTTGCTTCTTGATCCGGACGTCGCCGTGACGGGACAGGCCGCCGCGAGGGGAGCCGGGCATCACCTGGACCGAGTTCTCGCCCGGCACCCCCACCGCAAGATCTGCGTCGCCGTCGCCGTCGAGGTCACCCGCCGCCAGCGACGCCCCGAACCGGTCGTAGTAGCGCGGCTCGCCCTTCAGCAGCCGCTGCGTCCACATCTCCGACCGCGCCCCACGCAGCCCGTTCCGGGTCCCGTACACCACGTGCAGGGCGCCGTCGCCGTAGTCCATCGCCCGCTGCCCGGGGGTCAGCCCCTCGCCGGGGACGCCGATGGCCAGGTCGTCGCGGCCGTCGGCGTCGAAGTCGCCGGTCGCCAGCGCCGCGCCGAACCCGTCCCACTTCTCCGCCGTCCCCGCCACCCCGGGGGAGTCCTGGGTGAGCCGGAGCGCCCGCCGCCGCGCCAGGTCGAGCACGGTCACCGAGCCCTGCCCGTCCTGGCGCACGCTGTCGGCGGGCGCGCCCACCACCAGCTCGTCGCGCCCGTCGCCGTCGAAGTCGCCGGCGGCGAGCGTCTCGCCCCACCCGTCGGTGAAGCGCGCCGCCTGCCGCACCCAGCCGGTGCGCTGGGTGATCCGGTACGGTTCGCGCCCCTTCATCCAGAAGACCGTCACCCCGCCGCCACGCCGCAGACCGGGGGCGCCCACGGCCAGCTCGTCCCGGCCGTCGCCGTCGAAGTCACCGGCGGCCAGCGAGGCCCCGAACCGGTCGCTCGACGGCTCGGGCAGCGACAGCTCCCTGCCGGGCCGCAGCCCGCCGGGGGAGCCGTGGTAGAGCTGCACGACCCCGTTCCCGTCCGCGCCCGGCACGCGCGCCCCGGTGAACTCGTCCGGCACCCCCACGGCCAGGTCGGCGCAGCCGTCGCCGTCGAAGTGGCCCACCGCCAGCGCGGCCCCGAAGGCGTCGCCCGGCTCCGGTTCGTCCTGGGTCAGCCGTTGCTCGCGGCCCGACCCGTACAGGATGGTCACCGATCCGGCGCGCCGGTCGTCGTACGGGGCGGCGACCGCGAGATCCGGGCGGCCGTCGCCGTCGAAGTCGGACGGGGCCCCGGAGCACGCCGTGGCCGCCGTCGCGCCCGTAGCGAGGGGGAGCAGCAGGAAGAGGGTGAGCAGCACGTTCACTCTTCCCGTCATCTCCCGCCAATTCGAACCGTGACGCAACGTGGCGGGAACATGCCAGGATAGGCGCGTGAACATCGACCTCGCTGATCTCGACTTCTGGCGCAGACCGCTCAAGGAGCGTCACGAGGCGTTCGCCCGGCTCCGGCAGCTTGAGCACCCGGTGTTCTTCCCCGAGAAGAAGGTCCCGTTCCTCCGTTCCGGTTCCGGTTTCTACGCTCTCGTACGCCACGCCGACGTGGTCGAGGCCAGCCGGAACGCCAAGGTGTTCTCCAGCGAGCCGGCCGTCACCAACCCGGAGCCGCCCGGCTGGGTCAAGCAGGTGTTCGGCGAGTCCATGGTCAACATGGACGACCCGCGGCACGCCCGGCTGCGCCGCATCGTCACCCGCTCGTTCAGCCCCCGGATGCTCGCCGGGCTGCAGTCCGACATCGAGGCCGCGTGCGCGCGCATCGTCGACGACGTCGTCGCGGAGGGGCCGCGCGACTTCGTGAGCCAGGTCGCCGCCCGGCTCCCCATCCACGTCATCTGCGACATGCTCGACATCCCGCACGAATGGCGCGAGCGGGTCCACCGGCACGTCGACATCTCCACCGCCTACACCGGCGTCCGCCCCAGCCTGGCCCGTTCGGTGCAGCTGGCCGGGCAGAACATGCTGGCCCTGCTCGCCCTCCAGCGCATGGTGATCAAACTGGGCCAGGAGCGGGCCGCCGACCCCAAGGGCGACCTCGTCTCGCTCCTGGTCACCGCCAACCCCGACGGGGAGAAGCTCACCTACCGCGAGCTCGGCTCGTTCTTCTCGCTGCTGCTGGTCGCCGGGAACGAGACCGCGCGCAACACGATGGCCCACGGCATCAAGCTGCTCACCGACAACCCGGCCCAGCGCGAGCTGCTCATGAGCGACTTCGACCGCCACATCGGCAACGCGATCGAGGAGATGGTCCGCTACGTCTCACCGATCATGCAGTTCCGGCGCACGGTCACGCAGGACTACTCGCTGCGCGGGCTGGAGCTGAAGAAGGGCGACAAGGTCGTGCTCTTCTACGGCTCCGCCAACCGCGACGAGTCCGTCTTCCCCGACCCCGACCGGTTCGACATCACCCGCGACACCAAGCCGCACGTCGGCTTCGGCGGCCCCGGCCCGCACTTCTGCCTCGGCGCCAACCTGGCCAGGCAGGAGCTGCGCACCATGTTCAAGGAGCTGCTGACGAGGCTGCCGGACATCCGCACCGTCGGCGAGCCCGAACTGCTGGTCTCCAACTTCGACAACAGCGTCCGCCGTCAGGCCTTCACCTTCTGAGGGTCGAGCACGTTCTCCCTGACGGCGACCGCCGCGATCAGCGCCGCCACCGCCATCACCGCCGCGCTGACCAGCATCGCCAGGCGGAACCCGGCGTCGAACACCGCGGGGTCCTGGAAGGCGTCCCCGGTCAGCCCCGCCAGCGGCGGCACCGCGGCCACCGCCAGCAGCGTGCCGCTGCGCGCCACCGCGTTGTTCACGCCGCTCGCCGTGCCCGCGTACCAGTCGTCGGCGCTGGCCAGCACCGTCGAGGTCAGCGGCGCCACCACCGCCGACAGTCCCAGCCCGAACACGGTGACCGCCGGAAGGACGTGCAGCACGTACGAGGAGCCGGGACCGATCGTGCTCATGAGCAGGAACCCCGCGCCCGCCACCAGGATGCCGAGCGTCATCGGCCCGCGCGGCCCGTGCCTCTTGGCCAGCTCGCCCGCGGACGGCGACAGCAGCAGCATCAGGCCCGTCACCGGCAGCAGCGCCGACGCCGCCGCCACCGGCGAGAACCCCGACACCACCTGAAGCTGCACCGCGAGCAGGAAGAACACCACGCCCATCGCCCCGTACATGAGGAGCGTCACCGCGTTCACCGCCGAGAACACCCGGTCGGCGAAGAGCCCGACCGGCACCAGCGCGTCCGGCGACCGGCGCCGCTCCACCACCACGAACGCCGCGCCCAGCAGCACGCCCGCGACCAGCGGCAGCGGCGCGTCCAGCCCGATCAGCCCGTAGGTGACGCCGGCCAGCGACAGCGCCGCCAGCGCCGAGCCCAGCACGTCGAAACGGCCCGCCGCCTGCTCGTTCCGGCTCTCCGGCACGTGCCGGGCCGCCACCAGCAGCACCAGCGCCGCGAACGGCAGGTTGATCAGGAACGCCCACCGCCAGCCGACCGTCTGCACCATCGCCCCGCCCAGCAGCGGCCCCACCGCGCTCGCCACCCCGCCCAGCCCCGACCAGACGCCGATCGCCCGCGGCCGGTCGGCCTTCGCGAACGACGCCTGAATGATCGCCAGCGAGCCCGGCGTGAGCAGCGCCCCGCCCACCCCCTGCAGCGCGCGGGCCCCGATCAGGAACTCGATCGTCGGGGCCACCGCGCAGAGCGCCGACGCCAGCGCGAACCAGACCGTGCCGGCCATGAAGATCCGCCGCCTGCCGAACCGGTCACCCAGCGAGCCGCCCAGCAGGATCAGGCCCGCGAGCGTCAGCGTGTAGGCGTTCACCGTCCACTGCAGGCCCGCCATACCGGCCTCCAGCTCGGTGCCGAGGAAAGGCAGTGCGACGTTGACCACCGTGCTGTCGAGCATCGCGAGGGCCGACCCCAGCACCGTCGCCGCCAGCACCCACCGGCCGCGAGCCGACCGGAGCCCGATGTGATCGCCGCGCATGCGCACCTCCCCTGGGGAAGCAGCAGCCGACCGTCGCCCCGCATTCCCCGCAGATCAGAGCACGTATTCCCTATCGCTCCCTTCCATGGGGTAGTTTAGGGAAGGACATGGAACACTATACCGTCGAGCAGGCGGCCTCCCTCCTCGGGCTGCACGTCAAAACCGTCCGCGGCTACGTCCGCGACGGCCGGCTGAAGGCCGTCAAAGTCGGCAAGCGGTACCGGATCGCCCGCGAGGACCTGGAGGCGTTCGCCGGCCTGCCGCTCGCGCCGCCCCGGACGCCCCGCCGGGCCGAGGCGTCGATCATCGTCGACGTCGAGGGCGTCGACCGGGCCCTGCTCGACCGGATCAGCACCCTGGTCCTGGCCGGGCTCGGCGGCGAGCCCAGCGGCGTCCGCGCCGAGTTCGCCTACGACGAGGAACAGGGCCGGCTGAAAGTCATCGTGCTGGGCGGGCTGGAAGCCGGAGCCCAGGTGCTCAGGCTCATCGACGCCCTGGTCAAGGAGTAGACGCATGTCCAGCTTTCCCCCTTTCGGAGGTTTACCATGACCGACTCCGCCGCCCCCGCCATGCCGCTGCCCGGCGTCCTGCTCTGCGACGCCGACGGACCCCCGGTGCGGACCGAACGCGACGCCCTCGACCTGATCGGCGACGCCTGGTACTACCGCGCCGAGTTCGTCGCCATCCCCGCCGAGCGACTCCACGACGACTTCTGGCGCCTCAGCACCCGCGTCGCCGGCGAGATCATCCAGAAGTTCGTCAACTACCGGCTCAAGGTCGCCGTCCTCGGCGACATCTCCCACCACCTCGCCACCAGCACCGCCCTCCAGGACTGGGTCCGCGAAGCCAACCGCGGCTCCGACCTCTGGTTCCTCCCCGACCTGGACGCCCTCCGCGACCGCCTCCCCACCCCGTAGGACACCGGGATCGCGCCCGACTCTGGAGCATGGTCAGTGGTGGGAGGGAGCAGAGTCCACCCGCCGTGTGAGGTGACGGGAGTAGAAGTCGCGCCCGCTGCAGGTCTCCTGACAGTGGGGGAGTAGGACCTGCGCCTGCCGTGCCGGAACCGTGACGGTGGGGGAGTAGAACCCGCACCTGCGGTACGGGGTCCGTGAGGGCGGCGGGAGCAGAGCCTGCGCCTGTTGTGTGGGCCCGCGTCGGTTGTGGGAGCGGAACCCGCGCCTGCCGTGCGGGGTCTGTCACGGTGGCGGGAGCACAATCCCGCGCCTGCCGTGCAGGGTCCCGCGAGAGGGAAGGAGCGGCCCATGGGTGAGGTGCTGGTCAGCGGAGTCACCGGCGGCATCGGGAGCGCGGTGGTCGCCGCACTGGCGGAGGCCGGGCATCGGGTGATCGCCGTGGGGCGGGACATCGGGCGGCTCGACGTGCGCGGGATCGAGGCGGACCTGGCCCGGCCCGAGACCCTGGCCGCCGCCGTGGGAGCGCTCAGGGCGGCCGGGGATCTCGACGAGTTGCGGGCACTGGTTCACTGCGCGGGCATCTCGCCGGTCGTGGCCGTCGCCGACGCCACCCCGGACACCTGGTCGCGGACGCCGGCGGTGAACGTGGCCTCCGCCGCGGAACTGGTCCGCTTGACCCTGCCCTCGCTGAGACGAGGCAAAGGACACGTGATCCTCGTCAACGCTTCGCCGGGGCTGACCGGTGTGGCCCGGTGGTCCGCAGAGCCTGGCCCGCATGATCGTATGGGTGTTGGACGCACCGGCTGACGCCTATCCCTGCGAGTTGTCCGTCGTGCCCGCACCGTGATGATCCCGCCAGGCGGCAGCTACGGCGGCGTCCGGTTCGGGGCGGCGGCCCGCGAACGGCAGCGACGTCGGCGTCAGGCTCGGGGCGGCGGCCCGCGAACAGTAGCTACGTCGATGTTCGGCTCGGGGCGGTGGCCCGTGAACGGTGGCTACGGCGGCGTCCGGTTCGGGGCGGTGACCTGGTCGGCGTGGCCTAACGCGATGCGGGCGAGGTTGCGCAGGGACGAGGTGTCCGGGCGGAAGTAGTCGCTGTGGCCGGCCTGGCCCGCGTCGAAGAGTCTGGCGCCGAAGGCGGGGTGGGTGGGGTCGTGGCCGAAGCCCAGGGGGCCCAGGCGCGTCTTGGGGACGAATCTCATCCAGTCGTTCGTACCCAGGGCTGCCCAGACCCGTGCGGTGGTGAAGGCGGCGGTGGGGAACTCCGAACCTGGGCTGGCCGTGAGGACCAGGTCCGCGACGGGGAGGCCGGTGGCGGCGGCCTTGGCGCAGACCACCGAGCCGTAGCTGTGGCACAGGAGCGCGATGGGCGCCCGGGTCTCCCGGCGGAGGCCGGTGACCGTACGGCGCAGAGCGCGGGCGCCTTCGCGGGCCGTGGCGTCCGTCAGGACGTCGAGGCTCCAGGTCGGCGGCGACTCGTAGCCCAGCCAGGCCACGACCGCCAGGCGCGTGCCGGGGGACTGCCGGGACGCCTCCGCCAGCAGGGCGCGGGCCGCGCCGCCCGGGCGGTGGCTGCCGGTGTCGAAGGTGTCCAGGGTGATGTCGGCGCCCGGCACGATGACCGCCACCCGGTCGGCCGCCGCCACGTCGCCGTAGACCCGGACGAGCCGTCCGCTCGACTGGGCGGGCGGGACGAGCAGCGCCGCGAGCGCCATCATGCCGAGGATCCCGTGCCTGAATCGCATGGCGACGACGGTACGGATCCGGCCCCCGATCCCGCGTGACCGCACGGGTTGATCTCGCGGGTAGTACCTGAGTGGGATCTCGGCTCGGCGGGGTGACCGACCCGGCGCCACTACCAGGCACGAAGGCGGGCTGCCAGCCCGGCCGCCCGCCGATACGCCCAGCGCCTCCCCCAGCTCGGGGAGGCGGGAATGCGGCTGCGCGGAGTTCGCGGCCGGGAGGTCGACCGTCAGCGGGTGTAGCGGTGCTTGGCGCCCGGGGGGAAGTAGTCCGGGTCGCCGGTCTTCCGCAGCCGGATCACCGGGCTCTGGCGGGCCTCCGGGACGTAGTGGGCGAACTCGCTGTTGAGCCGCCGCAGCTGGGCCAGGATCGACGCGCCCACGGCCTCGGCGGTGCCGTCCGACGGCTGCTCGCCGGGGGCCAGCTCCACCGTCACCGTCAGGTGCCGGTCGCGCCGCGAGTCCTCCGCCACCTCCATCACGAACTTGCCCGTGACCAGCCCGGCCACCTCCGGCTGCTCCAGCCCCACCGAGATGTTCTCGGGGTACACGTTCGCCCCGTAGTACGACACGGTGAAGCGGCTGCGGCCGAAGACGTACGCGAAGGGCCGTTCGGGGCCGGGCGCCGGCGGCTCCAGCCCGTGGTCGCGGGCGAAGGCCAGCATCCGCTCGTACGGGATCAGGCCGCCGTCGTCGGCGATGTGGTAGCGGATCAGCGGGATGCCGTTGTCGCCGGTGAACAGCAGCGTCCCCTCGTGCTCCTCGAAGAAGCGCGCCTCCGGGTCGTACTGGACCAGAGTCGGCAGCCGCGACTCGCCGAACAGCTCCCGCGCGAGCTCCGGCCGCCCGGCCAGGAAGCGGCGGATCTCCACCGACAGCGGCGTCTCGTTGCCCAGCACGCCCGCGTCCGCGGTCCCGTACAGGGAGGCGATGCCGCGCACCGGGTCGGCGATGCCGGCCCGGGACGCCACCAGCGTGCGCCACTCCTCGCTGAAGACCTCGCCGGCGGTGACCAGCCGGACGTTCCAGCGGGACCAGGGCAGCCCGGCGTCGATCACGTCCTTGAGGAAGGGCGGGTAGCCGAGCAGCACCACCTGGTCGAAGTGCGGCGCCAGCTCGGGCACGACCCGCAGGATCTCCCGCTTGTCGCTGCCCGGCGCCACCACCGTCACCGGGTAGCCGAGCTCGGCCAGCCGGCGGCAGCACGCGAGGGTGAACAGCCCGCCCACCCAGGTGCCGAGCGCGAAGCAGACCACGGCCAGCGTGCGCCGCTCGCGGGCGGCGAAGGAGTCGCGGAACACCTCCTCGAAGCGGGCCGCGACGGCGTGCTCGTCGGCGGCGGTACGAGGCCAGAACGCGGGCTCACCCGTCGACCCGGACGACACGGCGACGATGTCGCCGATCACGCCGTGACGGCACAGGTCGGGCAGCGGGTGGCGCCGGATGTACGTGTCCTTGCTCGTCATCGGCAAGCCCACGAAATCCTGAAAAGTCTGGATCTGGGCGGGGTCGATGCCGCGCTCCGCCAGGAACGCCCGGTACGCGGGCACCGTCTCCACCACGTCGTGGAACAGCTTGACCAGGTCCATCAGCCGACTGTACGGCCGGAACCCGTGGCCGTCACTCGCCCGGCCGCACCAGCCCCGTCTCGTAGGCGTACACGATCGCCTGCGCCCGGTCGCGCAGCCCCAGCTTCATCAGCACCCGCCCCACGTGCGTCTTGACCGTCTGCTCGGCCAGCACCAGCTTCTGCGCGATCTCCTGGTTGGACAGCGCCTGCGCGACGAGCGTGAGCACCTCGCTCTCCCGCTCGGTCAGCTCGCTCAGCCGGTGGGCCGCGGGCGCCCGCCGCGGCCCCATCCGGGCGAACTCGCGGATGAGCCGCCTGGTCACGGCCACGTCGAGCACGACGGTCGCTCCGGGGGCGTGGCGCATCGCGTTGCTCAGCGACTCCTGCACGATCCGGTAGGCCGACAGCCCCACTGCCGGAGGGACCCCTTCCAGCGACTCCGGCAGCTTGACCACCACCGACAGCCCGGCCGCCCGCGCGTTGCCGACCAGGTCGGCCACCTGCTCCAGGCCCGGCTGGGGGGTGGTGTCGGTGCGGCCCTCCTCGTCGCGCAGCACGCCCAGCACCTGGCGGAGCTGGGCGATCGCCTCCAGCGACAGCGTGCGGATGCCGGCCAGCCCCGCCGCCAGCCGGGCCGGATCGCCCGCCGCCTTGAGCGGCACCGCCTCGGCCTGGATCGCGATCACCGACATGTGGTGGGCCACCACATCGTGCAGCTCGCGGGCGATGCGGGCGCGCTCCTCCAGCACGGCCTGCGCGCCCATCGCCTCCTGGCTGCGCCGCTCCTCCTGCACCAGCCGCTCGGTCGCGCTGCGCCGCAGCCGCACGTTGTAGCCGAACAGCATGACGCCGCCGACCAGGATCGCGCCGAGCGGCACGCGATTGGGGAAGGCGATCCAGACCGCCAGCACGCTGACCACCCAGGCCGCGCCGGTGATCCGCCGGTCGCAGCGCACCGCCACCGCGTAGGCCACCAGCAGGTAGGAGATCACCATGTCGGGCGTGAAGGGACTGCTCTCGTACGAGACGCCGAGCTGGAACAGGACCCAGAGCCCGGCCGGGAGCAGCGCCACCGAGACGCGCCACGCCGCCAGCGGCCACCGGTCGCGCAGGACGATCGGGAGCGCGACCGCCAGCCCGGCCAGGTACGCGGCGCCCGGCCGGAGGAGCCCGTCGGCCACGCGGCTGAAGGTGCTCATGAACAGGACGACGGCCAGCAGCACGTCGGCCGCCTGCACCAGGTCGACCGTGCGGAACGGCAGCGGCCCGAGCCGGCGGGGCACCCGCACGACCGCCCGGGACCTGGGCGCGGGCGCGTCGGCGACCCCCTCGTAGAGCGCGAGGGGGAAGGAGCGCAGCACGGCCGTGATCACGAAGAGAAGCCTACGAGCGGCGTACGGGCCGCGCGTCGGACCAAGGTCTGATCCGTACTCAACCCCAGGTATTGCTTACACGATTACGATCGCTGTGAGCGAACATCATCAAGCAAGGGAACATTACGAGGCTCCGATGAATTGAGTCGGTATAACTCAACCCTTTGGAGTTCGCATGAGTGAGAGCTTGATCCTGCCGGTTCTGCCGCTGGACGACGCCGTCGTGCTGCCGGGCATGGTGGTTCCGCTGGACCTGTCCGACTCCGAGGTGCGCGCCGCCATCGACGCGGCTCAGGCTTCCGGTCGTAACAAGCCGCAGGTGCTCCTCGTTCCCCGCGTCGACGGCCGCTACGGCGCGCTCGGCGTGCGGGCCGTGGTCGAGCAGGTCGGGCGGCTGCCGGGCGGCGAGCCCGCCGCCGTGGTCCGCGGCGTCGACCGGGTGCGGGTGGGCGCCGGCACCACAGGCCCGGGCGCGGCGCTGTGGGTGGAGGTCACGACCGTCGACCCCGTGCCGGCGGGGGAGCGCGCCCACGAGCTGGCCAGGGAGTACAAGGCCCTGGCCACCACGATCCTGCAGAAGCGCGGCGCCTGGCAGGTCGTCGACCAGGTCAACCAGATCGACGACCCCTCCGTGCTGGCCGACAGCTCCGGCTACACGCCCTGGCTGTCCACCGCCCAGAAGATCGAGCTGCTGGAGGCCCCCGACCCCGCCGACCGGCTGGCCAAGCTCGTCGAGTGGTCCCGCGAGCACCTGGCCGAGCTGGACGTCGCCGAGACGATCCGCAAGGACGTCCAGGAGGGCATGGAGAAGCAGCAGCGCGAGTTCCTGCTGCGCCAGCAGCTCGCCGCCATCCGCAAGGAGCTGAAGGAGCTCAACGGCGAGCCGGCCGAGACCGAGGAGGAGGACTACCGCGCCCGCGTCGAGGCGGCCGACCTGCCCGAGAAGGTGCGCGAGGCCGCGCTCAAGGAGGTCGACAAGCTGGAGCGGACCTCCGACCAGTCCCCGGAGACCGGCTGGATCCGCACCTGGCTCGACACGGTCCTCGACATGCCGTGGAACGTCCGTACCGACGACAACTACGACACCACCGGCGCCCGCGAGGTGCTGGACGCCGACCACACGGGCCTGTCCGACGTGAAGGACCGCATCATCGAGCACCTGGCCGTGCGCAAGCGCCGCCAGGACCGGGGCCTCGGCGTCGTCGGCGGCCGCCGCAGCGGCGCCGTGCTCGCCCTGGCCGGCCCTCCCGGCGTCGGCAAGACCTCGCTGGGCGAGTCCGTCGCCCGCGCCATGGGCCGCAAGTTCGTCCGCGTGGCGCTGGGCGGCGTCCGCGACGAGGCGGAGATCCGCGGCCACCGGCGCACCTACGTGGGCGCGCTGCCCGGCCGGATCGTCCGCGCCATCCGCGAGGCCGGGTCGATGAACCCGGTCGTGCTGCTCGACGAGATCGACAAGGTCGGCGCCGACTACCGCGGCGACCCGACGGCCGCGCTGCTGGAGGTGCTCGACCCGGCGCAGAACCACACCTTCCGCGACCACTACCTGGAGGTCGAGCTCGACCTGAGCGACGTCCTCTTCCTGGCCACCGCCAACGTCCTGGAGGCCATCCCCGGCCCGCTGCTGGACCGGATGGAGGTCGTCACGCTCGACGGCTACACCGAGGACGAGAAGGTCGCCATCGCCCGCGACCACCTGGTGCCCCGCCAGCTGGAGCTGGCCGGCCTGACGGCCGAGGAGGTCGCCGTCGAGGACGCGGCGCTGCGCCGCCTGGCCACCGAGTACACCCGCGAGGCCGGCGTCCGGTCGCTGGAGCGCTCGATCGCCCGCGTCCTGCGCAAGATCGCGGCGGGTGACGAGCTGCCGGTCACGGTCCGCGCCGACGGCCTGACGGACTACCTGGGCAGGCCCCGGTTCGTGCCGGAGTCGGCGCTGCCGGAGAACGCCCAGCGCACCTCGGTGCCGGGCGTCGCGACCGGCCTGGCGGTCACCGGCGCGGGCGGCGACGTGCTCTACGTGGAGGCGTCGCTGGCCGATCCCGAGACCGGCGAGACCGGTCTGACCCTCACCGGTCAGCTCGGCGACGTGATGAAGGAGTCGGCCAGGATCGCGCTGTCCTACCTCCGCTCCCACGGCGCGGAGCTGGAACTGCCGGTGACGGCGCTCAAGGACCGCTCGGTGCACGTCCACTTCCCGGCCGGCGCCGTGCCCAAGGACGGCCCGTCGGCGGGCGTCACGCTCACCACCGCCCTGGCCTCCCTGCTGTCGGGCCGTCAGGTCCGCGGCGACGTGGCGATGACCGGCGAGATCTCGCTCACCGGCCGGGTCCTCCCGATCGGCGGCGTCAAGCAGAAGCTCCTGGCGGCGCACCGGGCGGGCATCTCCACGGTGCTCATCCCGGCCCGCAACGAGCCCGACCTGGACGACGTGCCCCAGGAGGTCCGCGACGAGCTGACCATCCACACGGTCAGCGACGTCCGCGAGGTCCTGGACATCGCGCTCACCCCGGCCAAGGTGGCCGGCAGCGTCGCGGCCTGACCCGTACGAGCAAACGCCCCGCTCCGCGCGGGGCGTTTGGCTGTACGAACGAGGACGAAATCTCCAAAATGACCGAATCAGGCCAGGGTGATCCGGGCTCCAACTCGATCGAGGGCTACTACGCCAGCGTCGAGGACATCGACGATCATGGAGGGGGAGCCGCTGGAGGCCTCCGGGCGGGTGGCCCGGGAGATCGCCGGTTACCAGCAGGCGCTCACCTACATCCAGGTGCTGTCCAGGGCACCGCGGTTCCGCTACGACGTCGGCCTGCTCAACGCCCTCAACTTCATGATGATCGGCCATCACCGCGACAAGACTCCCGGTGTCGTGCGGCCTGGCAGCATCTACGTCCGCAACGCGGCGACGGGGGAGGTGGTGTACGAAGGGCCGGACGCCGAAGCGGTGCCCGGTCTGCTCGACGAGCTCATCGCCTGGCTCAATGCGGGTGATCTGGACGCGCCGAGCTATGTGCGGGCGGCCATGGCGCACTTCAACCTGGTGGCCATCCACCCGTGGCGCGACGGCAACGGCCGGATGTCGCGAGCCCTGCAGACCCTGCTGCTGGGCCGGGACCAGATTCTCACGCCCGAGTTCTCCTCGATCGAGGAGTGGCTCGGGATCGGCGAGAACACTACCGACTACTGTCGCGCGCTCCGCGCGGTCCAGCAGGGAGGCTGGAAGCCGCACGGTGCGACCCTTTCCTGGGTCCGGTTCTGTCTGCGGGCCCACCACCTCCAGGCGCAGCGCGTGCGGCGGCGGCTCGCCGAGGCCGGGGAGGTCTGGATGCTGCTCGAAGAGCGGGTGGACGCCGACGGCCTCAACACGCGGTCCGTCTCCGCGCTCTACGAGGTGTTCGTCAACCGCAGGCTGCGCCGGAGCCGCTACCAGGCCGACGAGGGGCTGAGCCAGGGGCAGGCCGCCCGCGATCTGCGGGAGCTGGCCGCGAAGGGGTGGCTCCAGCCGTACGGGGAGACCAAGGGACGCTTCTACGAGCCGGGTCCGCGCATGCGGGAGATCAAGGCGGACTTCGCCCGGCGGGCGGAGCCGCTACGCGATCCGTACAGCGTGAGCGACGTCACTGTCTAGGGCAGGAATAGCCGCGGTACGGGGTGGTGTTGGCATGAGCATGACCGAGGGACGCGCGCATCACCGATCCGGCCGGTGCTGTCGCCTGTGTATGAACGCTCGCCAGGCCAGCTGACCGCCCAAGACTCTCCCCCGAAGGTCTCTTCATGATCACCCCCCATTTCGTGCTGCGCAGGCTCAGCCACCTGCCTTTCCACCCCGGCTCCCGATAGGCAGGCCGGGTTCGTACCGGATCGTTGCCAGTTCGGCGGCCGGCGGCCGCCCGTCAGTCATGGGGAAGAGTTCGTGATCGAGGTTTCCGGCCTGCGCAAGGCGTACGGCCGCACCGTCGCGCTGGACGGTGTGGATCTGCGCGTGCGCGAGGGCGAGGTGTACGGGGTGGTCGGGCGCAGCGGCGCCGGCAAGAGCACCCTGCTGCGCTGCGTCAACCTGCTGGAGCGGCCCGACTCCGGCTCGGTGCGGGTGGCGGGTCAGGAGCTGACCGGGCTGGGCGAGCGTGACCTGAACCGGGCCCGCCGCCGCATCGGCATGATCCATCAGCATTTCGCGCTGCTCTCCTCGCGCACGGTCGCGGGTAACGTGGCCTTCCCGCTGGAGGTCATGGGCGTGCCGCGGGCCGAGCGCCGCCGCCGCGTCGGCGAGCTGCTGGAGCTGGTGGGGCTGGCCGGGCGCGAGCGGGACCACCCGCACCAGCTCTCGGGCGGGCAGAAGCAGCGGGTCGGCATCGCCAGGGCGCTGGCTGGCAACCCGGCCGTGCTGCTGTCGGACGAGGCGACCTCGGCGCTCGACCCCGCCACCACGCTGTCGATCCTGGACCTGCTGAAGCGGCTCAACACCGAGCTGGGGCTGACGATCCTGCTCATCACGCACGAGATGGACGTGGTGAAGAACGTCTGCGACTCGGCCGCCATCATGTCGGGCGGGCGCATCGAGGAGTCCGGCGCGATCGCGGACCTGATCAGGACGCCGGGCTCGCGGCTCACCCGGGAGATCTTCCCCCTGCCGGGCCCCGCGCCGGAGGGTTCGGTGACGCTCACTTTCACCGGCGACCCGCACCGGCCGCTGGTGTCGGAGGTGGTGCGCAAGTTCGACGTGGACGTGAGCATTCTGGGCGGCGCGATCGAGGAGATCGGGGGAGGCTCGGCCGGGCGGCTGCGGGTGGCGCTGACCGGTGACGAGGCCCCGGCCGCGCTGGACTACCTGCGCGAGCGCGGGCTCCTGGTGGAGGTGTCATGAGTAGCCCTGTGTCAAGCTGCTGCTTGTTGATCTTGCTGGATCAGAGCCTGAAGGGCTCCGTGTTTGGCGGGGTCGTAGGCGACGCCGTC